>NZ_JBFAWH010000005.1:0-339591 GCF_040680235.1 Streptomyces sp. NPDC052101
GCGAGGTCCGCATCAAACTCCAGGGCCCGCGCAAGACCACCGTGCTGCGCCTGGACCGGCACCGGGTCAAGCCCGACCCGGCGCTCTTCGGCGACTTGAAGGTGCTGCTCGGCCCCTCCTGCCTGGCGGGCTGAGACCGAGGAAGCGCGAAGGGGCGCACCCGATGCGGGTGCGCCCCTCGTGTGTGCCTGGGCTTCAACTGCCCTTTAGTTGTGGCCGAAGCTCTTCTGCTTCTTGCGAGCAACATCCGTGGGGTTGCCCTGGATGTGCGACACCGGCGACTCGTGTGCCTCGGACTGCCGCTGTGCGTTCTCGCGTGTCTGCTCGGGCTGCGACGCGCGGTTCTGCGGGCCACCCTGCTTGCGATTCTTGTTCTTGGCCATGGTGATCTGCCTCCTGTGGGGGATCTAGGGGCCAGGGCCGGGACCAGATTCACATACGCTGACATCACGCGCATGTCGGATAATTACCGTGTGTGACAGGGGTGGTGAGCGATCGGGATCCGCAAACGCCACGCCGAAGATCGAGTTCGGGCCGTTAACCTCTGCGCCGTCGGGCAGACTCGAAGGAAGTCCGAAGCAAGACCTCCCGGGAAGAGGGTGAGACGCGTGGACCGCTGCATCGTCCTGGTGGACGCCGGGTACCTGCTGGGTGCCGCCGCCAGCCTCCTCGCCGGTGAGCCCTCGCGGTCCCGGATCACCGTCGACCACACCGCGCTGATCCAGGCGCTGCGCGAACGTGCCGAGTCGGAGACCGAGCGGCCGCTGCTGCGTATCTACTGGTTCGACGGCGCCCCCGACCGCGTCCCCCAACCGGAGCATCGCCGCCTACGTGTCATGCCCCGCGTCACGGTCCGGCTCGGCGCTCTCACCCGCAGCGACGGACGCTGGGCGCAGAAGGGCGTCGACGCCGCCATGCACGCCGAGCTGACCGAGCTGGCCCGCAACCGCGCCTGCTCCGACATCGTCCTCGTCACCGGCGACGGCGATCTGCTGCCCGGCATGATGGCCGCCAAGGAACACGGCGTCGCCGTCCACCTGTGGGCCGTACAGGCCGCCGACGGCGACTACAACCAGTCCGAGGACCTGGTCGCCGAGGCCGACGAGCGGCGCGTCCTGGACCGCGCCTGGATCACCCAGGCCGTCCGCGCCAAGGAGCTGACCGGCGTCTGCGCCCCGCCGCCCGTGCCCCGGCCCGAGATCGCCGCGATCCTGTCCGCGCCGCTGCCCGAGTCCGCGCTCACCGCGGCGGCCGAGCGCCCGCCCGAGCCGGGCGCGCCCCCGGCCGCCGCGACGGGGAACGGCGTCCAGGAGCGGGCCGTCGGCAAGGGCGTCCCCACCCCCAAGGACCTCGCCGCGCTGCGCGCCCCCGGTGCCCAGCCCGTGCAGCACCCCGCGACCGCGACCCTGCGCTGGTCCTCCGACAAGGGCTGGGTGGACCGGCCGGGTGCCGTCACCGAACCGCCCGATGTCGCCGCCATGCCGACGCTCGCCCAGCTCACCACCGCCGAGCAGCGGTGGGCCGACCGCGAGGAGGACATCACCACCGTCGGCGGCGACCCGTACGAGGTGGGACAGGTCTTCGCCCGTCGCTGGATGTCCCGGCTCGGCGACCAGGGTCATCTGCAGAAGCTGTCGCAGCTGTATCCGCGCATCCCGCACCGCATCGACGGGGAGCTGCTGCGCTACGCCGCGCGGTTCGGGCTGCTCGCCCACAAGGACGACCAGATCGACGAGCACGACCGCTACGCCATTCGGGCGGGGTTCTGGCGGGAGATCGACGTACCGGCCGCGGCGGAGAGCGTGCCGGGGGAGTGAGCGGGACCGGCCCCAAGGGCGAGTAAAGGGCTCCGACCCCGTACTCTCGTCCCTTGTGAGTACGCGCGCGGCACAGGCACCTCGGTATGACGAGGTCGTACGCGTGCGCGGGCTCGGCAAGACGTACCCGGCCGTGAAGGGGCGCCGGGGCGCGCCCGGCACCCCCGAGGTGCGGGCCACCGACGGGGTCGAGCTGGAGGTGCGGCGCGGCGAGGTCTTCGGGCTCCTCGGGCCGAACGGCGCCGGCAAGTCCACCCTCGTACGACAGCTCACCGGGCTGCTCCGGCCGGACACCGGCAGCGTCGAGATCCTCGGGCACGACATCGTCCGCCACCCCGAGCGGGCCGCGCGCCTCCTCGCCTACCTCGGCCAGGAGTCCTCCGCACTGGACGAGCTGACCGTCTCCCTCGCCGCCGAGACCACCGGACGCCTGCGCGGCCTGGACGCAGGGCGGGCACGGGCCGAGCGGGACGCCGTACTGGAGGAGCTGGGGCTGACGCCGATCGCCGGGCGGGCGCTGAAGAAGCTGTCCGGCGGGCAGCGGCGGCTCGCCTGCTTCGCCGCCGCCCTCGTCGGCCGGCGGCCGCTGCTCGTGCTGGACGAGCCGACCACTGGCATGGACCCGGTGGCCCGGCGCGCGGTCTGGGCCGCCGTGGACCGGCGGCGCGCCGAGCACGGCACGACCGTGCTGCTGGTCACCCACAACGTCATCGAGGCCGAGACCGTGCTCGACCGGGTCGCCGTGCTCGACCAGGGGCGGGTCATCGCCTGCGACACCCCGGCCGGGCTGAAGGAACAGGTCGCCGGCGAGGTCCGGGTCGAGCTGGTGTGGCGGGAGCGGGCGCCGCTGGAGGTGCCCGAGGTCGCCGCGCTGCGCGAGCGCGCGGCGGAGTCCGGCCGGCGCTGGACGCTGCGGCTCGCCCCCGACGAGGCCCGCGCCGTCGTCGCCACCGTGACCGGCGGGGCCGCCTTCGCCGCCCTGGACGACTTCACGCTCGCCACGCCCAGCCTGGAGGACGTCTACCTGGCGCTGGGCGGCGCGGCCCGGCAGGGGCTGGTGAAGGCGTGAGCGCGGCGGCCGTGCGATGCGTATGGGTCGGTACGACTGCCGTAGGGAGCTACGCGACTGCCGCCGGGAAGGCGGCCGCCGCAGGGAAGAGGAGCAGCTCGACGTGAGTGTCGTACCCGCGGAGGTGCTGCCGGGCGGTGCCCCGGCCGTGCCCGAGACGGCACGGGGCGCGGCCGAACTCGGGCCGCCCGCACGGCTGTGGCCGTCGCTGGCGGCCGTCTACCGGGCGCAGCTGTCCCGGGCCCGGGTGGCGCGGATCCCGCTGCTGTTCGTGGCCACCTTCCAGTCCATCGGCATCGCCGTGATGATGCGGGGCGTGGTCGACAGCGGCAGCGAGGCCGAGTCCGTGGTGGCGGGTTCATCGGTGCTGGTCGTCGCGTACGTCGCGCTGAATCTGCTCTCGCAGTACTTCGGTCAGCTGCGGGCCAGCGGGGGGCTCGATCACTACGCCACCCTGCCGGTGCCGCCGGCCGCGGTGGTGCTGGGCGCGGCGGCCGCATACGCCTCCTTCACCGTGCCGGGGACACTGGTGACGGCCGTCTTCGGGTGCACGCTGTTCGGGCTGCCGATGGCCAACCTGTGGATCCTGGTGGCCGTGATCCCGCTCGCCGGGGCCGCGCTGTCCGGGCTGGGCGCCGCCTGCGGGCTGCTCGCACCGCGGCCCGAGCTGGCCACGCTGCTCGGGCAGCTGGGCATGTCGGCGGCGCTGCTGCTGGGTGTGCTGCCGGCCGACCGGATGCCGGGGATCGTACGGCTGGCGCGGGATCTGCTGCCGTCGACCTACGGCGTGGAGGCCTACGCCCGGACCTTCGGGGCACACCCGGACTGGGCCGTCGTCCTCGTCGACCTGGGAGTGTGCGCGGGTGTCGGGGTGGTCTCGCTGGCCGTGGCGACCTGGGCGTACCGCCGGGCCGCCGTCCGGTGACGCGGCGCACAGCGCGACCTGGCACGATGTCAGGGTGACCGCACCGCTGACTCCACCACCGCCGCCGCACGAAGACTCCCAGCACCAGCTCCGGCAGGCGCCGCCGCCTGCCGGGACGCCGGAGGGGGGCGGGTACGAACAGGACGGCCCCGGGATGAAGACCGAACTGCGGGATGCCGCCGTGATCACGGTGGCCATGGCCTTGGGCGGGGTGCTGCTGGGGCTGCTGTGGTGGTGGCTGGCACCGCATGTGCCGCTGGTCGGCGACCAGGTCGACAAGAGCTGGGTCGTCTATCTCAAGGACAGCGAGGGGGAGCAGGCGATAGGCGTGGACGGCACGTTCACCCTGCTGGGGCTTGCCCTCGGGGTCGTCAGTGCCGTCGTCGTGTTCCTGCTGCGGCGGCGCGGGGGCGTGCCGGTCGTCGTGGCGCTGGGGCTCGGTGCGCTGCTCGGGTCGCTGCTGGCATGGCGGCTGGGGGTGTACCTGGGGCCCGAGTCCGATGTGCTCGCGCATGCCAAGGACGTGGGGAAGGGGGTCACCTTCTCGGCGCCGTTGAAGCTGGGAGCGAAGGGCGCTCTGCTGGCTTGGCCGCTGGGCGCGTTGGTGGTGCATCTCGGGCTGACCGCGCTGTTCGGGCCCCGGGATCCCGAGCCGCCCTATCCGCACCAGGCGTGACCGCTGGGCGCCCGGCGTCAGCCCCGTCCGACGGGTGCCAGTACGGCGTTCGTCAGCTTCGCCAGATCTCCCGGGGCCACTTCCACCTCAAGGCCCCGCCGCCCCGCCGACACGCAGATCGTGTCGTGTGTCCCGGCCGAGTCGTCCAGTACCGTCGGCAGCCTCTTGCGCTGGCCCAGGGGAGAGATGCCGCCGCGGACATAGCCCGTGGTCCGCTCCGCCAGCGTCGGGTCCGCCATCGTCGCCCGCTTGCCGCCGACCGCGGCCGCCAGGGCCTTGAGGTCCAGGGAGCCGGACACCGGGACCACCGCCACCGTCAGGGCGCCGTCGACGTCCGCCACCAGGGTCTTGAAGACGCGGTCGGGTGACACGCCCATCGCTTCCGCCGCTTCCTCGCCGTAGGAGGGGTGGGCAGGGTCGTGGTCGTAGGAGTGGACCGTGAAGTCCACGCCGGCCGCCGCGAGGGCGACCGTGGCGGGGGTGCCCCCGGACTGCTGCTGCTTCTTCGACTTCTTCGCCATCCGTCTTCCCCAGCCGTCTTCCCTGGCGGTCTTCCTCAGCGGTGTCGCTCTGCCGTGCTGCTCAGTTCAGGCTCGTCGGCGTCCGCGTCAGCTCGAACGCCGGGAGCGACGGCAGATTACGGATGATCGCCGTCTCGGCGCGAAGGAGTTTCAGCTCGTCCCGGAGCCGGGACGCGGTGTCGGGCGCCTGGAGCAGCCGCTGCTTGGTCGGTGTGTCGTGCACCATCGCGGCGGCCACCAGGTACGACACCACGCTCGGGTCGTCCGGCAGTTCGGCGCCGGTGGACAGCGAGCGCTCGCGGGCGCCCGCCAGGCGCTTCTGGTACTGGCGGAAGGAGCGCAGCACCCCTTCGGCCAGCGCGCCCGCCTCGTCACCCGGATCCTCCGGAAGTTCCTCCAGCTCCGCCGTCAGGAACGGCCCGGACGCGTCGACGGAGAGCAGCCGCACCCGGGTCGTGCCGGTCGCCAGCACCTCGAACGTGCCGTCGGCCCGCTCGCGGATGGTCGCCGCGTCCGCCACGCAGCCCACCCCGTGGAAGGCCTGGAGGGGCTCCGGGCCGAAGCCCGCGGCCGGTCCCCGTTCGGGCTGTGCGGTGGGATCCGGCATACCGGGGGCGCTCGGCGCGACTTCGTGGCCGTCGCGGATGGCCACGACGGCGAACCGGCGCGGCTCCTCCTCCGGTGTCTTGAGCAGGTCGCGCATCATGGCGCGATAGCGCTCCTCGAAGACGTTGAGCGGCAGCACGAGACCCGGGAACAGCACTGTGTTCAGCGGGAAGAGCGGGAGACGGACGGTGGTCACGACGCCTCAGCCTAGTGGTCGTCGGCGCGGGCGTGTCCGCCGTGCTCGCCGAGCGGGACCGCGAGCCAGGTCAGCAGGCCCGCCGGGACGGGTCCGGGACCGGCCATGAGCAGATGCTCGCGCAGGCCAAGGAAGTGGCCGAGCGGGTCGTCGGAGAACCGGTCCCACGGGAAGGACGTGGCGTACGGGCCGATCAGCCGCAGCTGGGCGCCGGCGTCCTCCCAGCGGTCCAGGCGCATCAGGACGTACAGGAGCTTGTTGCGGATCTGGGCGGGCCACGGGTCGGCCGCCGGGAAGCGGGCGGACAGTTCGAGCGCCCGGTCGGCGGCGGCGTCCAGCCGGGCGCGCGGGATCTCGGGGCCGCAGCCGTCGGTCAGATAGCCGAGGGCCGCCCGGGCCGGCAGGGCCTGCACGAGCGAGTCGGCCGGGGAGTCCTGCGCGGCGCGGTCGGCGAAGTCGAAGCACTCCCGGTGCGAGGCACGGGGGGTGTGGGGGGTGTCTTTCCACCGGACGCAGCAGGAGTCGGCCAGGTAGCGCAGCGCGGCCACATGGCAGCCGTAGTGGTGCGGGGCGCGCCGGACGGCCGCCTCCCACAGCTCCTCGAAGTACCGGTGGCCGGCCCGGGAGCCGCGCGCATGGTCCAGCGCGATCCGCCAGGGCACCGGGTCGCGGTCGTCGGCGCGGGCGGCGGCGGTGATGAGCGGGCTGACCTCGCGCAGCAGCTCGGCGCGGGCCGGCGAGGGCCAGACGCGGTCCACCGCCAGCTGGGCCCCGACCAGCAGGGCACCGGGATCCTCCGGGGCGGCGCCGCGCCAGGCCTCGAACCACTCGGGGCGCGAGCGGGCGAAGGCGGCGAGGCGGCGTACGTACCGGTCGTGGTTCTCCCAGGCCGCCGCGGCGCGGGTGGCGGCCAGCAGGCCGGCCGCGGCCTCGTACTCGCCCCGGCCGGCGGCGACCAGCGCGGGCGAGAGCCGGTCGTCGGGCGCGTCGAGCATCGCCTCGTCCCCGGCCGGTGAATGACCGGAGACGAGGCGCGCGGAGCGTTTGGCCATCCGTGTGGGGCGGATGAACGAGGGCAGCAGAGCCATGGTGTCGACCATTGAAAGACCGCAGGTCGGCAGCGCGCCAGAGACTTGGGGGAAGTTGCGGAAAGTTGTACGGTCGCGGGTCAAGGACCGGCAAAAGGAGACTGGTCCGCTTTTGTGCCCCCGCGGTGCGGAAAATGCGGCCACTGTGTGGGAAACGGGTCAAGTCGGACTTCATCCCCGCCGCCGTGGCCGCCTGGCCCCCGGCCGTTCATCCTCGCCGCAGCAGCCGCGTGGCCCCCGCCGCCACCGTCGTCGCCAGTATCCAGCCGAGCAGGATCATCACGGCGGCCAGCCACTGCCAGCCCCCGCTCAGCTGCCACTGGCCGGTCTGGCCCAGGTCGATCACCGGCAGCAGCAGATCCAGCGTGAACAGGGCCGGGCTCCAGTACGGATGGCTGTCGTGGTTCATCGGCGGATGGTCCGCGTGCGTGAACGCCAGGGTGCCCGCCGCCCACAGCACCGCCATCCACACCGCGGCCCGGCCCGGCCGGTAGCCGTAGGCCACGGTCCAGTCCTGCACGAACCCCCAGACCTTGCCGGCCGGCGGCAGCGTCTCGCGGCGCCGGCGCTGCTTGGCGAGCAGTACCTCGCGTGCGTCCTCGTCCTCCCCGGCCGCCCGCAGGACGGCGGCCAGCCGCTCGTACGGCTCCGGGTTGTACTCGGCGGTGGCCGCCGCCACCCAGTCCAGGCGCCGGGTCAGCGGGAACGGGCCCCGCGGCACCAGGTTCTCGTACGTGAAGCCGCCCATGTGCAGACTGCCCGGCCCCGGCCAGCTGGCCGCGCGGTCCACCAGGTTGACGATCCGCGCACCGGACAGCAGCACCTGGCCGCGCTGCGGGGCGTCGCCGAGGAAGCGCAGCTCCGGCGTCTGCACCCGGCGCATCGACAGCACCTGGTCGTCGGTGAGGGCGAACCGCGCCCGCTCCAGGTCGACGGCGTCCCCGAACCGCCCGTCGTCCAGCCGCAGCCCGCCCCGGCACTCGAACGGCTGGATCCGCGTCCCGCGCGCGGGTGTCGTGCCGCTCAGCAGCGGGCTGCCCACGCCGGCCGGGGTCAGGTACAGGGTGCGTTCGACGGTCAGCTGGGGCGCGTTCAGGGCGTAGCGCGAGTACGGGTTGTCGAGCTTCGCGCCGCGCAGACTGAGCGAGACGCCGACCTGGGCGGCACGCAGGCTCAGTTCGCCGTGCGACTCCAGCATCTCCGCCTGCAGGTCCTGGCCGACGGTCATGCCGTCCGCCGCGATCGACCGGCCGCTGCGGTCGCGGTAGGCGACGGCCTGGTTGAGCAGCAGATCGGTGCCGATGTGCGCGTCGGTCAGCCGGACCCCGTTCTGGAAGCGGCAGCGCGGCAGATGCAGATCGCCCTCGGTGTGCACCCGGGCGGCCTCCAGCCGGGGCACCGCGCAGTCCACCATCCGCAGGGTCGTGAACCGGGCCTCCGGCAGCAGCACCTCGTCGTCGAAGCGGCAGCCGCGCAGCTCCACGTACGGCCGCACCGTGCCGCCGGAGAGGTCCAGCGTGCCGGTGATCCGCACACCGGTCAGCTTCAGCGAGGACACCCGGCCCGCGAGCGCGGGCGGGCCGTCCAGCAGCAGCCAGGCCACGATCCGGGCCCGCACCGCGCGCTCCGGGCCCCAGGGGTGGCCGCCGTGCGGATCGTCCACGACGGTGTCCGCGCTGCTCAGGTCGTACACACTGCCGTTGCGGAAGGCCTGCCACATGCCCGCCTCGGCCGCGGTCAGCTCGTCGGGCAGATCTCCGGCAACCAGGCCGGCCCCCTCGGTCACCTTTGTCCTCTCCTGGTCCAGTGCTTTCGTACAGCCGTTCATGCCCGCTGAGTGACGTCCGGAACACTAGACGTGAAGGTGATCTTCCGAGTTCGGCCACGTTCTGTATCAGCCATTGATACGCGCCACCGTCTCGCGACGCCGGTCTGAGAGAATTGGGACTGTGATCTCCCGAATCGATCTGCGCGGCGACGCCCTTCCCGAGGGCCCCGCCCTGCGCGACCTGCTGCCCCGAGCCGACTTCGACGTTCAGGCCGCCCTGGAGAAGGTGCGTCCGATCTGCGAGGCCGTGCATCATCGTGGCGACGCGGCGCTGATCGACTTCGCCGAGAAGTTCGACGGAGTACGGCTGGAATCCGTCCGTGTCCCGGCCCAGGCGCTCACCGACGCGCTGGCGGCCCTCGACCCGGCCGTGCGCGCCGCGCTGGAGGAGTCCATCCGCCGCGCCCGCCTGGTCCACCGCGAGCAGCGCCGTACGACGCACACCACCCAGGTGGTGCCGGGCGGCTCGGTCACCGAGAAGTGGGTGCCGGTCGAGCGTGTCGGGCTGTACGCGCCGGGCGGCCGCTCCGTCTACCCGTCCTCCGTGATCATGAACGTGGTACCGGCCCAGGAGGCCGGCGTCGAGTCGATCGCGCTCGCCAGCCCGGCGCAGGCCGAGTTCGGCGGGCTGCCGCACCCGACGATCCTCGCCGCCTGCGCCCTGCTCGGCGTGGACGAGGTCTACGCCGCGGGCGGCGCCACGGCCGTCGCGATGTTCGCCTACGGCACGGAGTCCTGCCCGCCCGCCAACATGGTCACCGGCCCGGGCAACATCTGGGTCGCCGCCGCCAAGCGCTTCTTCACCGGCCGGATCGGCATCGACGCCGAGGCGGGTCCGACCGAGATCGCGGTCCTCGCGGACGACACCGCCGACCCGGTGCACATCGCCTCGGACCTGATCAGCCAGGCCGAGCACGACCCGCTCGCGGCGGCCGTCCTGGTCACCGACTCCGTCGAGCTGGCGGACGCGGTGGAGAAGGAGCTGGAGCCGCAGGTCGCGGCCACCAGGCACGTCGAGGACCGGATCGTGCCCGCGCTGCGGGGCAGGCAGTCCGCGATCGTGCTGGTCGACGGCGTCGAGGAGGGCCTCCGGGTCGTCGACGCGTACGGCGCCGAGCACCTGGAGATCCAGACCGCTCACGCTTCGGAGGTCGCCGATCGCGTCAAGAACGCGGGCGCGATCTTCATCGGCCCCTGGGCCCCCGTGTCGCTCGGCGACTACGCGGCAGGGTCCAACCACGTCCTGCCCACCGGCGGCTGCGCCTGCCACTCCTCGGGCCTGTCCGTCCAGTCCTTCCTGCGCGGCATCCACATCGTCGACTACACGAAGGACGCGCTCGCCGAGGTCGCCCACCATGTGGTGACGCTGGCGGAGGCGGAGGACCTGCCGGCGCACGGCGCGGCGATCAAGGCTCGGTTCGGTTGGAAGGTTCCTGAAGGCAAGTGACCGGCATCGACGATCTCCCCGTACGGGACGAGCTGCGCGGCAAGTCCCCTTACGGCGCGCCCCAGTTGGACGTCCCCGTACGGCTGAACACCAACGAGAACCCCTACCCGCTGCCCGAACCGCTCGTCGAGCGGATCGCGGAGCGGGTCCGCGAGGCCGCCCGCGACCTGAACCGCTACCCCGACCGGGACGCGCTCCAGCTCCGCACCGAGCTGGCCAAGTACCTGACGAAGACCGGAAAGCACCCCCTCGGCATCGAGAACGTGTGGGCGGCCAACGGCTCCAACGAGGTCATCCAGCAGCTGCTGCAGACCTTCGGCGGACCGGGCCGTACGGCGATCGGCTTCGAGCCGTCGTACTCGATGCACGCGCTCATCGCGCGCGGCACCGGCACCGGCTGGATCTCCGGGCCCCGTGGCGAGGACTTCACGATCGACCTCGCCGCCGCCGAGCGGGCGATCGCCGAGCACAAGCCGGACGTCGTCTTCATCACCACCCCCAACAACCCCACGGGCAACGCGGTTCCGCCGGAGACCGTCCTCGCGCTGTACGAGGCGGCACAGGCGGCCAAGCCGTCGATGGTGATCGTGGACGAGGCGTACATCGAGTTCAGCCACGGCGACTCGCTGCTGCCGCTGCTCGAAGGCCGCCCGCACCTGGTCGTCTCCCGCACGATGTCGAAGGCGTTCGGCGCGGCGGGCCTGCGCCTCGGCTACCTCGCCGCCGACCCGGCGGTCGTGGACGCCGTCCAGCTCGTCCGGCTGCCGTACCACCTGTCGGCCATCACCCAGGCGACCGCGCTGGCCGCCCTGGAGCACACCGACACGCTGCTGAAGTACGTCGAGCAGCTCAAGGCGGAGCGGGACCGGCTGGTCGCCGAACTGCGCGCGATCGGCTACGACGTCACCGAGTCCGACGCGAACTTCGTGCAGTTCGGCCGGTTCGCGAGCGCCCACGAGGCCTGGCGGAAGATCCTCGACCGGGGTGTCCTGGTCCGGGACAACGGCGTACCGGGGTGGCTGCGGGTGTCCGCGGGAACCCCGGCGGAGAACGACGCGTTCCTCGACGCGGTACGGGAATTGAAGAAGGAGCTTGAGGCATGAACCGCGTTGGACGCGTGGAGCGCACCACCAAGGAGACCTCGGTCCTGGTCGAGATCGATCTCGACGGCACCGGGCGGACCGACATCGCCACCGGCGTCGGCTTCTACGACCACATGCTCGACCAGCTCGGCCGGCACGGTCTGTTCGACCTGACCGTGAAGACCGACGGCGATCTGCACATCGACTCCCACCACACCATCGAGGACACCGCCCTCGCGCTCGGCGCCGCCTTCAAGCAGGCGCTCGGCGACAAGGTGGGGATCTATCGATTCGGCAACTGCACGGTCCCGCTGGACGAGTCCCTCGCCCAGGTGACCGTCGACCTGTCCGGCCGCCCCTACCTCGTGCACACCGAGCCCGAGAACATGGCGCCGATGATCGGCGAGTACGACACCACGATGACCCGGCACATCCTGGAGTCCTTCGTGGCCCAGGCGCAGATCGCGCTGCACGTGCACGTGCCGTACGGCCGCAACGCGCACCACATCGTGGAGTGCCAGTTCAAGGCGCTGGCCCGGGCGCTGCGCTACGCGTCCGAGCGCGACCCGCGCGCGGCCGGCATCCTCCCCTCCACGAAGGGCGCGCTGTAACCCCATGAACAGCCTCTCGTCCCTGCTGATCGTCGTCGGTCTCTTCCTGGTCGGCGGGATCGTCTCCTTCGTCAAGCAGAAGATGCCCGCGAGCCTGATCGTGCTGCTCTCCATCGGCGCGGCCCTGTGCCTCGTCGCGGGTGTCATGCGGCTGGAGGTGTGGAATTGACCGCGGCTGCGAAGAAGGTCGTCGTCTTCGACTACGGCTTCGGCAATGTCCGCTCCGCCGAACGCGCCCTCGCGCGCGTGGGCGCCGATGTCGAGATCACGCGTGACTTCGACAAGGCCATGAACGCCGACGGACTGCTGGTGCCGGGCGTCGGCGCGTTCGCCGCCTGCATGCAGGGGCTGCGTGCCGCGCGCGGTGACTGGGTCGTCGACCGCCGGCTGTCCGGAGGCCGGCCCGTGATGGGCATCTGCGTCGGCATGCAGATCCTGTTCGCGCGCGGCATCGAGCACGGCGTGGAGGCCGAGGGCCTGGACGAGTGGCCCGGCACGGTCGAGCCGCTGCAGGCCGAGGTCGTGCCCCACATGGGCTGGAACACCGTCGACGCCCCCGCCGACTCGGAGCTGTTCGCGGGCCTCGACGCCGACGCCCGCTTCTACTTCGTGCACTCCTACGCCGTCCACGACTGGCAGCTGGAGGCGAACAACCCGGTGATCGAGGCCCCCAAGGTCACCTGGTCGACGCACGGCAAGGCGTTCGTGGCCGCCGTGGAGAACGGCGCCCTGTGGGCCACCCAGTTCCACCCCGAGAAGTCCGGCGACGCCGGCGCCCAGCTCCTCACCAACTGGATCGGAACCCTGTAGACCATGGCCAAGCTCGAACTCCTCCCCGCCGTCGACGTCCGTGACGGCCAGGCGGTCCGCCTCGTGCACGGCGAGTCCGGCACGGAGACCTCGTACGGCTCCCCGCTGGAGGCCGCCCTCGCCTGGCAGCGCTCCGGCGCCGAGTGGCTGCACCTGGTCGACCTGGACGCCGCGTTCGGCACCGGTGACAACCGCGAGCTGATCGCCGAGGTCGCGAAGGCGATGGACATCAAGGTGGAGCTGTCCGGCGGCATCCGCGACGACGCGTCCCTGGCGGCAGCCCTGGCCACCGGCTGCACGCGCGTGAACCTCGGCACCGCCGCCCTGGAGACCCCTCAGTGGGTCGCCAAGGTCATCGCCGAGCACGGCGACAAGATCGCCGTCGGCCTGGACGTGCGCGGCACGACCCTGCGCGGCCGCGGCTGGACCCGCGACGGCGGCGACCTCTACGAGACGCTGGAGCGCCTCGACAAGGAGGGCTGCGCCCGCTACGTCGTCACCGACATCGCCAAGGACGGCACCCTCCAGGGCCCCAACCTGGAGCTGCTGAAGAACGTCTGCGCGGTCACCGACCGCCCGGTCGTGGCCTCCGGCGGCGTGTCGTCCCTGGACGACCTCCGCGCCATCGCCGAACTGGTACCCCTCGGTGTCGAGGGCTCCATCGTCGGGAAGGCCCTGTACGCGAAGGCGTTCACCCTGGAAGAGGCCTTGGAGGCTGTGTCGTCATGACGTCCGAAGCCGTACGGCGCGTGCAGAGCGGAAGCCCCTGGGAAGAGAGTTTCGGTTTCGCGCGCGCCGTGGCGGCGGGGGACCGGGTGTCCGTGGCGGGCACCACGTCCTTCAAGGGGACGGTGCTGTACGGCGAGGGCGACCCGTACGAGCAGACCAAGGTCGCCTTCGGCAACGCCCTCGAGGCGCTGAAGGAGTTCGGGCTCGGCATCGAGTCCGTGATCCGCACCCGTATGTATCTGAGCCATGTGCGCGACGTCGACGAGGCGGGGCGGGCCCACAAGGAGCTGTTCGACTCCGTGCGCCCGTGCTCGACCCTGCTGGTGGTCGAGGGCTTCGTCGATCCGCGCATCCTGGTCGAAGTAGAGCTTGAAGCATTCAGAGGAGTCTGAGCAGCCATGACCCTGGCGGTCCGAGTCATCCCCTGCCTGGACGTCGACAACGGCCGGGTCGTCAAGGGCGTCAACTTCCAGAACCTGCGCGACGCGGGCGACCCCGTCGAGATGGCCAAGGTGTACGACGCCGAGGGCGCCGACGAGCTGACGTTCCTGGACATCACCGCGTCCTCGGGCAACCGGGAGACGACGTACGACGTGGTGCGCCGCACCGCGGAGCAGGTGTTCATCCCGCTGACGGTCGGCGGCGGCGTCCGCACGGCCGAGGACGTGGACAAGCTGCTGCGCGCCGGCGCCGACAAGGTGGGCGTGAACACGGCCGCGATCGCCCGCCCCGACCTGATCCGCGAGATCGCCGAGCGCTTCGGCCGCCAGGTCCTGGTCCTGTCGGTCGACGCCCGCCGTACCGAGTCCGGGTCCTTCGAGGTCACGACACACGGCGGCCGCAAGGGCACCGGCATCGACGCAGTCGAGTGGGCGCACCGGGCGGCCGAGCTGGGCGCGGGCGAGATCCTGCTCAACTCGATGGACGCCGACGGCACCAAGGACGGCTACGACCTGGAGATGATCGCGGCTGTCCGCAAGCACGTCACCGTCCCGGTCATCGCCTCGGGCGGCGCCGGCAAGCTGTCCGACTTCCCGCCGGCCGTCGCGGCGGGCGCGGACGCGGTCCTGGCCGCGTCGGTGTTCCACTTCGGGGATCTGCGGATCGGCGAGGTGAAGCGAGCGCTGCGGGAGGCGGGGCATCCCGTTCGCTAGTTCGAAGAGTCCCTCTCGGTAGTGAACGCGGTAGTGATCATGGTTGCCGCCCCTCTAAGGTGCTCGTATGCCTGGGATCACGATTGAATTCACCGAGGAAGAGCTGGCCGAGCTGCGCGCGGAGGCCAAGGAACAGGGCGTCGCGATCAAGAGGCTGGCGCACGACATACTGACCGAAGACGTGGTGCGGCGGCGGCAGAAGCAGCGGTTCGTGGAGGGGGCCACGAAGTACGCCCGCGAGATCATGGCCGACTTCGAGGAGCGATTCCCTGTGGGGCTCCGATGACGTTATACGTTGACGCGGGCTGGATCCTCAGCGTTCAGGTCGAGGTCTCACCGCAGAACACCCCGATCCGGGACTGGGGTGCCTTGCACTGCATGGCCGAGAGGCACAAGTACGAGCGCATCGCGGGCGAGCCCTACTACGAGGAGATTCCCACGCGAGCGGCCACGTTCCTGCATACCGCGCTGAGACTCCGACCGTTCACGGACTACAACGCGTCGATCGGCATCGGCTGTATCCGCGCTTACATGGAGGCGTCTGGCACGCCGCTCGACCCGCCGACCGGTCACTGGGCCAAACTCGTCGCGGATATCCGCAGCGACGAAGCCGACCTGGCGGAAATCGCCCGACTGCTGCGCGAGTGGGCCGCCTGACCCGGTGACCGACTCCCACATAGCCGTCTCCCGGGCGGGGGCGCTTCACACGCTCCCCGCCCACCGCGACCCCGACGTCCTGCGCTGGCTCGCCGCGTACACCTCCTCCATGCTCGGCGACAGCATCTACTACCTGGCCCTGTCCTGGGCCGCCGTCCGGGGCGGGACGCCCGGGCAGGCCGGTCTCGTGATGGCCGTCAGCGCGCTTCCCCGGGCCGTGTTGATGCTCGGCGGCGGAGTGATCGCCGATCGGTTCGGGCCGCGGCGGGTCGTCATCGGCAGTGATGCCGTGCGCTGCGCGGCCGTCCTCGCCGTGGCCGCGCTGCTGTTCCTCACCAGCCCCGGACTGTGGCCGCTCGCCCCGCTCGCGCTGGTCTTCGGCACCGTCGACGCCGTCTTCATGCCCACCGTGGGTGCCCTGCCGGCCCGCCTCACCGAGAAGGACCAGCTCGCCCGGGTGCAGGGCCTGCGCGGTCTCGCCATCCGGTTCTCCAGTGTGGTCGGCGCTCCGCTCGGCGGCCTCGGCGTGGCCCTCGGCGGAGCGGCCGCCGCCTTCGCGCTCGCGGGGCTGCTCATCGCCGTATCGGTTCCGCTGCTGCTCTCCGTGCGTATCCGGGACCTGCCGACGGCGGACGGCACCGTGAACACGACCGCTTGGAGCGATCTCCGCGCCGGTCTGCGCTACATCCGCAGGCACCGCGTCCTCGCCCCGCTGATGCTGGCCATCGCCCTCGGCGACCTCGGCTTCGTCGGCCCGCTGAACGTCGGCCTGACCCTGCTCGCCGACCGGCGTGGCTGGGGCGCCTCCGGCATGGGCTGGGTACTCGCCGGGTTCGGGGTCGGCGCCGGAGCCGCCTCGCTGTTGCTGACCGTCCGGGGCTGGCTGCCGCGTGCCGGGCTGGTCACCGGGTGCGCCTGTGCCGTGGGTTCCGTGGCCGTCGGCGCCCTGGCGTTCGTACCCACCCTGCCCGCGGCCGTCGGCACGGCCCTGCTCGTCGGCCTGCTCACCGGGCTCAGCGGCGCCCTGTGCGGGGCCCTGTTGCAGACCCAGTCCGACCCCGCCTACCTCGGCCGGGTCACCGCCGTCTCCAGCCTGATCAGCCTCGGCCTCACCCCGCTGAGCATGCCGTTCGCGGCCGCCGCCGTCGGGGCCTGGGGGCTCGCGCCGGTCTACGTCGTCAGCGCCACCGTCTGCGGTCTCGGCGGGGTCGTCGCCCTCGTCGTACCGGCGCTGCGCCGCGCGGAACTCCCCGGCTGAAGTTCACGCCTTCGGCTGAACCAGCTGCACCAGATTGCCGCAGGTGTCGTCGAACACCGCCGCCAGCACCGGCCCCTGCTCCTGCGGCTCGTGCGTGAACCGGACACCCCGGCCGACAAGCCGCTCGTACTCCGTCCCGAGATCCTCGACGGAGAAGACGATGCACGGGATGCCCGCCTCGTACAGCGCCCAGCGGTACGGCTCGGCGATGGGGCCCTGGCCGGGCTCCAGCAGCAGCTGGAGATCGGGCTGGGCGCCACCCCGGGCCCCGACCGTGACGAAGAGCGTGCCGCCGCCGAGGTCCAGGTGGGTACGGGTCTCGAAGCCGAGGACCTCCGTGTAGAACGCGTGCGCCCGGACCACGTCGTCCACGTACACCCCGGTCATGGCCACCTTGATCATGGGCGGTCCCGCTCAGATGCCCAGCTGCTTGGACTCGTGCAGCTTGGTGATCGCGTCCGCCTCGCCGTCCACCTGCACCTTGGCCGTGTCCTGCCGGCCGAACGCGAACATCAGCAGCTCCGACGGCTCACCGGTCACCGTCACCACCGGGGCACCCCGGTGCGCCACCGCCGTCTGCCCGTCCGGGCGGCGCAGCACCAGACCCGTCGGCACACCCCGGGCCACCAGCCGCGCGGTGCGCTCCAGCCGGGACCACAGGGCGTCCTGGAAGACCGGGTCCAGCTCGCGCGGGCTCCACTCCGGCTGGGCGCGGCGGACGTCCTCGGTGTGGACGTAGAACTCGACCGTGTTGGCCGCCTCGTCGACCTGCTTGAGCTGGAACGGCGAGAAGCGCGGCGGGCCGGTACGGATCAGCTGGATCAGCTCCTCGTACGGCTTCGCGGTGTACTCGGCCATCACCTTCTCCAGGCGCGGTACGAGCTGCTTGATCAGCGTGCCGCCCGCGGCGTCCGGGCGGCGCTCGCGCACCACCACGTGCGCGGCCAGGTCGCGGGTCCGCCAGCCCTCGCAGAGGGTCTCGGCGTCCGGACCGACGGTTTCCAAGAGGTCGGCGAGCAACAGCCGTTCACGCTTGGCGAAGGTCGACATGGGGTCAGCCTACGGCCAGGCGCCGAGTCCGCGCAGTGGACACGGCACCGGCACTGTCGTACCCGCGCGGCACAATGGCATGCATGACCAGTACGCCCGGGAAGCCCCGGCCCAGCAGCCTCGATCCGGAGATCGCCGCCCGCCTCAAGCGCAGCGCCGAAGGCCTCCTGCCCGCCATCGCCCAGCAGTACGACACGGGTGAGGTGCTCATGCTCGGCTGGATGGACGACGAGGCGCTGCACCGCACGCTCACCACCGGCCGCTGCACCTACTGGTCGCGCAGCCGCCGGGAGTACTGGGTCAAGGGCGACACCTCCGGCCACGTCCAGTGGGTGAAGTCCGTCGCGCTCGACTGCGACGCCGACACCGTGCTCGTCAAGGTCGACCAGGTGGGCGCGGCCTGCCACACCGGGGCGCGCACCTGCTTCGACGAGGACGTGCTCCTCAAGGACGCGGATTCCGCCGCTCCGCCGTTCGATCAGTAGGGTCGGCAGCCATGGACCTCGAGACCTTCCGCAAGCTCGCCGCCGACCGCCGGGTCATCCCGGTCACGCGCAAGCTCCTCGCCGACGGCGACACCCCCGTCGCGCTCTACCGCAAACTGGCCGCCGAGCGCCCCGGCACCTTCCTGCTGGAGTCCGCGGAGAACGGCCGCTCCTGGTCCCGCTACTCCTTCGTCGGCGTCCGCTCCGCCGGGACGCTGACGGAGCGCGACGGCCAGGCCCACTGGCTCGGCACCCCGCCCGTCGGCGTCCCCGTCGACGGCGACCCCCTGCAGGTGCTGCGCGCCACGGTCCAGACCTTGCACACCCCGCGCCAGGAGGACCTGCCGCCCTTCACCGGCGGCATGGTCGGCTACCTCGGCTACGACATCGTCCGCCGCCTGGAGAAGATCGGCCCCGGCGAGCGCGACGACCTCAGGCTCCCCGAGCTGACCATGCTCCTGACCAGCGACCTCGCCGTCATGGACCACTGGGAGGGCTCGGTCCTGCTGATCGCCAACGCGATC
The DNA here is from genome assembly GCF_040680235.1 of Streptomyces sp. NPDC052101. Classification (NCBI taxonomy): domain Bacteria; kingdom Bacillati; phylum Actinomycetota; class Actinomycetes; order Kitasatosporales; family Streptomycetaceae; genus Streptomyces; species Streptomyces sp. NPDC052101. The sequence continues at coordinate 18,534 of NZ_JBFAWH010000005.1, forward strand.
AACCACAACGACCTCGACACCGGGGTCGACGAGGCCTACGCCGACGCCGTGGCCCGCCTCGACGCCATGGAGGCCGACCTCACGCGCGCGGTGGCCCAGCCCCCGGCCGTGCTGCCGCCCTCCGAGCTGCCCGAGTACACCGCGCTGTGGGGCGGCCCGGACTTCCAGCTGGCCGTGGAGGACATCAAGGAGCGCATCCGCGCGGGCGAGGCCTTCCAGGTCGTGCCCTCCCAGCGCTTCGAGACCCCCTGCACGGCGAGCGCCCTGGACGTCTACCGCGTCCTGCGGGCCACCAACCCGTCGCCGTACATGTACCTCTTCCGCTTCGACGGGTTCGATGTCGTCGGCTCGTCCCCCGAGGCCCTGGTGAAGGTCGAGGACGGACGCGCGATGGTCCACCCCATCGCCGGCACCCGCCCCCGCGGCACCACCCCGCAGGAGGACCAGGCACTCGCCGACGAACTGCTCGCCGACCCCAAGGAGCGCGCCGAGCACCTGATGCTCGTCGACCTCGGCCGCAACGACCTCGGCAGGGTCTGCGAACCGGGCTCCGTCGAAGTGGTCGACTTCATGTCCATCGAGCGCTACTCGCACGTGATGCACATCGTCTCGACCGTCACCGGCCGGGTGACCGAGGACCGTACGGCCTTCGACGTGCTCACCGCGTGCTTCCCGGCGGGCACCCTCTCCGGCGCCCCCAAGCCGCGCGCCATGCAGATCATCGACGAACTGGAACCCTCCCGGCGCGGTCTGTACGGCGGCTGCGTCGGCTACCTGGACTTCGCCGGCGACTCCGACACCGCGATCGCCATCCGCACGGCCCTGCTGCGCGACGGCACGGCCTACGTCCAGGCCGGTGCCGGCATCGTCGCCGACTCCGACCCGGTCGCCGAGGACCAGGAGTGCCGCAACAAGGCGGCGGCCGTCCTGCGAGCCGTCCACACGGCCAACCGGCTGGGCAAGTAAGGCCCTTCCGACGAGTGGGGTGATTGTCATACGAACCCCGGGTGACGGTTCGCCCGGGGTTCAGGCGATAGTGGAGTACGTGACTGCCGTACCTCACCCCCGTACCGAAGCCGCCGCGCCCGCCCGGTCCGGCCGGCGGAGCCTCGCCGTGGCCCTCCTGTGCGGCGCGCTCGGCGCGGCCGTGGCGCTGCTCGCCACCCGGCAGCGCTGGGCGGAGGGCACCGCGACGGTGGCCGACGGCGCGTTCCCGCTCACCGTCAAGGGCAGCGACGTCACGGGCGTCCCCGCGGCCCTCGCCATAGTGGGCCTCGCCGCGCTCGTCGCCGTCTTCGCCGTCCGCAGGGCCGGCCGGCTCGTCGTCGCCGGGGTGCTCGCGCTCTCCGGCGCCGGCATCGTGGCCGCCGCCCTCGTGGCCGCCTCCGACAACTCCGCGCTGGACGAGAAGGCCGCCCAGGCGAGTGGTGACACCTCGGCCACCGTCGCCTCGCTCAGCCACACCGGCTGGCCCTATGTCGCGGCCGTCGGCGGCGCGCTGATCCTGCTGGCCGGTCTGCTGGCGCTGCGCTACGGCTCCCTGTGGCCCGCCATGTCCGGCCGGTACGAGCGTGGCACCGACCGGCCGCGCCGCAAGGCCCGGCCGGTCGACCCGGAGCGGCCCGAGGAGATCTGGAAGGCCCTGGACCGGGGCGAGGACCCGACCGGCGCCTGAGCCGCCGGCCCTGCCGGAGCGGGTGTGGCGCATCAGACGCCACCCCCGCGTCCGGTACGCGCCGGCGTACGGGACAATGGACCGCGAGCGTCCGGCTCGGACAGTGACGGGCGGGCTCGGAGCCGTACGACATGTACGCGGCTCTCCTGGGACACGTACACAGCAACGAGGAGCACAGACATGGCGGGCAGCAGCCACGGCCACGGTCACACCCCGGCCGCCTGGACCGGCGTCATCATTTCCTTCATCGGTTTCTGCGTCGCGGGCGCCTTCATGGTGATGGCCAACCTCGTCGGCTTCTGGGTCGGCATGGTGCTCATCCTCGGCGGCGCGGTGGTCGGCGGCATCATGAAGGCCATGGGCCTCGGCGCGAACCCGAAGCCCCTCGTGGTGACCGGGGCGCCCGCCGCGACCCGCGAGCCGGTCGGCGCGGAGAGCTGAGCGCAACACACTGCTTCCCCGAGGGGCGGCCCGGCACCTGAAGAGGGTGCGGGCCGCCCCTCGTGGTATTCCGCGCGGCTGTCGGCAGCCGTACCGCCGGGGACCGGCGCGCGGGGCGCCGGATCGGAGGGGACAATGCTCGCGTGAACGCCGACCCGTACGCTGTTTCCTCCCGAGCCCCCGCCGACCGGTTGTGGCGGCGCCTCGCCGTCCCGGCCGGGCTGTTCGCGGTCGTCGCCGGGGCCTTCGCGTACGTCGGCGCCGTCGACCCGAACGAGCCGGGCCACTACCCGGTCTGCCCGCTGTACCGGCTCACCGGCCTGTACTGCCCCGGCTGCGGCGGACTGCGCAGCGCGCACGCATTCGTCCGCGGTGACCTCCTCACCGCCGTGCACGACAACGCGCTGGCCGTGGCCGGCTACCTGGGCTTCGCCGTGCTGTGGACCGTCTGGGTGGTCCACGAGGTGCGCGGCCGGCCGATGCGGATGAACCTGGGACCGGTGCCCCTGTGGGCGTCCGGCGCGCTGGTGCTGCTGTTCACGGCCGTCCGCAACCTGCCGTCCGGCGGCTGGTTGCATCCCTGATCGGAGGTGGGGCGTCCAGTTGCTGGGACCGGTGTCCACCGGATGCGGGACCTCCGCGTTCCTCCGGATACCATCGCAATGACCACGGGTTTTCAAAACCCGAAGGAACCACCGTCATGAAAGGGGGCCGCTCGCGTGAGTGTGCTCGACGAGATCATCGACGGAGTCCGTGCCGACCTCGCGGAGCGGCAGGCACGCGTCAGCCTCGACGAGCTCAAGGAGCGCGCGGCCAAGGCTCCCGCCGCCAAGGACGGGGTGGCCGCGCTCAAGGGCGACGGCGTCAAGGTGATCTGCGAGGTCAAGCGCTCCAGCCCCTCCAAGGGCGCGCTGGCCGCGATCGCCGACCCGGCCGGGCTGGCCGCGGACTACGAGGCGGGCGGCGCGGCCGTCATCTCCGTCCTCACCGAACAGCGCCGCTTCGGCGGCTCACTGGCCGACCTGGAGGCCGTCCGGGCCCGGGTCGACATCCCGGTCCTGCGCAAGGACTTCATCGTCACCTCGTACCAGCTCTGGGAGGCCCGGGCCTACGGCGCCGACCTCGTGCTGCTCATCGTGGCCGCCCTGGACCAGCCGGCCCTGGAGTCGCTGATCGAGCGGGCGGTGTCGATCGGTCTGACCCCGCTCGTCGAGGTGCACGACGAGGACGAGGTCGAGCGGGCGGTGGACGCGGGCGCCAAGATCATCGGCGTCAACGCGCGCAACCTGAAGACGCTGGAGGTCGACCGCGGCACCTTCGAGCGCGTCGCACCGGAGATCCCGGACCACATCGTCAAGGTCGCCGAATCCGGCGTCCGCGGCCCGCACGACCTGATCGCCTACGCCAACGCCGGCGCCGACGCGGTCCTGGTCGGCGAGTCCCTGGTCACCGGCCGCGACCCGAAGTCCGCCGTCTCCGACCTGGTCGCCGCGGGCGAGCATCCCGCTCTGCGGCACGGCCGAAGCTGATCACCCGCTAGGCTGATCCCGATGACTCTCACCGTGACGACCGTGGACCGCTACGCCCGCCTGGCGCGCGGCTGCCGCCCAAGAGGCTGCCGCGCCCCGGCGAGGCGCGTCCACGGCCGCAGGGTGCGGTACGTCATCGGTGACGAGCCCGGGCAAGTAAATGGACGTCGATGGCAGCGCGCCCTAAAGGGGCGCGGGGAACTGCGCGACCAGCCACACACGGCCTGAGGTCGTTCCATAAGCTCCGCCCCCACGGCGAATAGTGTCTTTTCACACGCACTCACCGTGAGGTTCTGGCATGCCCAGCGATTTCTTCTTCCCTGACCCCACCGGTCAGGTACCCAGCGCCGAAGGCTACTTCGGCGCGTTCGGCGGCAAGTTCATCCCTGAGGCCCTCGTCGCCGCCGTGGACGAGGTCGCCGTCGAGTACGACAAGGCCAAGCACGACCCCGAGTTCGCCCGCGAACTCGACGACCTGCTGGTCAACTACACCGGCCGCCCGTCGGCGCTCACCGAGGTCCCCCGTTTCGCCGAACACGCCGGAGGCGCCCGCGTGTTCCTCAAGCGCGAGGACCTCAACCACACCGGCTCCCACAAGATCAACAATGTGCTCGGCCAGGCCCTGCTCACCAAGCGGATGGGCAAGACGCGGGTCATCGCCGAGACCGGCGCCGGCCAGCACGGCGTCGCGACCGCCACCGCCTGCGCGCTGTTCGGCCTCGACTGCACCATCTACATGGGCGAGGTCGACACCAGGCGCCAGGCCCTGAACGTGGCCCGGATGCGCATGCTCGGTGCCGAGGTCGTCGCCGTGAAGTCCGGCAGCCGCACCCTGAAGGACGCCATCAACGAGGCGTTCCGCGACTGGGTGGCGAACGTCGACCACACCCACTACCTCTTCGGTACGGTGGCCGGCCCGCACCCCTTCCCGGCGATGGTCCGCGACTTCCACCGGGTCATCGGGGTCGAGGCCCGCCGCCAGCTCCTGGAGCGGGCCGGCCGCCTCCCCGACGCCGCCGTCGCCTGCGTCGGCGGCGGCTCCAACGCCATCGGCCTCTTCCACGCCTTCATCCCCGACGAGGGCGTCCGCCTCATCGGCTGCGAGCCCGGCGGACACGGCGTGGACACCGGCGAGCACGCCGCCACGCTCACCGCCGGAGAGCCCGGCATCCTGCACGGCTCCCGGTCGTACGTCCTGCAGGACGACGAGGGCCAGATCACCGAGCCGTACTCGATCTCCGCCGGTCTGGACTACCCGGGCGTCGGCCCGGAGCACTCCTATCTGCGCGACTCCGGTCGCGGTGAGTACCGCGCCATCACCGACGACGCGGCCATGCAGGCCCTGCGCCTGCTGTCCCGCACCGAGGGCATCATCCCGGCGATCGAGAGCGCCCACGCCCTGGCCGGTGCCCTGGAGGTCGGCCGGGAGCTGGGCAAGGACGGCCTGATCGTCGTCAACCTCTCCGGCCGCGGCGACAAGGACATGGACACCGCCGCGCGCTACTTCGGCCTGTACGACACCGACGCCGAGGTCGCCGCCGACGCCACCGACACCGCCGAGATCGAGGGGGACGCCAAGTGAGCGGGAAGATCCAGCTGCTGTCGGACACCCTCGCGGCCGCCAGGGCCGAGGGCCGGTCCGCGCTCATCGCCTACCTCCCGGCCGGGTTCCCGACCGTGGACGGCGGCATCGAGGCGATCAAGGCCGTCTTCGACGGCGGGGCGGACATCGTGGAGGTGGGTCTGCCGCACAGCGACCCCGTCCTCGACGGCCCGGTCATCCAGACCGCCGACGACATCGCCCTGCGCGGCGGCGTCAAGATCGCGGACGTGATGCGGACGGTCAAGGAGGCCCACGAGGCCACCGGCAAGCCCGTCCTCGTCATGACGTACTGGAACCCCATCGACCGCTACGGCGTCGAGCGGTTCACCGCCGAGCTGGCCGAGGCGGGCGGCGCGGGCTGCATCCTGCCCGACCTGCCCGTCCAGGAGTCGGCGCTGTGGCGGGAGCACGCCGAGAAGCACGGCCTGGCGACGGTCTTCGTCGTGGCGCCGAGCAGCAAGGACGAGCGGCTCGCCCAGATCACCGCGGCGGGCAGCGGCTTCGTCTACGCGGCCTCGCTGATGGGCGTCACCGGCACCCGCGAATCCGTCGGCGCACAGGCCCAGAACCTGGTCGAGCGCACCCGGGCCACCGGCACCGCGCTGCCCGTCTGCGTCGGACTCGGCGTCTCCGACAGCGCCCAGGCCGCCGAGGTCGCCGGCTTCGCCGACGGCGTCATCGTCGGCTCGGCCTTTGTGAAGCGGATGCTCGACGCCCCCGACCACGCGTCCGGTCTCGCGGCGGTCCGCGAACTGGCCGGGGAGCTGGCGAAGGGCGTGCGCGGACAGTAGCCGTAACTTTCCGTAGTCGCTCGGCTGCTTTCATTCGTCATTCGTATCTGTCCGTAACGGAATATTCGGTCACTCGAACGGGTGGACCTCTGGCCGGGGAGGCGCGCTGCGCCTCCCCGGTTCGTTCTGGGGGTGTGAGCGAGAAGAACCGTGACGGAAAGCGCACCGCCCGGGAGCGGCTGGCGGTCGAGCGCGAGAAGCAGAAGGCCGTGGACAGGCGACGGCGCAGTCTGATCGTGGGCGCGAGCATCGTCTGCGTCCTGGGCCTCGCGGCGGTGATCGGCGTTCTGGCCGCGAACGCCGGCAAGAACAAGGGCGAGAAGGCGGGCCCGGTCGTGGCGCCCTCGGGCGCCCAGGGCAAGGACAGTCTCGCGATCCCGGTCGGCAAGGACGGCGCCAGGTCGACGCTCACCGTCTGGGAGGACCTGCGCTGCCCGGCCTGCCAGGCCTTCGAGGTCGCCTACCGCCCGACGCTCCATGAGCTGGCCGACTCCGGCAAGCTCAGAATCGAGTACCACCTGGTCCGGCTGATCGACGGCAACCTCCGCGGCACCGGCTCCCTGCGCGCGGCCAACGCCGCGGCCTGCGCCCAGGACGCCGGAAAGTTCCGCGACTACCACGACGTGCTGTACGCGAACCAGCCCAAGGAGACCGACGACGCCTACTCCAGCAACGCCAAGCTGATCGAGCTGGCGGGCAAGGTCGGCGGGCTGGACACGCCCGCCTTCCAGAAGTGCGTCAACGACGGCACCCACGACAGCTGGGTGAACAAGTCCCAGAAGGCCTTCCAGAGCGGCGGCTTCACCGGTACGCCCACGGTCCTGCTCGGCGGGAAGAACATCTACCAGGACCAGACCATGACCCCGGCCAAGCTCAAGCAGATGGTGGAGCAGGCCGACCGAGGGTAAGGGATCATCCTCCGCCCGCCTGTTTTTCTCACGTCCCCGTTATGGAGCCGTAGCCGGGCTGCTTGCCGTCCCCGCGGCCCGGCACGGTAGCGTCGGACCTGCCATGGAACTTTCCTACATTCCCAGCCCGTCGCGCGGGGTGCTGTACCTCGGGCCCATCCCGCTGCGCGGCTACGCCTTCTGCATCATCATCGGCGTCTTCGTCGCCGTCTGGCTCGGCAACAAGCGCTGGATCGCTCGTGGAGGGCGGGCCGGCACGGTCGCCGACATCGCGGTCTGGGCGGTGCCGTTCGGTCTGGTCGGCGGCCGGCTGTACCACGTGATCACGGACTACGAGCTGTACTTCAGCCCGGGCCGTGACTGGGTGGACGCCTTCAAGGTGTGGGAGGGCGGCCTCGGCATCTGGGGCGCGATCGCGCTCGGTGCGCTCGGCGCGTGGATCGGCGCGCGCCGTCGCGGCGTCCCGATGCCGGCGTACGCCGACGCCGTCGCGCCCTGTATCGCCTTCGCGCAGGCCATCGGCCGCTGGGGCAACTGGTTCAACCAGGAGCTGTACGGTCGTGAGACGCATGTTCCGTGGGCCCTGCACATCACCTCCTCCGAGGGCGGCCGGGTGCCGGGCTACTACCACCCGACCTTCCTCTACGAGTCCCTGTGGTGCCTCGGCGTGGGCCTGCTGGTCATCTGGGCCGACCGCCGCTTCAAGATGGGCCATGGCCGGGCGTTCGCGCTGTACGTCGCGGCGTACTGCGTGGGCCGCGGCTGGATCGAGTACATGCGCGTGGACGACGCGCACCACATCCTGGGCCTCCGCCTCAACGACTGGACCGCGATCATCGTGTTCCTGCTGGCGGTGACGTACATCGCGGTGTCGTCCAGGAAGCGCCCCGGCCGGGAAGCCGTGGTCGAGCCGGGGGCCGCTGAGGACGTACCCGGTGACGCGCCCCAGGAGCCGGAGGAGCCCGAGGCTGCCGCCACCGAGGCGGAGGCCGAGGGCGAGTCCGAGGACAAGGCCGGGGCAGCTGCCACAAAGGACGAGGCCGAGTCGGCGACGAAGAAGAGCTGACGACCGGGTGTACGACACCGAGGGCGCCCGGGCCGCGCGGCGGTAGCCGCACAGGGAAAGCGGCCGGGCGCCCTCGGCGTACGAGGTCAGCTCCGGCGCGCCAGCGCCAGCGTTCGCCTGGCCACGCCCACCGCCGCCGCGTCGATGAAGCGGCCGTCGGGGAGGGCCTGGGCTCCCGGCCTGGCCGCCGCTGCCTCAAGGACCGTCTCCGCGTGTTCGATCTCCGCCGGGGTGGGCAGATAGGCCCGTTCGATCACCGGGAGCTGCCGGGGGTGGATCGCGGCGCGGCCCAGGAAGCCGAGGGTGCGGCCGTGGGCGCAGGAGGCGGCGAGGCCGTCCAGGTCGCGGATGTCGGGGTGGACCGACTGGGGCGGTGGGGCGAGGCCCGCCGCACGGGCGGCGACGATCACCCGGGAGCGCGGCCAGTCGAGGCCCGCTTCGGCCCGTACCCCCAGGTCGGCCCGCAGATCCGCCTCGCCGAGGGCGATGCCCCGCAGGGCCGGGTGGGCGGTGGCGATGGCGTGGGCGTGCTCGATGCCGAGGGCCGTCTCCAGCAGGGCGTACAGCGGGACGGAGGCGGCCGCGGCGACCTGCCTGATCTGGTCCGGGCCGGTCACCTTCGGCAGCCGTAGGCCGGCCAGGCCGGGCAGTGCGGCGAGGGTGGCCAGGTCCGTGGCGGCCCAGGGGCTGTCCAGGGCGTTGACCCGGACGTGCACCGGGACCGGCTGGGGGCCGGCGAGGAGGTCGGAAGTGGCCGCGCGGGCGTACTCCTTGCGGTCCGGGGCGACAGCGTCCTCCAGGTCGATCACCACCACGTCGGCGCCCGCGGTCAGCGCCTTGGCCACCACGGGCGGACGGTCGCCGGGGGCGTAGAGCCAGGTGAGCGGGCACGGCCTCACAGGGCGCCCTCCTCGTGCAGGGCGCGCAGCTCGGCCGGGGTGAGACCCAGCTCGGTGAGGACCGCCTCCGTGTCGGCGCCGTGCGGGCGGCCGGCCCAGCGGATCGCGCCGGGGGTCGAGGAGAGCCGGAAGAGGACGTTCTGCATGCGCAGCGGGCCCAGTTCGGGGTCGGGGACCGTGGTGATCGTGTCCAGCGCCCGGTACTGGGGGTCTTCCAGGACGTCCCGGATGTCGTGGATCGGGGCCGCTGCTGCCTCGGCCTTCTCGAAGGCCGCCAGTACCTCGGCGCGGGTGCGGGCGGCGATCCAGGAGCCGACCGCCTCGTCCAGGACGTCGGCGTGGGCTGCGCGGTCCGCACCGGTGGCGAACCATGGTTCCTCGATCAGCTCCGGGCGGCCCACCAGCCGCATCACCCGCTCCGCGACCGACTGCGCGGAGGTGGAGAGGGCGACCCAGAGGCCGTCGGCGGTGCGGTAGGTGTTGCGCGGGGCGTTGTTCGCCGACCGGTTGCCGGTGCGCTGCTGGACGTGGCCCAGCTGGTCGTACCAGGTGGGGTGGGGGCCGAGGACCGACAGGATCGGCTCGATGATCGCCATGTCGACGATCTGCCCGGCGCCGGTGCGCTCCCGCGCGGACAGCGCGGTGAGCACGGCGCAGGCGGTGGCGAGGCCCGCGACCGAGTCCGCGAGCCCGAAGGGCGGGAGCGTGGGCGGCGCCTGAGGTTCGCCGGTGATCGCGGCGAAGCCGCTCATGGCCTCGGCGAGCGTGCCGAAGCCGGGCCGGTGCGCGTACGGGCCGAACTGGCCGAAGGCGGTGACCCGGGCGAGGACCAGCCGCGGGTTGGCCGCGGACAGCTCCGCCCAGCCGAGGTCCCACTTCTCCAGGGTGCCGGGGCGGAAGTTCTCGATCACCACGTCGGCGGTGGCGGCGAGCCGGAGCAGGGTGGCACGGCCGCCGGGCGTGGACAGGTCCAGGGTGATGGTGCGCTTGTTGCGGCCGAGCACCTTCCACCACAGGCCGACGCCGTGCCTGGCCGGGCCGTGCCCGCGGGACGGGTCGGGCCTGCGCGGATGCTCGACCTTGATCACCTCGGCGCCGAAGTCACCGAGCAGCGTGGCGGCCAGCGGGCCCGCGAACAGCGTCGCCAGGTCCAGCACCCGCAGACCGGCCAGGGCCGGTGCCGTCGTCGTACTCATGCGTCGTACCTCATCGAGGGCTCCTCACGCGGTGCACTGGGCGTCGATCTCCGAGCGGTACGGCATCGACGCCGACGCTCCGGCCCGCTGGACGGAGATCGCCGCGGCGGCGGCCGCCCAGGACAGGGCCTCCCGCACCGGTTTCTCCTCGGCGAGGGCCACCGCCAGCGCGCCGACGAAGGTGTCACCGGCGCCGGTGGAGTCGACGGCGGTGACCTTCGGCGCCGGGATCACGAGCGGCTCGGTGCCCCGGGCCAGGTAGAGGCTGCCGGTCGCGCCCAGGGTGACGACGACCTGCGGCACCAGGTCCAGCAGGGCGGCGGCGGCCTCGCGCGGGTCGGTGCGGCCGGTGAGGGTGACCGCCTCGTACTCGTTGGGCACCAACAGGTCGGTCGCGGTGAGGAGTTCGGGCGGCAGCGGCTGGGCGGGCGCGGGGGTGAGGACCGTGCGGACCCCGTGCCGGCGGGCCGCCTCGGCGCCCGCGACGACCGCGGCCAGCGGGATCTCCAGCTGCAGCAGCAGGGCGTCGGCGGAGGCGATCAGGCCCTCGTCGCCGGGGGAGAGGTGGTCTACGGTGCCGTTCGCGCCGGGGATGACGACGATGGAGTTGGCGCCCTCGTCGTCCACCACGATGTGCGCGGTGCCGGACGGGCCCTCGACCGTGCGCAGGAAGTCCGTGTCCACGCCGGAGTGTTCGAGGGTGTCGCGCAGCCGCAGGCCGAAGGCGTCGTTGCCGACCGCGCCGATCATCGAGACCGTGGCGCCGGCGCGGGCCGCGGCGATCGCCTGGTTGGACCCCTTGCCGCCGGGGATCGTATGGAACTCCCGTCCCGTCACGGTCTCGCCGCGCTGCGGGGCCTTGGCGACATAGGTGACGAGGTCCATGTTCGTGCTGCCGAGGACGACGATGTGGGTCATGGGCGGGTCGCCTCCAGATGGGTGAGGTGGGCGAGGGTGTCGAAGCCGGCGCCGTCGAAGTCGGCGACGGTGGTGGCGAGCCGGTTCTTCAGCGGGGCCCGCCAGCGGTCGGGGAGGGCGGCGGGGTCACCCGCGAGCAGTCCCGCGATGCTGCCGGCCGTGGCGCCGCCCGAGTCGGTGTCCAGGCCGCCCGACACCGCACGGCAGATGGAACCGGTGAAGTCGCCGTCCGCGTGGGTGAGCGCGGCGGTGAGCACAGCGGTGTTGGGGATGGCGTGGACCCAGTGATGGGCGGGGGAGTAGCGGGCGTGGAGCGCGTCCACGACGTCGTCGAAGTCCTCGTGGGACTCGGCCAGCCGGACGGCGTGGTCGATCGCCCGCGCGAGCCGGGAGCGGGGCGGGATCACCCGGCGGCCGGTGCGCAGACAGGCGTGGACGTCATGACCGCCGCCGGCGGCGGTGGCGATGACGGCGGCCGTGAACATCGCCGCGTAGACGCCGTTGGCGGTGTGGGTGAGGACCGCGTCGCGGTGCGCCTGCTCGGCCGCGGCGGCCGGGTCGCCGGGGTTGGTCCAGCCGTGCACGTCGGCGCGGATCAGGGCGCCGATCCACTCGCGGAAGGGGTTGCGGTGGCGGGCGGTGTGCGGGGGTTCGATGCCGGTGAGGAGGTTGCGGTGGGCGATGCGCTCGGCGGTGAAGGTGCGGCCGGGCGGGAGTTCGTCCAGCCAGAGCCGGGCCACGTCGAAGGTGGTGAAGGTCTTTCCGTACCGGCGCAGCAGAAGCAGGTTCAGCAGGGGGTAGTCGAGGTCGTCGTCCTGCGGCATGCCGTCGATGTTCTCGGCGAGGGAGGTGGGGGCCGAGCGGCGGTTCCAGGGGTGCTCGGCGAGGAGGTCCGCCGGGACGCCGACAGCGGTGAAGTAGGCGGCGAGGGGCCAGTTGCCGGAGGCTCGGGCGAGGGCGCGGATGCCGTCGAGGGGGAGCTTCTCGACCGGCTTTCCGAGGAGGCAGCCGATGGCCCGGCCGAGCCAGGCGGCTTCGAGGGCGGCCGGGGCGGGGGCGGGGCGCGACTGGCCGCGGCTGCCCGCACCGGGCCAGTCCGCGCACAGGGACTTGATGCGGGCGAGGTCCGTCGGCTCGTCCTCGGACAGTGCGCTGGGAAGGTCGGCCAGTTCGTCCAGCAGGTCCTCCGCCAGGAGGCGCAGGTATCGGGAGGCCCGGTGGGCGGACGCGCCCGCCCGGGGCGGGGCGTCCGGGCCGCCCGCCGCTCGCCAGCGCGCCTCGATCGCCGACGGCTCCCGGCCGTCCAGACGGGCCTGGCGGAGTTCATGACCCAGCAGGTCCTCCGGCTGGACCCAGGTCAGTCGGAGCATGCGGTGCCTCCGAGTGCCGTGAACGCCCGCTCGTGCGCCCGGCGCCGGACGACGTCCCGCTCGAAGATCTCCCGTGCGACCTCGGTGAGCGTGCGGGCCGGCGCCCACAGGTCCAGGCGGCTCGCCTCCGCCACCGTCTTCGCCCAGTCCTCCGGGACGGGTGAGCCGAGGGCGCCCGCGAGGGCACCGGCCATCGTGGCGATCGAGTCGCAGTCGCGGCCGTAGTTGACCGCGCCGAGCACGGCATGCCGGTAGTCGCCGCCGGAGACCAGCAACATGCCGAGGGCGACGGGCAGTTCCTCGATCGCGTGCAGCCGCGAGGGGCGGCGGGCGGCCAGGGAGGGCGCGCGGTAGTCGGGGCCGACGGTGTCGTACGGGGCCACCGCCGCGCGCAGGGGCCGTAGCGCCGACTCGAAGTCGCTGTGCTCGCGGGCCACTTCGCAGACCTTCTCGATCGCCTCGCGCGTGCCGTCCTTCGCCAGGGACAGGCAGGCGGTGACGACCGAGTCCGGGGTCGCGCCGGGCGTCGTGGCGGCGGCGACGGCCGCGGCGAGGACACCGGCCGCCTCACGGCCGTACGACGACTGGTGCGCACCGGCGATGTCCAGCGCCTCGGCGTAGGCGGCGTCCGGATGGGCCGCGTTGACCAGGCCGACGGGGGCCGTGTACATCGCCGCGCCGCAGTTGACGATGTTGCCGACGCCCGCCTCCCGGGGGTCGGCGTGACCGTAGGCGAGCCGGGCCACGAGCCACTTCTCGGCGAGGAAGAGACGCTGCAGCGGCAGCGCCTCCGCCTCCAGTTCCGGGATCCAGCGCGGGTTGGTCATCAGGTCCGGGACCAGGTGCTCGGCGATCGCGTAGGCGTCGAGGTGGTCGCGGACCCGGGCGTAGACCCGTACCAGCGCGTGGGTCATCAGGGTGTCGTCGGTCACGTGCCCGTCGCCCTTGTGGTACGGGGCGATGGGGCGCGCGGTGCGCCAGGCGTCGCCGTGCCAGGGGCCGACGATGCCGAGGACGCGGCCGCCGTGGCGCTCGGCGATCCGCTCGGGGTCGTAGCCCTCGACCGGACCGCCGAGGGCGTCGCCGACGGCGGCACCGACGAGGGCGCCGGTGATCCGTTCGGCGAGTCCGTACGGAGCTGTGCCGCCGTTTTGTGCTTCTTCAGGCCCTGCGGGGCATTCGGGCTCTGTGGGCGTCATGCCCCGAATCATCCTCCTGGGCGGGCCGGTTGTGCGGCTTCCAGGAGTCCGGCGAGTTCCACCAGGTCGGTGCCGGTGAGGCGGGGCAGGGCGCAGCCGGACAGGGTGCGGCAGGCGTCCCGCCAGGTGCCCGGGATGGCCGCGCCGCCGCCGAGGGCTCCGGTGAGGGCGCCCGCGAGGGCGGGGGCGGAGTCGGCGACGCGGGACAGGCAGGCGGCCGCGGGTACGGCCTCGGCGATACGGCCGCCGGCCGCGGCGGTCAGGGCCAGGGCGACCGGGACGGTCTCGGCGGCGGCGACGCCGTAGCTGTAGACGTGGTCGACGATCTGGTGCTCCAGGGGCGGGACCAGGGCGAAGGCGGACTCGCTGTCCTCGGCGAGGGCGAGCGCGTGGCGGGCGTTGCGGCCGATCTCGGTGTCGGCCGGGAGTTCGGCGAGCGCGGCGGCCACGCAGGTGTCCGGGTCGGCGTCGGCGAGGGCCAGCGCGAGCGCCGCGGCCATGGCGCGGGCGCCGTGCACGCCGTCGCCGTCCTGGGTGTAGCGGGCGTCGAACTCGGCGAGGGCGGCGGCGCGTTCGGGGTCGCCGGTGTGGGCCACGGCGAGGACGCAGGCGCGGACGCAGGCGGCGTCGTCGAAGTAGTGCGGGTTGTCGTGGCCGGTGGCGGGCGGGCGCAGGCCGGTGGCGAGGTTGCCGAGACCGGCGCGGACGGAGATGCGGGCGCGCAGGGGGAGCACGGCGGACTCGACCTCGGGCGCGCGGTCCGCGGCGGCGGCGACTTCCGCGGCCACGGCGGTCCAGGTGAGGTCGATGGCGGCACGGGTACGGCGTTCTCGGCTGAGGTCGCCGAGGACGTCGTCGGTGCCGGCCCGCAGCACCGCCTCCGCGGCGAAGGCCGCCCACTCGGCGTCGTCGGAGGGGCCGAGTCGGAGGGGTTCGGGGGGTTGGTTGAGGGCGATGGGGACGGGGAGTGTCGTGGTCGCGTTCTGCTCGGCGAAGGTGTCCAGTTCGCGGGTGAGACGGCGGGTCCACTCGGGCATACGGGCGGCGCGGTGCCGGGCGGCGGGCCAGCCGGCGGCATCGCCTGCGGCCAGGCCCAGCAGCAGCCCCTCGATACGCCGGGATGTCATGGCCGACCCTCGCCGTCCACACCCACCAGGGGGCTTTGCCGGCCCGCCCACCCACCTGAATCGGCTGGCTGGGAGGTGGACGGGAGCACCCCCGGAAGCACCACCCCAGCCCCCCACTTCCCGCCCTCCCCGGGGACGAGGAGTTCCGCCACGTCCAGGATGTGGTGGCCCGCCATGGACGGCAGGCAGCGGCCGCGGGCCGGACCGATGGCGCAGGCCCACGGCGGGGGGATCGCGGAGATGCCGTGGGTCGCGCCGGACAGGGCGCCGGCCACCGCCGCCGTCGTGTCCGCGTCGCGGCCCATGTTGACGGCCGTCAGGACCGCCTCCTCGAAGTCGCCGTCGGCCGCCGCGTACGCGCCGAAGGCGAGGGCGACCGCCTCGGGGGCCAGGTCGGTCCAGGGATAGCCGCCGATGACGACCGCCCGGCGGACCGCGCGTTCGCCGCGGTGGGCCACGGCGACGGCACGGCGCAGGGAGCGTGCCGTCCAGGAGTCGTCCGGGACGACCGCGAGGGCGGCCGCGATCACCACCGGGACCGGGGCGCCGGTCATCGCCGCCGCGACCCCGGCCGCGACCGCCTGGCCGCCGTGGATGCCCTCGCCCTCGTGGCTGATCGAACCGTCGATCGCCACCAGGCGGGCCGCTTCGGCGGGGCGGCCGGCCGCGAAGACGCCGAAGGGGGCCGCGCGCATCGCCAGGCCGTCGCTCCAGGCGTGGCGGTGCTGGGCCGAGATGGGCGCCGCAAGGCCGCGGCGCAGGTTCTCCAGGGTGCCGCGCTCGCTGAAGCCCGCGCCCCGGAAGGGGCCCTCGGTGCGGTCGGCGATCCACTCGTGCCAGGCCGCCTCCACATGGGCCGGGGTGAGCGCCGAGCCGTGCCGGGCGAGGAGGAGGCCGGAGAAGATCGCGTACTCCGTGTCGTCCGTACCGGAGGGCGTGGCCGTGACGTAGTCCGTGATGCGGCCCCAGCGGGTGCGGATCTCGGACGGCTTGAGGTTCTCCGCGGGTGCCCCCAGCGCGTCTCCGACGGCGAGGCCGAGCAGCGCGCCGCGGGCCCTGTCGCGCAGCCCGGCGTCGTCGGGCGCCGGGACCCGGGGAGTGCGGGCGGTCGATGCCATGTGCGGCCTCCTTCAGCGGACCACGAAGACCAGCGGGACCACGAAGACGAGCGGGACCACGAAAACGCTTTGCGGATGTGTGCCACGGCGTCCGGCCACACGAGCCTCCGGAGCTTCCGAGTCACTCTCATGGCATCTGAGCTAAAGCCTGCACGGATGAGCAAAGGCAGGTAAAGGCGCAGGTTAGCCCAGCCTTTCCTTGGTGGCGAGCATGGATGAATAGGCGTAGATTCTGGATAGTCGAAAAGTAGAACTCGTCCAAAGTTAGCTTTGGCTAAGCTATCCGGGGGTCCGCATGGCCGTCATCGAAACCCAGGCCGCGCTGCATGAGGCGCACCGGGACAACCACACCCACCGCGATGTCAACGGCGGCTGGCTGCGCCCCGCCGTCTTCGGTGCCATGGACGGACTCGTCTCCAACCTCGCCCTGCTGACCGGTGTGGCCGGCGGTGCCGTGAGCCAGCAGACGATGGTCATCACCGGCCTCGCGGGGCTCGCCGCCGGCGCCTTCTCCATGGCCGCCGGTGAGTACACCTCCGTCGCATCCCAGCGGGAGCTGGTCGAGGCCGAGCTGGATGTCGAGCGCCGTGAGCTGCGCAAGCACCCGCAGGACGAGGAGGCCGAGCTGGCCGCGCTGTACGTCGCCCGCGGAGTGGAGCCCGACCTGGCGCGCGAGGTGGCCCGGCAGCTGTCCAAGGACCCCGAGCAGGCGCTGGAGATACACGCCCGGGAGGAGCTGGGGATCGACCCCGGTGACCTGCCGTCGCCGCTGGTCGCCGCCGTGTCGTCGTTCGGGTCCTTCGCCCTCGGCGCCCTGCTGCCCGTACTGCCGTATCTCCTCGGCGCGACCGTGCTGTGGCCCGCCGTGCTGCTCGCTCTCGCCGGGCTCTTCGGGTGTGGCGCCGTCGTGGCCAGGGTGACCGCGCGGAGCTGGTGGTACAGCGGCCTCAGGCAGCTGGTGCTGGGCGGTGCCGCGGCCGGTGTGACGTACGCCCTGGGCGGCCTGTTCGGAACGGCCGTAGGATAGCGCCGCCGGCACTTATGCGTTGGGCCGCATAAGTAGCCGCCGTAGCCCGTTACTCGCTGGTTTCGACTGTGTGACCACCGGGCATGAGCCGTAAGCGCCGCAGGCAACGACGCCTGTCGCACCCCCGCGGGGTGAGTGAAGACGCTCCCCCCGCCCCCCCCTTGGGCCGCCGGGCGACGATCCGATCGATCTCGTTCGTAACGGTCTCTTTCATGCGTTCGCCGCTCCGCGCGGCACCACTGGCCGCCCTGCGCGGCATGACCGCCGCTCTGCGTGGCCCGACCGCCGCCGTGCGGTACGACGGCCGCGGTGTGCGGCACCCGCCGCCCTCGCGTGGCACCCCCGCCGCCCCGTGCGGCACCTGGCCACGGACCCCGTGGTGTCCGCATGTTGGAACGGGGTATCCGCTTCCCGAGAACCGCTCCATCATGTAACCTGCACGAAATTTTGATCTCACGCAGAGGGCCAACGTCGTCCCTCGGCACCTGCCACATGCCACATGACGACGACGGGAGAGCCGATGCGTACGCCGCGCCAGCCGTCCCAGCACTCCGCGAATGGCCAGAACTGGTCGTTCATGGATGCTCGCCCTGCTGCACAGGGTATGTACGACCCCCGCAACGAACACGACGCCTGTGGCGTCGGTTTCGTCGCCACCCTTACCGGCGAGGCGTCCCACACGCTGGTCGAGCAGGCGCTCACCGTACTGCGCAACCTGGAGCACCGCGGTGCCACCGGCTCCGAGCCCGACTCGGGCGACGGCGCGGGCATCCTCTCCCAGGTGCCCGACGCCTTCTTCCGCGAGGTGGCCGGATTCGAACTCCCCGCCGCCGGGTCGTACGCCGTCGGTATCGCCTTCCTGCCGGAGGACGAGACCGCCGAGGCCGTCTCGCAGATCGAGACGATCGCCGTCGAGGAAGGGCTGACCGTCCTCGGGTGGCGCACGGTTCCCGTCGCCCCGGAGCTGCTCGGCGCCACTGCCCGCTCCACCATGCCGGTCTTCCGGCAGATCTTCGTCGCCGACGGCGCCAGCGAGGGCATCGCGCTGGACCGCAAGGCGTTCGTGCTGCGCAAGCGCGCCGAGCGCGAGGCGGGCGTCTACTTCCCGTCGCTCTCCGCGCGCACGATCGTGTACAAGGGCATGCTGACCACCGGCCAGCTGGAGCCCTTCTTCCCGGACCTGTCCGACCGCCGCTTCGCCTCCGCGATCGCGCTCGTGCACTCCCGGTTCTCCACGAACACCTTCCCGTCGTGGCCGCTCGCGCACCCGTACCGCTTCGTCGCGCACAACGGTGAGATCAACACCGTCAAGGGCAACCGCAACTGGATGCGCGCCCGTGAGTCGCAGCTGGTCTCCGACCTGTTCGGCGACAAGGAGCTGGACCGCGTCTTCCCGGTCTGTACGCCGGACGCCTCCGACTCCGCCTCCTTCGACGAGGTGCTGGAGCTGCTGCACCTGGGCGGCCGTTCGCTGCCGCACTCCGTGCTGATGATGATCCCGGAGGCGTGGGAGAACCACGCCTCCATGGACCCGGCCCGGCGCGCCTTCTACGGCTTCCACTCCACGATGATGGAGCCCTGGGACGGCCCCGCCTGCGTCACCTTCACCGACGGCACCCAGGTCGGCGCCGTGCTCGACCGCAACGGTCTGCGCCCCGGCCGCTACTGGGTCACCGACGACGGCCTCGTCGTCCTCGGCTCCGAGGTCGGCGTCCTCGACATCGACCCGGCCAAGGTCGTCCGCAAGGGCCGTCTGCAGCCCGGCCGCATGTTCCTCGTCGACACCGCCGAGCACCGCATCATCGAGGACGACGAGATCAAGGCGGCCCTCGCCGGCGAGAAGCCGTACGCCGAATGGCTGGAGGCCGGCGAGATCGAGCTGGGCGACCTGCCCGAGCGCGAGCACATCGTCCACACCCACGCCTCGGTCACCCGCCGCCAGCAGACCTTCGGCTACACCGAGGAGGAGCTGCGCGTCATCCTGGCGCCGATGGCCCGCACCGGTGCCGAGCCGATCGGCTCCATGGGCACCGACTCGCCGATCGCCGCCCTCTCCGAGCGCCCGCGGCTGCTCTTCGACTACTTCACCCAGCTGTTCGCGCAGGTCACCAACCCGCCGCTGGACGCGATCCGCGAGGAACTGGTCACTTCTCTGCGCTCGTCCCTCGGCCCGCAGGGCAACCTGCTCGACCCGACCGCGGCCTCCTGCCGGTCCGTCGTGCTGCCCTTCCCGGTCATCGACAACGACGAGCTGGCCAAGCTCATCCACATCAACGCCGACGGCGACATGCCCGGCTTCAAGGCCGCGACCCTGTCGGGCCTGTACCGGGTCTCCGGCGGCGGTGACTCGCTCGCCGCGCGCATCGCGGAGATCTGCGCCGAGGCCGACGCGGCCATAGACAACGGCGCTCGCCTGATCGTCCTGTCCGACCGGCACTCCGACGCCGAGCACGCGCCGATCCCGTCGCTGCTGCTCACCGCGGCCGTCCACCACCACCTCATCCGCACCAAGCAGCGCACCCACGTGGGCCTGCTGGTCGAGGCCGGTGACGTCCGCGAGGTCCACCACGTTGCCCTGCTCATCGGCTTCGGCGCCGCCGCCGTCAACCCGTACCTGGCGATGGAGTCGGTCGAGGACCTGCTGCGCGCGGGCACCTTCCTCAGCGGCATCGAGTCCGAGAAGGCCATCAAGAACCTGATCTACGCCCTCGGCAAGGGCGTGCTGAAGGTCATGTCGAAGATGGGCATCTCCACCGTCGCCTCCTACCGCGGCGCCCAGGTCTTCGAGGCCGTCGGCCTGGACGAGGCCTTCGTCGAGAAGTACTTCAACGGCACCGCCACCAAGATCGGCGGCGTCGGCATCGGCGTCATCGCCGACGAGGTCGCCGCCCGCCACGCCAAGGCCTACCCGGCCTCCGGCATCGCCCCGGCGCACCGCGCGCTGGAGATCGGCGGCGAGTACCAGTGGCGCCGTGAGGGCGAGCCGCACCTGTTCGACCCGGACACGGTCTTCCGCCTGCAGCACTCCACGCGCACGGGCCGCTACGACATCTTCAAGAAGTACACGTCCCGGGTGAACGAGCAGTCCGAGCGCCTGATGACGCTGCGCGGCCTGTTCGGCTTCGACTCCGGCCGCGCCCCGATCTCCATCGACGAGGTCGAGCCGGCGAGCGAGATCGTCAAGCGGTTCTCGACCGGCGCGATGTCGTACGGCTCCATCTCCAAGGAGGCGCACGAGACCCTCGCCATCGCCATGAACCAGCTGGGCGGCAAGTCCAACACCGGTGAGGGCGGCGAGGACCCGGAGCGCCTGTACGACCCGGCGCGCCGGTCCGCCATCAAGCAGGTCGCCTCCGGCCGCTTCGGCGTGACCTCCGAGTACCTGGTCAACGCGGACGACATCCAGATCAAGATGGCCCAGGGAGCCAAGCCCGGCGAGGGCGGCCAGCTGCCCGGCCACAAGGTGTACCCCTGGGTCGCCAAGACCCGGCACAGCACCCCGGGCGTCGGCCTGATCTCCCCGCCGCCGCACCACGACATCTACTCCATCGAGGACCTGGCCCAGCTGATCCACGACCTGAAGAACGCGAACCCGCAGGCGCGGATTCACGTGAAGCTGGTCTCGGAGGTCGGCGTCGGCACGGTCGCCGCGGGTGTCTCCAAGGCGCACGCGGACGTGGTGCTCATCTCCGGCCACGACGGCGGTACGGGTGCCTCCCCGCTGACGTCGCTGAAGCACGCCGGTGGTCCCTGGGAGCTGGGCCTCGCCGAGACGCAGCAGACCCTGCTGCTCAACGGCCTGCGCGACCGGATCGTCGTCCAGACCGACGGCCAGCTGAAGACCGGCCGTGACGTGGTCATCGCCGCGCTGCTCGGCGCCGAGGAGTTCGGTTTCGCGACCGCTCCGCTGGTCGTCTCCGGCTGTGTGATGATGCGCGTCTGCCACCTGGACACCTGCCCGGTCGGCATCGCCACCCAGAACCCGACGCTGCGCGACCGCTTCGCCGGCAAGGCCGAGTACGTCGTGAACTTCTTCCAGTTCATCGCCGAGGAGGTCCGCGAGCTGCTGGCCGAGCTGGGCTTCCGCTCCATCGAGGAGGCCGTCGGCCACGCCGAGGTGCTGGACGTCGAGCGCGCGGTGGACCACTGGAAGGCGCAGGGCCTGGACCTGGAGCCGCTGTTCCACGTGCCCGACCTGCCCGAGGGCGCGGTGCGCCACCAGCTGATCCAGCAGGACCACGGCCTGGAGAAGGCCCTGGACAACGAGCTGATCAAGCTCGCCGCCGACGCCCTGGCCGCGAACGACGCGACCGAGGCCCAGCCGGTGCGCGCCCAGGTCGCCATCCGCAACATCAACCGCACGGTCGGCACCATGCTCGGCCACGAGGTGACGAAGAAGTTCGGTGGCGCGGGCCTGCCCGAGGACACCATCGACATCACCTTCACCGGCTCGGCCGGCCAGTCCTTCGGCGCGTTCCTGCCGCGCGGTGTGACGCTCCGCCTGGAGGGCGACGCCAACGACTACGTCGGCAAGGGCCTCTCCGGCGGCCGTGTCGTCGTCCGCCCGGACCGCGCGGCCGACCACCTCGCCGAGTACTCGACCATCGCGGGCAACACCATCGGCTACGGCGCCACCGGCGGCGAGCTGTACCTGCGCGGCCGTACCGGTGAGCGGTTCTGCGTCCGCAACTCCGGCGCGCTGGTCGTCTCCGAGGGCGTGGGCGACCACGGCTGCGAGTACATGACCGGCGGCCGCGCGGTCGTCCTCGGCCCGACCGGCCGCAACTTCGCGGCGGGCATGTCCGGTGGCGTCGCCTACGTCATCGACCTCGACCGCGACAACGTCAACATCGGCAACGTCGAGTCGGTGGAGGCGCTGGACGAGGCGGACAAGCAGTGGCTGCACGACGTGGTGCGCCGCCACGCCGAGGAGACCGGCTCGACGGTCGCCGAGAAGCTGCTCGCCGACTGGGACGTGGCCGTGGCCCGGTTCAGCAAGATCATCCCCAGCACGTACAAGGCAGTGCTCGCCGCCAAGGACGCCGCCGAGCGAGCCGGTCTGACCGAGACCGAGATCACCGAGAAGATGATGGAGGCGGCGATCAATGGCTGACCCGAAGGGCTTCCTGAACCACGGCCGCGAGGTCGCCCAGACCCGTCCCGTCGGTGAGCGCCTCAAGGACTGGAACGAGGTCTACGTCCCCGGCTCCCTGCTGCCGATCATCAGCAAGCAGGCCAGCCGCTGCATGGACTGCGGTATCCCGTTCTGCCACAACGGCTGTCCGCTCGGAAACCTGATCCCCGAGTGGAACGACTACGCCTACCGCGAGGACTGGTCGGCCGCCTCCGAGCGCCTGCACGCGACCAACAACTTCCCGGAGTTCACCGGTCGCCTCTGCCCGGCCCCCTGCGAGTCGGCGTGTGTGCTCGGCATCAACCAGCCGCCGGTCACCATCAAGAACGTCGAGGTCTCGATCATCGACAAGGCGTGGGACGCGGGCACCGTCGCCCCGCAGGCCCCCGAGCGCCTGTCCGGCAAGACGGTCGCGGTCATCGGCTCGGGCCCGGCGGGCCTCGCCGCCGCCCAGCAGCTGACCCGGGCCGGCCACACCGTCGCCGTCTACGAGCGCGCGGACCGCGTCGGAGGCCTCCTCCGATACGGCATCCCCGAGTTCAAGATGGAGAAGCGGCACATCAACCGCCGTATCGAGCAGATGCGCGCGGAGGGCACCCGCTTCCGCACCGGCATCGAGATCGGCCGCGACCTCAAGGCGACCGACCTGAAGAAGCGGTACGACGCGATCGTCATCGCCGCCGGTGCGACGACCGCCCGTGACCTGCCGGTGCCGGGGCGCGAACTCAAGGGCATCCACCAGGCGATGGAGTACCTGCCCCTGGCGAACAAGGTCCAGGAGGGCGACTACGTGGCGCCCCCGATCTCGGCCGAGGGCAAGCACGTCGTCGTCATCGGCGGCGGTGACACCGGCGCGGACTGCGTGGGCACCGCCCACCGCCAGGGCGCGGCCTCCGTCACCCAGCTGGAGATCATGCCGCGCCCGAACGACGAGCGGCACGTGACGAACCAGCCCTGGCCGACCTTCCCGATCCTCTACAAGGTCACCTCGGCCCACGAGGAGGGCGGCGAGCGGATCTACTCCGCCTCCACCACCCACTTCGAGGGCGACGAGGACGGCAATGTGCAGTGGCTGCACCTGGCCGAGGTGGAGTTCGTCGACGGCAGGCTGACCTCCAAGCCGGGCACCGAGCGCAAGATCCCGGCCCAGCTGGTCACCCTCGCCATGGGCTTCACGGGCACGGACCGCGAGAACGGCCTCGTCGACCAGTTCGGCCTGGACCTCGACGAACGCGGTAACATCGCCCGCGACGCCGACTTCCAGACCAACGTGCCGGGTGTGTTCGTCGCCGGTGACGCCGGCCGCGGCCAGTCCCTGATCGTGTGGGCGATCGCGGAGGGCCGCTCGGCCGCCCGCGGTGTCGACCGGTTCCTGACCGGTGCCAGCGACCTGCCGGCCCCGATCCGCCCGACCGACCGCTCCCTGGCGGTCTGACGGCACCCCGAAAGACGTCCCGTACAACGGCGTACGGAACACTGACGGCGCCTGCCCACCGTCCCCGACCGGACTCTGGGCAGGCGCCGTCGCATGTCCGCACCGTCGAGGGGGAACCATGGCCGCGATCAGTCTGCGCAAGGTGGAGGAGACCGCGCCCGCGCTGGTCAGCCTGTACAAGACCGCCGGAGTGTCGCTCACCCGGCACGGCCTGGACGGACTCCGCGCCGCCGTCTACCTCGTGATCGACTACTCCGGCTCCATGCGGCCGTACTACGACGACGGCAGCGTGCAGACGCTCGCCGACCGGGTGCTCGGCCTGTCCGCGCACCTGGACGACGACGGCCGGGTGCCGGTGGTGTTCTTCTCCACGGACGTCGACGCGGTCACCGACATCGCCCTCGCGAGCCACGCGGGCAGCGTCGAGCGGATCGTGGCCGGGCTCGGCCACATGGGCAGGACCAGCTATCACCTGGCGATGGACGCCGTCATCGACCACTACCTGGACAGCGGCGCCACCGACCCCGCCCTGGTCGTCTTCCAGACCGACGGCGGCCCGATCAACAAGCTCGCCGCCGAACGCTACCTCTGCAAGGCGGCCAGGCTGCCGCTGTTCTGGCAGTTCGTCGGCTTCGGCGACCCGGGCAGCCGGCAGTTCGAGTTCCTGCGGAAACTGGACGAGCTGGCCGTACCGGGCAAGCGGATCGTGGACAACGCGGGCTTCTTCCACGTCGGCCAGGACCCGCGGCGCGTCTCCGACGCCGAGCTGTACGACCGGCTCGTCGGCGAGTTCCCGCAGTGGCTGGCGGCCGCGCGCGCCGCGGGCGTCGTGCGGGCGGACTGACTCACACCCCGGCGTCGATCCGCCGGAACCGCTCCTCGCTGAAGGCGCGTTGTTCGGCGTCGGGCAGGAAGCGCATCAGCGGCGTTCCTTCTGGATTCGGGACCGAGGCGCTCGCCCTCCAGGAAGCGGGAGGCGGCCGCGTAGGTGAACAGCTGGTAGGTGCGGGCGCCGATCAGGGCGTCGGCCATCCGGGCGCGGGCGTGCTCCGGGCGGCCGCGCGAGCGCCACAGCTCGACCAGCCGGTGCGCCGAGGCGAGGAAGCGGCCCGGCGAGCGCGGGGTGAGCCCGCGTTCGTCGCCCGTCGTGGACATCGCGATCCGCCGGCCCCCGCCGGGCTCGCCTATCACGTCCTCGTCCGGCACGAACACGTCGTCCAGGAACAGCCCGGCCAACGCCGGCCTGCCGTCCAGGCGGCCGATCGGGCGGACCGTGACACCCGGTGCCCGCAGGTCGAACATCAGATACGTGAGCCCCTGGTGCGGTCTCGGTGCCTTGGGATCGCAGCGGAACAACCCGAAGGCTCGGTCGGCGAAGGCCGCCCGTGACGACCAGGTCCTCTGTCCCCGCAAGAGCCGGCACACGCGCGCGCTGCTCCTCCGTGCCGTGGGCGAAGAGCGTCGACGCGAGCAGGCTGATGCCGTTCTGGCCGACGCGGCCCGCCGCGCCCGCCGCCCAGTACTCCTCCTCGAACACCAGCCACTCGAAGGCGGTGGCCGCACGGCCACCGTATTTCTCCGGCCACGACACCACCGACCGGCGGTCCGCTGCCAGTTCGGCCTCCCAGGCGCGATGGGCCATCCACCACCGGCACCTTCTTGCCTCGACCTTCCCTAGCAAGTGTTTGGTAGGGCGCGCGCGTGCTCATCAGCGACGCGCACACCCGCCGGCTGAAGGAGTACGAGGCCGAACTGGGCCGGGAGTTCCCGGGCGCGGTGACGGCCCTGCCGTGCGACGTCACCGACGAGGGCCAGGCGCGGGCCCTGTTCGAGGTGGCCGCCGCCTACGGCGTGCGGGTCGACGCCGTGGCGCCGAGCCTCGCCATGCATCCGCACCTGGTGAAGGCGACCTCCGCCGAACTGCTCCAGGAACTGACCGGACGGGAGGCCTTCGGGCGGTACGCAGAGCCCTGGGAGGTGGCCAATGTGATCGTCTTCCTGGCCTCCGGCCACTCCTCGTATCTGACCGGCGAGGTCGTCGCCGTCAGCAGCCGGCACCCCTGACGAGGGACAGACCACAATGGGTCCGTGCCGACCAACAAGAAGCCCCAGGTGACCGCGGCAGCGGCCCGGCGCGGCGAACTCCTCAGCACAGCTGCCGAGGTCTTCGCCGAGCACGGCTACAACGCCACCACCGTCCGCCGGATCGCCGACCACGCCGGGATGCTCGCGGGCAGCCTGTACTACCACTTCGACTCCAAGGAGTCGATGCTCGAGGAGATCCTGCGGACCTTCCTCGACGAGCTGTGGGACGGCTACGACACCGTCCTCGCCGCAGGGCGCGGGCCCCGCGAGACGCTGGAGGCGCTCGTCATCGAGTCCTTCCGGGAGATCGACCGGCACCGCGCGGCCGTCGCGATCTACCAGAAGGAGAGCAAGCAACTCGTCGCCCAGGACCGCTTCGCGTTCCTCGCCGACTCCCAGCGCCGCTTCGAGAAGGCGTGGCTCGGCACGCTGGAGCGCGGCGTCGCCGAGCACGTCTTCCGCGCCGACCTCGACGTCCGCCTCACCTACCGGTTCGTGCGCGACACCGTGTGGGTCGCCGCCTCCTGGTACCGGCCCGGCGGACAGCACAGCCCCGAGGAGATCGCCCGCCAGTATCTGTCGATGGTGCTGGACGGGATCGCCGTACGCGAGTGACGCCTTTCGCATAACGCCCCTTTCCTGTGAGGGAGTTGCCATGGCGGACGGCGCGGGTGAGGGCTCAGCGCGGACCACCCGGCCGATCTGGGAGCGCATGTGCTGAAGGCGCTGGTGGAGCGGGCCGGGATCGACCCGGCCGCCGTGGAGGACATCGTCCTCGGCTGTCTGGACGCGGTCGGGCCGCAGGCCGGGGACATCGCCCGCACCTGCTGGCTGGCCGCCGGACTCCCCGAGGAGGTGCCGGGTGTGACCGTCGACCGGCAGTGCGGCTTCTCCCAGCAGGCCGTGCACTTCGCCGCGCAGGCCGTGCTCTCCGGCACCCAGGACCTGGTGGTCGCCGGAGGGGTGCAGAACATGTCCCAGATCCCCATCGCCTTCGCCTCCCGGCAGGCGGCCGAACCCCTCGGCCTGACCGACGGACCCTTCCTCGGCAGCACCGTCCCGCTCGGCCGCGCCCATGCCCTCGCCTTCGCCGCGGAGGGCGCCCGAGTCGTCGTCAACGACCTGGGCGTCGGGCTGGACGGAGCACCCGGCGCGGAGAGTCCGGCCGCGTCCGTCGTCGCGGAGATCCGCGCGGCCGGCGGTGAGGCGGTCGTACACGGCGGCGACATCGCCACGACCGTGGGCGCGGCCTGTCTGGTCCACACCGCCCTGGAGACGTACGGCCGGCGCCCCGGCACACCTGACCCCCCGGCGCCCCCCAGCGAGGTGCCCCGACCTAGGTGTCGCACTCCAGTACCGTCCGGCACAACCCGCACCGCGCCCGTACCCGCCCCTTCACCGGTACCCGGATCCGCTGGTGGCAGGTGGGGCAGGCGAAGGTCACGCGGAGGTGGCCGGCGGGGTCGGGGGTGAAGGCGTAGGGCGCCCCCGGTACGGCGGAGGGCGCGTGCCGGCGGTCGTGGGCGTAGCGGCGCCGGCCCGCCCAGCCGGCCCCGGTCAGCGGCGGCTGCTGCTCGTCCCGGCGGGCCTGGGCCATCCCCTTGGCGTACGCGTCGTAGGCCTGCGGGCTGGTGAACCACACCGAGGGGTCCTCGTGGAAGAGCAGCGCCCGCTTGGCCAGCACGTACCCGAACTCCTCCGGGGTGAGGTAGCCGAGCTTCTGCGAGGAGACCCCGTCCTCCCGGAAGGCGTCGAGCAGCAGCCAGCCCGCGCCGAGATAGGCGGTGACCGTGTCCGTGAGGATCTCGTTCTCCGCCGTGGTCGGGAAGGCGAGGTCCAGGCGGTGCAGGTAGACGTGGCACACCTCGTGGGCGAGCGCCGCGCCGATGTCCCGGCGATGGGTGCGGAAACGGTCGTTCAGCTCCACGAAGTACTCTGGGCCCGCCGCCAGTTCGACGTTCGCCGCGTGGGTCATCTCCCGGAAGCCGACGATCAGCCGCGCGTCCGGAAGCCGGAAGTGCCGCACGATCTCGCGGGCCACCCGCTGCGCGCCCAGATGCAGGTCATCGGTGTCGCAGAAGGCCACGTCGGCGGGGGCGAGGCTGGTCGAGAACGTCTGGACCGTGTCGCAGGACAGGCGCTTGTACAGCGCGGTGATGGCGGCCCGCACCGTCTCCAGGTGCGGGTAGCCGTGCTGGACCGGTCCGCCGTTCGCCACGTCCGCACCCCCAAAGACGCCGGAACTCCTCTCCACTGTAGGCGGGACGGGCGGCCGGTCACACCGGCAGCAGCCGGGGCGCCGGCCGGCCCGGGTCCGTCTCCTGCAGCTCCAGCACCCACACCTCGTTCTCGCCCTCCCGCAGCACCGGGCCGGGGACGTACAGGGAGCGCTGGGGGCCCACCGACCAGTAACGGCCCAGGCTGAAGCCGTTGATCCAGACGAATCCGCGTGTCAGGCCGGGCAGCTCCAGCCGGGCGTCCCCGGCCCCGCGGACCAGGACGCTGCCCCGGTACAGGCCCGCCGCGCCCTCCTCGGGCAGCGCGCCGAACGGCACCCGCGCCACCCCGCCCTCGAAGGCGTCCAGATCCAGCGCACGCGCGCGTACCCCGTGCAGATACTGCCGTTCGTGCAGGATGCCGCCGGTGATCCCCTTCGCCTCACCGAAGCGCGGCCCGTAGTTCACCCGCCCGAGGGACTCCACCCACAGCTCCACGCGCGCGGGGCCCGCGACGGGCTCCTTCAGCCGCGGCTCCTCCTCGGTGAGCACCCCGGCCCGCTCGCCGTCGACGTACACGACCGCGAGATCCCGCAGCCCGCGCAGGGTCAGCGGATACGGCTGCCGTGGACCGGGCACGTCCACCGCGTAGCGGACCAGGCCCCGGGTGACCTGCAGCTCCTCGAAGGTGGGCGGCATCGGTGCCACCGTCTCCTCGCCGCCCAGCGTCCGAAGGACGTCGCCCAGGGACGCCCAGCCGTCGAGCGTCACCTCCGCCGGACGGCCCAACGGGACGGGCGGAGGCGGCAGTTCGGGCAGCGGCCCGTCCTGGTAGTCGGCCAGCACCTCGCGGAAGCGCCAGAACTTCTCCGTCGGGCGGCCGTACTCGTCCACGGGGGCGTCGTAGTCGTAGGAGGTCACATCGGGCTCCAACGGGCCCCCGTGCAGCGCGCCGCCGCCCCGGTTGGCGCCCGCCCAGCCGCCGAAGCTGGTGCCGCCGTGCGCCATGTACAGGTTCACCGACGCCCCGCACTCCAGGATCTCCCGCAGCGCCCCGGCGGCCTCCTCCGGATCCCGTACGACATGCTCGCCGGCCCAGTGGTCGAACCAGCCGCACCAGAACTCCATGCACATCAGCGGGCCCTCGGGGCGGTGCCGGCGCAGCGTCGCGAAGGCCTCGCGCGCGTGGGAGCCGAAATTCACCGTGGCGAGCACCCCGGGCATCGAACCGCCGGTCAGCATGTGGTCCTCGGGGCCGTCCGAGGTGAACAGCGGGACCGTGACCCCCTTGGCGCGCAGCAGACCGGCCAGCTCCTCCAGATAGCCGGTGTCACTGCCGTAACTGCCGTACTCGTTCTCGACCTGCACCAGGATCACCGGGCCGCCGCGGTCGATCTGCCGGGGCACGATCTCGTGCATCAGGTGGTGGAACCAGTGCTCCACAAGGGACAGATAACGCTGGTCACGCGTGCGCACGCGCGTGCCCGCCTCGCCGCTGACCCAGGGCGGCAGCCCGCCGTTCTCCCACTCGGCGCAGATGTAGGGGCCCGGCCGCACGATCGCCCACAGACCGGCCTCCCGGACGGCGTCCAGGAAGCGGCCGAGCGCCCGCACGTCCCGGTAGCCGCCCGGGACCGGCCAGTGCAGGTTCCAGGGGACGTACGTCTCCACGCAGTTCAGGCCCATCGCCCGCAGCATCGCCAGCCGGTGCCGCCAGTGCTCCTCGTGCACCCGGAAGTAGTGCAGCGCCCCGGACAGCAGTCGCACCGGCCGGCCGTCCAGCAGGAAGTCGGATTCCCCCACCGCGAACTCGCTCATGGCCCAAGCCTCACCCCTTCCGGCGATCACCGCCATGGACGAAGATCGGCGGTGCTTGGACAAAAAGGTCTTGGCACAACGCCTGACAGAACGCCTGGACAAAACACCTGGGCACAACGCCTGGACAAAAGTCCGCGGTCGCCGACGCCGGGAGGAGCGCCGATGTACCAGACCTGGATGCGGTTCTTCAGCCCCGGACCCGCACACCACCGTCTCGGCCTGGTCTGCCTCGGCGTCGGCCTCCAGCACGGCGCGCTGCCCACCGTGGGCCCGCGCGCCCTCGACCACCACGTGGCCGTCGTGATCAGCGCGGGCGGCGGCTGGTACCGGGGCGCCGACGGCCGCCGTACGACCGTCACCGCGCCCGCGCTGCTCTGGCTTACCCCCGGCGTGTCCCACCACTACGCGCCCGATCCGGCGACCGGCTGGGACGAGGGCTTCGTCGACTTCGCCGGGCCCGCCACCACGACGTACACCGAACTGGGCTACATCGAGCCCGAGCGGCCCGTCGTACCGCTCTCCGACGCCTCGGGGCCCCGCGCGGTGGTCGCCCGCATCGCCCGCGCCGCCCGCCGCGGCAACCCGCTGCTGGAGGTGGAGACCGGCGCCGCCGTGCACGAACTCCTCGTCGCCCTGCGCCGCGCCCGCGCCGACCTCGCCCCGGACGGCGACCAGGTGCTCCAGGCGCTCGCGCGGGACGCCTGCACGCCGATGAGCGTCGCCGACCACGCGCGCGTGCACGGCATGACCCCCGCCGAGCTGCGCAGCGCCGTCCGCCGGGCCGCCGGCTGCAGCCCCAAGGACTATCTGCTCGGCATCCGACTCGGCCGGGCCAAGGAACTCCTCGCCGCCACCGAGCTGCCCGTCGCCGCCGTCGCCCGCCGCGTCGGCTACGACGACCCCGCCTACTTCTCCCGGCTGTTCACCCGCCGGGTGGGCCTCGCCCCGGTCCGCTTCCGCGCCCAGCAGGGCCGCAGCGTGCCCGGCGGCTGGAGCGACAGCGTCCCGGACCCGGACGATCCGCCGATGATCCACTCTCCGGACACCCCGGAGGAACGGCCCGGCGAACCCATAGGGTGACGTGCATGACCACCAGCAACACCGGAACCGGTGACGTGGACCCCGAGGTCCGTCGGGAACTGGAACGGCTGCGCGACAGCATCGACAACATCGATGCGGCCGTCGTCCATCTGCTCGCCGAGCGTTTCAAGGCCACCCAGCAGGTCGGCCAGCTCAAGGCCGTGCACCAGCTGCCGCCCGCCGACCCCGCCCGCGAGTCCCGCCAGATCGAGCGGCTGCGCCGCCTCGCGGAGAACGCCAAGCTCGACCCGGCCTTCGCCGAGAAGTTCCTGAACTTCATCATCGCGGAGGTGATCCGGCACCACGAGCGCATCGCCGAGGACGCCGCCAACGGCCAGCAGCCGGACGACTGACCCCCGGTGGGGCTCCTGGGACCGGCGAGCCGGACATAAGCCGTGAACCCGCCCACCCCCTGTGCGCTGTCAGTGCAATCAGGCAGCATGGCCTGCATGTCCGTTCTCAGGCGCGATGAAGCGCAGCTCCGAGCACAGCTCCTCGACGTCCACCGCTACACGGTCGATCTGGACCTCACGAGCGGGGACGAGACCTTCGACTCCCGCACCGTGATCCGGTTCACCGCGAGGTCCGCCGGGGACACGTTCGTCGAGCTGAAGCCCGCCGAGCTGCGCACGGTCACGCTCGACGGACAGCCCCTCGACCCGGAGTCGCTGGACGACGGCCGGCTGCCGCTGAAGAACCTCGCCGCGGGCGAGCACGAGCTGAGCGTGGACGCGATCATGCGCTACTCCCGCACCGGCGAGGGCATGCACCGCTTCACCGACCCCAGCGACGGCGAGACGTACGTCTACACGCAGATGTTCATGGACGACGTCCAGCGCGTCTTCGCCGCCTTCGACCAGCCGGACCTGAAGGCCGTCTTCGAGGTCTCCGTCAAGGCGCCCGAGGGCTGGACCGTGCTCGCCAACGGCATCGCCGAACGGCGCGCCGACGGCGTCTGGCAGGCCGCGCCCACCCCGCTGATCTCCACCTACCTCGTCGCCGTCGCCGGCGGCCCCTGGCACTCGGTGCGCACCGAGCACCGCGGACTGCCCTTCGGCATCCACTGCCGCCGCTCCCTCGCGGCGCACCTCGACGCCGACGCCGACGAGATCCTCGACGTCACGCGCGCGTGCTTCGACCGCTACCACGAGAAGTTCGAGGAGCCGTACCCCTTCGACTCCTACGACCAGGCGTTCGTCCCCGAGTTCAACGCGGGCGCCATGGAGAACCCGGGCCTGGTCACCTTCCGCGACGATTTCGTCTACCGCTCCGCCGTCACCGACACCGAGCGGCAGACCCGCGCCATGGTCATCGCGCACGAGATGGCCCACATGTGGTTCGGCGACCTCGTCACCCTCAAATGGTGGGACGACATCTGGCTGAACGAGTCCTTCGCCGAGTACATGGGCTACCAGACCACCGCCGAGGCCACCCGCTTCACCGGGCCCTGGACCGAGTTCGGCGTCACCCGCAAGGCCTGGGGCTACGACGCCGACCAGCGGCCCACCACCCACCCGGTCGCCCCCGACAAGGTCGACGACACGGCCTCCGCGCTGCTGAACTTCGACGGCATCTCCTACGCCAAGGGGGCCTCGGCGCTGCGCCAGCTGGCCGCCTGGCTCGGCGAGAAGGACTTCCTCGCCGGCATCAACACCCACTTCGCCCGGCACAAGTTCGGCAACGCCACCCTCGCCGACTTCATCGACTCCCTCGCCTCCGCCACCGACCGCTCCGTGCCCGCCTGGGCCGACAGCTGGCTGCGCACCACCGGCGTGGACAAGCTCACGCCCCTCGTCGCCTCCGCCGACGGCGTCTGCACCCTGACCGTCGACCGCGCGGGCAGCCGCCCGCACCGCCTCACCGCCGGCCTGTACGACCACGACATCGCCGACGAGGGCCGGCTGGTGCTGCGCACGCGGCTCGACCTGGACGTCCCGCAGGCCGCCCCGCAGCCCATCGGAAGGCGTCCCGCGCTGCTCCTGCTCAATGACGGCGACCTCACCTACGCCAAGGTCCGCTTCGACGCCGAGTCCTTCGAAACGGTCCGGGCCGGCCTGTCCGGACTGCCCGACCCGGTCACCCGCGCGGTCGTCTGGAACGCCCTCCGGGACGCCGTGCGCGACGGCGAACTGGCGCCCGCCGCCTACCTGGAGACGGCCCGCGCCCACCTCCCGCGCGAGACCGACCTGGCCCTCGTCCAGGGCGTCCTCGCCTTCGCCTCCGGCCAGATCGCCGACCAGTACCTGAAGCCCGAGGACCGCCCGGCCGCCCTGTCGGCCCTCACCGCCCTCTGCCGCGATCTGCTGCGCCGCACCGAGGACGGCGACCACCCCGGGCTGCGCCTGATCGCCGTACGGCACCTGATCACCGCGGCCGCCCACCCCGACGCCATCGCCGCCTGGCTCGCCGACGGCACGGTTCCCGGCGGGCCGGAGCTGGACCCCGAACTGCGCTGGCGCATCCTCGGCCGGCTCGCCGCGCTCGGCGCCACCGACGAGGCCGCCATCGCCGCCGAGCTGGAGCGCGACCCGAGCGCCACCGGCCAGGAGGGCGCCGCCCGCTGCCGTGCCGCCCTGCCCGACCCGGAGGCCAAGCGGGCGGTCTGGGAGGCGATGTTCACCGGCGACGAACTGTCCAACTACCTCTTCACGGCCACCGCGCAGGGCTTCTGGCAGCCCGAACAGGCCGATCTGATACGGGAGTACGTGCCGCGCTTCTACCCGGACGCCGTGGCCCTGTCGGCCCGGCGCGGCCCCGCCATGGCGGTCGCCGCCGGCCGCTGGGCCTTCCCGGCCCACGCCGTCGACACCGAGAACCTGCGGCTCGGCGAGGCCTGTCTGCGCGAGGCCGACCCGACCCCGGCCCTGCGCCGTACGCTCGCCGACCGCCTGGACGACCTGACCCGGGCCCTGCGGGTGCGCGGCGAGCAGCGGGAACCGGCGGAACACGCGGAGCAGGAGACGGAGTAGGGGACGGAATACGAGACGGAATACGAGACGGAATACGAGACGGAACAGGAGGCGGAGTAGGTCCGGCGGCCTAGGGCGCGGCTGGTCCTTGCCGACGATGCCACGGTCCGGAGACCTTCCTAGGCTCGACAGGGTCAGGAGCGATCAGTCGAGCCTTTGGAGGCACCTTCCGTGATCGTAGTGACCGGAGCGACCGGCAATGTCGGCCGTGCCCTTGTCGACCGTCTCCTCGCCGCCGGCCGGCCCTTGCGGGCCCTCACCCGCGATCCGCAGCGGGCCGCACTGCCGGACGGCGCCGAGGTGGTGTGCTTCCAGCCGGACGACCCGGCCGCCCTGCTCGGCGGGGCGACGGCCCTCTTCCTCTACGCCCACCCTGGCGCGGCCGACCTGCTGGCGGCGGCCCGCGCCCACGGGGTGCGGCATGTCGTGCTGCTGTCCAGCGCCATCATCCAGGAGGGTGCCGACGAGACCCACCCCATCCACGTCATGCACGCCACCGTCGAGCAGCAGATCCGCGACAGCGGGCTCGACTGGACCTTCCTGCGGCCGGGCGCCTTCGCCACCAACGCCCTGCAGTGGGCCCCGCAGATCCGCGCCGGGAACACCGTCCGCGGGGTGTTCGCGGGCGCGACCTCCGCACCCATCCACGAGGACGACATCGCGGCCGTGGCCGAGCGGGCCCTGCTCGACGGCGGGCACGAGGGCGCCGCGCACCGGTTGACCGGGCCCGCTGCGACCACCAACGCCGAGCAGATCGCGGCGATCGGCGCGGTCGTCAGCCGGGAGCTGACGTTCGTGGAGACGGACCCACGTGAAGCGGGCCCGGAGCTGTTCCCGCACGCCCCGCCGCAGATCGTCGAACGGCTGCTGCGGACCTACGAGGAGAGCGTCGGGGTGCCACCGGAGATCACCGACACGGTGGAGAAGCTGACCGGCACCCCGGCCCGCCCCTTCACCCAGTGGGCCCGGGAACACGCCGACGACTTCGGGGCACCGGCCTAGGCCCTGGCACCGGGGCCTCTGGGACCGGCTCGGCAGCCGGACGGTGCCCTCGGCGCGATCGGCGTCAGGCATGCACACACACCGCTCCAACACGCTTTCTCCGCACGGCATTACCCCCTTTCGGGTAGCGATCGTTGGGCTTTTTGGACGCACGGGCCTCTTTCCGTACAAGCTGGAAGTCCAGCCACAAGCCGGAAGCCCACCGGTGCCGAGAACTCCCCGAAGGCCTGGCCGTGCGGGGAGGAGAGCCCTTGAGCGGAGGACAGCCGATGAGCGGTGCCGAACCGCTGCGCACGCCGCCCCTCGCTTCGGGCCCCCACGGTCCCGCGGCCCTGCGCCCCCTCCTCGGTACGGTCCTGGAGGCGCTCGCGGCCGGCGGCCGGGCGCGCGGCGGGCCGCTGCCCGCCGGGGGACCCGAGGCCGTCGCCGTGCGCGTCGCCGAGGTCCTCGGGGACGTCCTGCCGGAGCAGGGCGACCCCGAGGCCCTGCGCACCCTCGTGCATGCCCTGGCCGAAGGCGCCGCCGACCCCGCCGAGCCGCTGTGCGCGGCCCATCTGCACTGCCCGCCGCTCGCCGTGGCCGCCGCCGCCGACCTCGCGGTGAGCACCCTCAACCCGTCCCTGGACTCCTGGGACCAGGCCCCGGCTGCCTCCGCCCTGGAAGCCGCGGTCACCCGCGCGCTCGCCCACGCCGCCGGTCTCGCCGACGCCCTCGTCACCACCGGCGGCACCGAGTCCAACCAGCTCGCCCTGCTGCTCGCCCGCGAGGCGTACGGCGGCGGCGTACGGCTCGTGTGCGGGGCCAACGCCCACCACTCGCTGCCGCGCGCCGCCTGGCTGCTCGGCCTGCCCGACCCGGTCGTCGTCCCGGCCGCGGGCGGCACCCTCGACCTCGCCGCCCTCGACGAGGCCCTCACCACGCTCTCCGGCCCCCTGCTGGTCGCCGCCACCGCAGGCACCACCGACGCCGGCCTGATCGACCCGCTGCCCGAGATCGCCGGCCTGTGCACGGCTCACGGAGCCCGACTGCACATCGACGCGGCCTACGGCGGAGGCCTCCTTTTCAGCGACCGGCACCGGGACAGACTCGCCGGACTCGAGGCCGCCCACACCGTCACCCTCGACTTGCACAAGCTCGGCTGGCAGCCGGTCGCCGCCGGTCTGCTCGCCGTCGCCCGCCCCGGCGAACTCACCGCACTGCACCACCGCGCCGACTATCTGAACGCCGAGGACGACACCGAGGCCGGGCTCCCCGACCTGCTCGACCGCTCCCTGCGCACCACCCGCCGCCCCGACGTCCTCAAGATCGCCGTCACCCTGAGGACGCTCGGCCGCACCGGCCTGGGCGACCTCGTCGACCAAGTCTGCGCCCGCGCACGCGAGTTCGCCGCGCTGGTCAGGGAACACCCCGGCTTCGAGCTGTACGACCAGCCCGTGATCAGCACGGTCCTGTTCCGGCCCGCCGTGGCCGACGACGCCGCAGTGGCCGCCGTACGCCGCAGGCTGCTGCACGAGGGCCGGGCCGTCCTCGGCCGTGCCCGGCTCGACGGCCGCCTCTGGCTCAAGGCCACCCTCCTCAACCCCCACATCCGGCCGGACGACCTGGCCCAGCTCCTGAAACTCGTGGAAGAAGGCACCCTCGTATGACCAACCCCCCACGTCATGAGCCCGAATCCCCCCGCGACCTGGTAGGCATCGGCATCGGTCCCTGCAACCTGTCGCTGGCCGCCCTCGCCCACCCGCTCGCCGAACTCGACGCCGTCTTCTACGAACAGCGCCCCGGCTTCGAGTGGCACCCCGGTCTGCTCATCGAGGGCGCCACCGTCCAAGTGCCGTTCCTCGCCGACCTGGTGACCCTCGCCGACCCGACCAGCCCCTGGAGCTTCCTGAACTACCTCAAGACCCGCCAGCGGCTCTTCCCCTTCTACTTCACCGAGCACTTCCACATCCAGCGCGCCGAGTACGACGCCTACTGCCGCTGGGTCGCGCAGAGCCTGCCCGCGCTGCGCTTCCACCACCAGGTCGACGCGGTCCGCTGGAACCCGGAACGGGACGTGTTCGAGGTCGACTTCACCCAGCTCGACGCCGAGGGCGAGGCCGAGGCCCTGGGCCGCACCTACACCCGCAATGTCGTCCTCGGCATCGGCACCGCCCCCTATGTGCCGGACCCGCTGAAGCCGCTCGTGGACGCGCCGGGCGTGCCCGTCATCCACGCCGCCGACTACCTGGACCACCGCTCCGACATCCTGGCCGCCGACCACGTCACCGTCGTCGGCTCCGGACAGTCCGGCGCGGAGGTCTTCCTCGACCTGCTGCGGCACCGGCCCGTCGGCCGCGAGAAGCTGCACTGGATCGGCCGCAGCGAGGCGTTCACGCCGATGGAGTACTCCAAGCTCGGCCTGGAGCACTTCACCCCCGACTACACCCGCTACTTCCACGCCCTCGCCGAGCCCGTCCGGGACCGGCTGATCGCCGCGCAGTGGCAGCTGCACAAGGGCATCGACGCAGGCACGCTCGCCGCCATCCACGACGAGCTGTACCGGCGCAGCCTGCAGGGCGGCTGGCCCGACGCCGTCCTGACCCCGGGCGTCCTGGTGCGTACGGCCGGCCGGATCGCCACCACCCAGGTCGAACTCCACCTGGAACATCTCCAGCAGGGCAGCCGCACCCGGCTCACCACCGGCGCCGTCGTCCTCGCCACCGGCTACCGCGAACGTCCGCTGGACCGCATCCTCGCCGGGCTCGACCCCTACATGCGCCGCGACAACAGCGAACGCCCCCGCATCGACCAGGAGTTCCGGCTCGTCCTCGACCCGTCCGTGACCGGCTCGGTGTACGTCCAGAACGCCGAACTGCACACCCACGGCGTGGGCGCGCCCGACCTCGGCCTGGCCGCCTGGCGCAGCGCCACGATCCTCAACTCCCTCACCGGAAACGCCCCTTACCCGCCGGCCACCCGAACGGCGTTCACCACCTTCGGCCTCCAGGACGCCCGGCTCCAGATCCCGCGGGCCCGACAGGCGCCACGCCTCATCCCCCTGGTCGAAGGAAGGTAATAAAAGAAGGCAGGGGAGGAGAGGAGGGCGGGGGAGGCGGTACGGCACCTGGGCGCCGTACGGAACGAGGTGCCCGGGCTGCCCGAGCCGCCGCCACGCCGTGATGGACACTTCCGAGGGAAAATCGCTCATCGGAGCGAGTGGCCGCACAATTCAACACTTGTCAACGACCCTTCACTCAAAGGTTGTTGAGTGGTCATGTGGGGCCGATTCTCTACCCGCGGGTAAGGCCTAGGCTCGACATATGCGCCGAGCAAAGATCGTCTGTACTCTGGGGCCCGCCACCGACTCGTACGACCAGATCAAGGCACTGGTCGACGCCGGAATGGATGTCGCCCGATTCAACCTCAGCCACGGCACCCACGCCGAACACGAGGAGCGTTACCGGCGGGTTCGGAAGGCGGCCGACGAAAGCGGCCGCAGCGTCGGAATTCTCGCCGACCTTCAAGGTCCGAAGATCCGGCTCGCCCGTTTCGGCGAAGGACCGGTACTCCTTGAACGCGGTGACACCTTCACGATCACCGTGGAGGAGGGCGTCGAGGGCGACCGCCACCAGTGCGGCACCACCTACGCCGGCCTCGCGGCCGACGTCTCTCCCGGTGAGCGTGTCCTCGTGGACGACGGCAAGGTCTGCCTGGAGGTCACCGCCGTCGACGGCCCCCGGGTCCGCACCCGGGTGGTCGAGGGCGGCATGGTCTCCGACCACAAGGGCCTGAACCTCCC
This sequence comes from Streptomyces sp. NPDC052101, assembly GCF_040680235.1. Classification (NCBI taxonomy): domain Bacteria; kingdom Bacillati; phylum Actinomycetota; class Actinomycetes; order Kitasatosporales; family Streptomycetaceae; genus Streptomyces; species Streptomyces sp. NPDC052101. Next base: position 56,918 of record NZ_JBFAWH010000005.1, read on the forward strand.
CGGCGTCGCCGTCTCCGTCCCCGCCCTCTCCGAGAAGGACGAGAACGACCTGCGCTGGGCGCTGCGCACCGGCTGCGACGTGATCGCCCTCTCCTTCGTCCGCAGCGGCGACGACGCCGCGGACGTGCACCGGATCATGGCCGAGGAGGGCCGCCGCCTCCCGGTGATCGCCAAGGTCGAGAAGCCGCAGGCCGTGGAGAACCTCGACGGCATCGTGGCCGCCTTCGACGGACTCATGGTCGCGCGCGGTGACCTGGGCGTCGAGATGCCGCTGGAGCAGGTGCCGATGGTGCAGAAGCGCGCGATCAAGCTCGCCAAGCGCAACGCCAAGCCGGTCATCGTCGCCACCCAGATGCTCGACTCGATGATCGACAACTCCCGGCCGACCCGCGCCGAGGCCTCCGACGTGGCCAACGCGGTCCTCGACGGCACGGACGCGGTGATGCTCTCCGGCGAGACCAGTGTCGGCAAGTACCCGGTCGAGACCGTGCGCACCATGGCGAAGATCGTCGCGGCGGCCGAGGAGGACATGCTGGCCAAGGGCCTGCCGCCGCTGACCGAGCGGAACAAGCCGCGCACCCAGGGCGGCGCGGTCGCCCGGGCCGCCGCCGAGATGGGCGACTTCCTCGGCGCGAAGTTCCTGGTGGCCTTCACCCAGTCCGGAGACACCGCCCGCCGGCTGTCCCGCTATCGCTCGCCGATCCCGCTGCTCGCCTTCACCCCGGAGCCGGCCACCCGCTCCCAGCTCAGCCTCACCTGGGGTGCCGAGACCTTCCTCGGTCCGCACGTCGACTCCACCGACGCGATGGTCGACCAGGTGGACGAGCTGCTGCTGAAGTACGGCCGCTGCGAGAAGGGCGACATCGTGGTGATCACCGCGGGTTCCCCGCCCGGGGTCTCCGGCTCGACCAACCTGGTCCGGGTCCACCACATCGGCGAGGACGACAGCCCGAAGTAACGGTCCCTACCACGACGAAGGGCCCCTCACGAAGAGGGGCCCGCCAGAAGTGGTGACCTTGGAATCCAAGGAAAAGTGCCCCGGGTCGGACTCGAACCGACACTGTACGGGTTTTGAATCCGTTGCCTGCTGCCAATTGGGCTACCGGGGCTCGCAGAATCAAAGGTTTCCCCCGACCCTCCGCGCGTCCACCATACCGTAGCTAGGTAGGCTCTTGTCAGCAGTACCCCTGCCTGGAACGAGGAGCCCCCGTGACCGCCGAGTCGCCCCAGCCCGTAGACGCGCCCGACGACGACAAGTCGCACGTGCCTCCGCTGACGACCCGAGTCGTCATCGCCGAGGACGAGGCCCTGATCCGGCTCGACCTCAAAGAAATGCTGGAGGAGGAGGGGTACACCGTCGTCGGCGAGGCCGGGGACGGTGAACAGGCCGTCGAGCTGGCCCGCGAGCACAAGCCGGACCTGGTCATCCTGGATGTGAAGATGCCCAAGCTGGACGGCATCTCCGCGGCCGAGAAGATCGCCGAGGAGTCCATCGCGCCTGTCCTGATGCTCACCGCCTTCTCGCAGCGCGACCTCGTCGAGCGGGCCCGGGACGCCGGCGCCATGGCGTACCTGGTCAAGCCGTTCAGCAAGAGCGATGTCGTCCCCGCCATCGAGATGGCCGTCTCCCGCTTCACCGAGCTGAAGCAGCTGGAGCAGGAGGTCGCCGACCTCACCCAGCGCCTGGAGACGCGCAAGCTGGTCGACCGCGCGAAGTCCATCCTGCAGACCGAGTACGGCCTGACCGAGCCGGCCGCCTTCCGCTGGATCCAGAAGACCTCGATGGACCGCCGCATGTCGATGCAGCAGGTCGCCGAGGCGGTCATCGCGGACAACGAGGAGAAGAAGGCCGCCAAGAAGGGCTGACCGCCCCGTTCGCATGACGCTGCCCGCGCCCCGGAGAAGAGGGCGCGGGCAGTGTCGTACCGGTCAGTCCTCGCCGAGGTATGCCTTGCGTACGGACTCGTCGTGCAGCAGGTCCTGTCCCGTGCCGGACAGAACGATCGTGCCGACCTCCATGACATGGCCGTGGTCGGCGAGCGAGAGCGCCGCCTGGGCGTTCTGCTCGACCAGCAGAATCGTCGTACCCTGCGACTTCAGCTCGGCGATCGTCGCCATGATCTTCTGCATCATGATCGGGGACAGCCCCATCGACGGCTCGTCCAGCATCAGCAGCTTGGGCTGGGACATCAGTGCCCTGCCCATCGCCAGCATCTGCTGCTCACCGCCGGAGAGGGTGCCCGCGGCCTGCTTCCTGCGCTCCCCGAGGATCGGGAAGAGGTCGTAGGCCCGCTGGATGTCCTTCTCGATGCCCGGCTTGTCACTCCGCAGGAACGCGCCGAGGCGCAGATTGTCCTCGATCGTCATGCGCGGGAAGATGTGCCGGCCCTCGGGGGAGTGGGCCAGGCCGAGCTGGACGATCTGGTGGGCGGGGACCTTCTTCAGTGACCTGCCGTTGAACCTGATCTGGCCGCCGACGGGCTTGAGCAGGCCCGACAGCGTGCGCAGGGTCGTGGTCTTGCCGGCGCCGTTGGTGCCGATGAGGGTGACGACCTCGCCCGCCTCGACCTTGAAGGAGATGCCCTTGACGGCCTCGATCTTGCCGTAGGCGACCCGGAGGTCCTCGACTTCGAGCAGTGCGGTCATCGGTCGCTCTCCTTGCCGGGCGCGGCGTCCGTGGTGGGTTCGGCCTGGTCCTCGGCGACCTCGGCCCCATCCTCGGCCCGGCCCTCAGCGGCCTCGGCCTGGGCTTCGGCGGCCTCGACTTGGTCTTCCTCGTCCTCGGCCCCGGCAGCCTCGGACTGGGCCTCGGCGGCCTCGGCCTGTGCCTCGGCGGCCTCGACCTCGGCGATCTCCTCGGCGCCGGGGGCGTCCTCGAAGGGCTCACCGAGATAGGCGGCGATGACCCGCTCGTCGCTCTGGACGGTGGCGCTGTCGCCCTCGACCAGCTTCTCGCCCTGCACGAGCACGGCCACGCGGTCGCACAGGTTGAAGATGAACCGCATGTCGTGCTCGATGACGAGGACGGCGATTCCCTTCTCCCGGATGGCGAAGACCAGTTCCTCGGTGGCGCGGGTCTCCTGGGGGTTCATGCCGGCGGTCGGCTCGTCCAGGAGCAGCAGGCCCGGTTCGCTGGCCAGGGCGCGCGCGATCTCCAGCTTGCGCTGTTCGCCGTAGGGCAGGTTGCGGGCGAGGTGCTCGGCCTTGTGCGCGAGGCCCACGAACTCCAGGAGTTCCATGGCGCGTTCGCGGGAGGCCCCCTCGGCCCGGTGGAAGCCGGGCCCGCGCAGGATGGCGGACCAGAAGCCCTCCTTCGTCCGGGTGTGCCGGCCGACGAGGACGTTCTCCAGGACCGACATGTTGGCGAACAGCCGGATGTTCTGGAACGTGCGGGCGATACCGGCCGCCGTGACCTTGAAGGACTTCGGCGGCAGCACCTGGCCCTTGAACCGGACCTCGCCCTCGGTGGGGACGTACAGCCCGGTCAGGCAGTTGAAGAAGGTGGTCTTGCCGGCGCCGTTGGGCCCGATGAGGCCGACGATCTCGCCGCTGCCCACGGTGAGGTCGACATTGCGTACCGCGGTGAGGCCGCCGAAGCGCATGGTGACGCCCCGGGCATCGAGGACGGTCTCGCCGCTGGTGATGGTCTGCGTGGTCATCTCAGGTCAGGCCCCTGTCTTGCCGAGCACTGCGGGCGCCTCGGCCTCTTCGTGGAACTCGAGCTGGCGGCGCCGGTTGGGGACGAGGCCCTCCGGCCTGAAGCGCATCAGCAGGATGAGCGCGACGCCGAAGGCGAACAGCTGGTAGTTGCCGAGGAACTGGAGCTTGTTCGGGATGAGGAAGAGCAGTGAGGCGCCGATGAGCGGGCCGCCGATGGTGCCCATGCCGCCGAGGACGACCGCGGCCAGCAGGAACGCCGAGTTGGGCGGGACGGGACCGGCGAAGTAGTACTGCTCCGGCGTGACCGTGTAGGTGACATGGGCCTGTACGGTGCCGGCGAGCCCGGCGAGGCAGGCGCCGACGGCGAACGCGATCAGCTTGACCCGGAAGCCGTTGATGCCCATCGCGAGCGCGGCGGTCTCGTCCTCGCGGATCGCGACCCAGGCCCGCCCGATGCGGGAGTCGCCGCTGCGCCGGAAGACGAGGACGACGACCGCGGTGATGACCAGCATCAGGAAGAAGTAGTTGGCGAACCGGCCGATGGTGAAGCCGGCGACATCGTGCTGGGCGCCGAGGTCGACGCCGAGGATCTTCAGGTTCGGGATCGAGGAGATGCCGTTGGAGCCGTTGGTGATGTCCGGGCCGGAGGTGCCGTCGAGGTTGTTGGCCGTGATCCGGAAGATCTCACCGAAGCCGAGCGTGACGATGGCGAGGTAGTCGCCGCGCAGGCGCAGCGTCGGCGCGCCGATGAGGACGCCGAAGACCAGCGAGGCGGCGGCGCCGACCAGTGCGGCGGCCCAGAACGGGAAGTGCACGTGGAACGGCGAGCTGGGCGAGCCGGAGACCAGGGCCGCCGCATAGGCGCCGACGCCGAGGAAGGCGACATAGCCGAGGTCCAGCAGACCGGCGAGGCCGACGACGATGTTCAGGCCGAGGGCGACGGTGGCGAAGATGAGGATGTAGACGCCGAGGGTCGCGTACTGGTCGTTGGTCTGGGTGAACGGGAACAGCGCCGCCGTGACGAACGCGCCGCAGATCGTGATGTTCTGGTGCCTGCCGGTGATCTGGGAGGCGTGGACGATGAGACCGGACTTGTTCAGCGCGGTGAAGGAGAACACGGCGGTGATCAGGAAGCCGACGAAGAGTTCGTCGTACTCGGTGCCGATGCCGTAGGTGAAGACGGTCAGGGCGAGCGCGAGGACCGCGACGATGATCAGGATCTCGGCGTAGGCGGGGAGCTTGCCCACCGGGCGCGGACGGTCGGTGACGAAGGCGGCCTTGACGGTCTCCCAGCCGTGCCCGGCCCGGTGCCGGAACTGCTCCCAGCCGCTGTCCTCGGGGTCGACGGGGTCGGGCTCGGGCCGCTGGAACGGCAGCGCGAGAGCGCCGACGAGCGAGGCCAGGCTGGTGACCGCGACGAAGTAGCCGCCGGGCTCCAGGTTGACGACACCGCCGAGTTCGACGCTGATCGCTATGACCGTGTACCAGGCGGTGGCGAACGTGGCGAGGGCCGCGAGCTTCAGCGCGGCGTCCGCACCGGCCGGGGCCAGCCACTTCAGGCCCTTGACGTCGTACGACGCGAGAGCGAGAAGCGTGGTCAGGGCGGCGCCGATCAGCACCAGGACCTGCAGGCCGCCCGGGTAGCCGTAGACGGTGAGGTCGCCGGGGAAGTCCTGCGTCCAGGTCCAGGACAGGAACGTGGAGACGATGGTGAGAACGGCGCCGCCGGTGGCCAGGGCCCGGCCGAGCCCCGGCGGGAGGCCGATGAGGCCGGTCGGGGCGCCGGCGGCGGGAGCGCTCGGGGTTTCGGATGCCGTGGTCTGTGTGGTCATCGGTGTCACGCCCTGTCCGCGACGCGCTCGCCGAGCAGACCCTGCGGCCTGAACAGCAGAACGAGGATGAGGAGTACGAAGGCCCAGACGTCGGCCCAGGACTGGCTGCCGAACTTCTCCATGCCCGGGAGGTCGGCGATGTAGGCGGTGGCCAGGGTCTCGGCGACGCCGAGGGCGAGACCGCCGATCATGGCGCCGTAGATGTTGCCGATGCCGCCGAGGACGGCCGCGGTGAAGGCCTTCAGACCGAGGATGAAGCCCATGCGGAAGTCGATCTGACCGTACTTCAGACCGTCGGCGACACCGCCGACCGCGGCGAACGCGGCGCCCAGGGCGAACGCGATCACGATGATGCGGTCGGTGTTGACGCCCATGAGCTTCGCGGTGTCCGGATCCTGCGCGGTGGCCTGCATACCGCGCCCGGTACGGGTCTTCATGACGAAGTAGGCGAGGAACGCCATGCTGAGGGGGGCCGCGACCACCAGGAAGATGTCACCGGTCTGGATGGTGACATTGCCGATGTGGAAGGGGCCGCCGTCGATCTGCGGGAAGGTACGGGCCGACTTGGCGTCGGGGTACCAGGCCCACACCGCCTGCTGGAGGGCGAGCGAGAGGCCGATGGCCGTGATGAGCGGGGCCAGCCGCGGCGCGCCCCGCAGGGGCCGGTAGGCGAACCGTTCCGCTCCCACCGCGACGAGGACCGCGACGATGATGCCGCCGATGAGCATCAGGGGCAGGGCGACCCACATGGAGGTGCCGTCGGGCAGGACGTACGCATAGACCGTGAGCGCGCCGAACGCGCCGGTCATGAAGATCTCGCCGTGGGCGAAGTTGATGAGCTGGACGATGCCGTAGACCATCGTGTAGCCAATGGCGACCAGCCCGTACATGGATCCCAGTAGCAGGCCGTTGACCAGCTGCTGCGGCAGTTCGTTCACCGCAAGTCCTCCGAGACTTTCGGATGTTCGACGGGGTGTGCCGGATGTCCGGATGCGAGAGCGCGCGGGGCGCCAGTGGAACAGCGCCCCGCGCGGCTCATGAGTGATACGGGTGCGGAGTGGATCAGCCGCCGTTGTAGGTACCGGACGTCACGGTCTTCCAGGCGCCACCGGTCACGGAGTACACCGTGAGCTGCTTGTTCGTGGTGTCACCGAATTCGTCGAAGGAGACCTTGCCGGTCACGCCGTCGAAGGAGACGTTCTGCATGGCCGCGGTGATCTTGGCACGGGCGTCCGAGGGGACCTTCCCGTTGGACACGGCCTGCTTGACCGCCTGGATGATCGCCCACGCGGAGTCGTAGGCGTAGCCGCCGTAGGCGCCGTACTCCTCGTTGTAGCCGCCCGCCTTGTAGTTGGCGAGGAAGTCCTTGGCGGAGGGCAGCTGGTCGAGCGGGGCGCCGACCGAGGTGGCGAGGTCGCCGTTGCTGGCGGCACCGCCCAGCTTGATGTACGTCGGGTCGTAGATCGCGTCGCCGCCGACGACCGGGATGTTGGCCCCCGCGGCCTTGATCTGCTTGCTGAGCGGGCCGGCCTGCGGGTACTCGCCGCCGTAGTAGACGACATCGGCGCCGGAGTTCTTCACCTTGGTGGCGACGGCCGAGTAGTCCTTGGTGTCGGGGTTGATGTGCTCGGTGCCCGCCACGCTGCCGCCGAGCTTCTTGAACTCGTCGGTGAAGGTGGCGGCGAGGCCGGCGCCGTAGGTCTTCTTGTCGTCGATGACGAAGACCTTCTTCTTCTTGGCCTTGCCGTACACGTACTGCGCGGCGAACGGGCCCTGGATGGCGTCCGTGGTCGCGGTGCGGAAGTACGACTTGTACGTACGGGCCTTCTTGGTCGCCCAGTTCGGACCCTGGGTCAGGGCCGGGTTGGTGTTGGCGGGGGAGACCTCGACCAGCTTGGCGTCGTCGAAGACCTTCTGCATGGACTCGGCCACGGAGGAGTTCAGCGGGCCGACCACACCGAGGACGTCGGACTCGCTGACGAGCTTGGAGGCGTTCTGCTGGCCGGAGGAGGGCTGGGCCTGGTCGTCGAGGGCCTCCATCTTGAAGGTCACACCGTCGACGAGCTTCTGCTTGTTCGCCTGCTTGACGGCGAGGTCGACCGAGTTCTTGATGCCGAGGCCGATCGCGGACAGGTCGCCCGTGAGGGGGGCGTCGACGCCGATGACGACGGTGGTGCCGCCCTTGGAGTCCGAGCCGTTGCCGCCGCTGTCGCGCGAGCCGCAGGCGGTGAGGGTGAGTGCTCCCGCGGCCAGCGCGGCGGTGATGGCGATGAGCGAACGTTGACGCACGATCAGTCCTTTCCCCAGTACGGCCGCATCCTCCTGGAGGCGGTCGAGCCGCGCGCGTTCCCGAACTTTCCAGCCGAAGAGGCAATCGGGGCGCCGTGACTGGCGGTGACTCTAAGCGTGTGTGGGGAACGTGGAGGAGAGTCTGACCAAGGCTGTGACTCTCTTGTTATGACACGACGTAATGCAGAGCGGTACACCCTGGGGGGAAGGGCGGAATTACGGCCGATTCGCCCCGTCCGGAATATGAGAACCCGCAGGACTCACCTTGATCAATTCAGGTGTCTCAAGCGTTTTGGTAATGACGTGCCGTCGTTGCCGCAGGGGACTTTCCGGGCCTGAGAGGCGTGCTGCGAGTGGCGCGAACCCGGTGTGCTTCCGGGAATCTCTATTGCGTGCGTATTACGCAGCGTTACATTCAGGGGAGGAACTCGGCCTTCCCCAGGCGTATTTCCGCGCCGCACCGCGGTGGGGTTTTCGTGATCTTGCGGTCCGAACCCGCCTTTGTCCGGAACGGCGTCCGCGGGTCCGTCACCAGCGAAAGCTCCGCGTATGGCTGGGTCGCTCGGGTCGCGGTGGCCGGTATCCCCCCTCCACGCTCAGTAGCGCCGCGCCGGGCTGGCGTGGCCGACCAACTCCTCGGCTTTCACGGCACTTTGACGCTGTTTCATGTGGCCCCTCGCCGTCCCAAGAGGTGAGACCGCCGGGGGCAGCGGGGAGGGACGGCAGAGGGGGCGACGGGGAGAGGCGCCGGGGAGGGGGGGCGGGGAACGGTGGCCCGGCGCGAGCGCGGGTCAGTCCGCGGCGGGCTGCGCCGCCGACGCCGCGTCGCCCGGGCGGGCGTCCCGCAGCAGGCAGGTCAGCCGGGCGCTGCATACCCGGCGACCCTCCTCGTCGCTGATGACGATCTCGTACGTCGCCGTCGAACGGCCCCGGTGCACCGGCGTGGCCACACCGGTCACCAGGCCCGAGCGGACCCCGCGGTGGTGCGTGCAGTTCAGGTCCACACCGACCGCGATCTTCGAGCTGCCGCCGTGCAGCATGGAACCGACCGAGCCCAGGGTCTCCGCCAGCACCGCGGAGGCGCCGCCGTGCAGCAGGCCGTACGGCTGGGTGTTGCCCTCCACCGGCATGGTCCCGACGACCTTCTCCGGCGAGGCCTCCAGGATCTGCACACCCATCCGCGTGCCGAGGTGTCCGGCCGAGAACAGGGCGGGCAGGTCGACACCGAGCGCCGCGTACTCGTCGATGACGTCCTTGGGGAATCTCACCTGCTGCTGCTCGCCCATGGGCCCGGCTCCGTTCGTCGTACAGCTGTCTCTTACGGCTGTCTCCTGGCTGAGCAAACGCTCAGTCGGTCGCCGATTGTTCCAGACGGCCTTCGGCGTGACCTTCGAGGCGTACGACGACGGACTTGCTGGCCGGGGTGTTGCTGGTGTCGGCGGTCGCGTCGAGCGGGACCAGGACGTTCGTCTCGGGGTAGTACGCCGCAGCGCACCCCCGGGTCGTCGGATAGTGCACGACCCGGAAACCGGGCGCCCGCCGCTCCACCCCGTCCTTCCACTCGCTCACCAGGTCCACGTACGACCCCTCGGCGAACCCGAGCGTCCGCGCGTCCTCGGGGTGCACCAGCACCACCCGGCGGCCGCCCGTGATACCCCGGTAGCGGTCGTCCAGGCCGTAGATCGTGGTGTTGTACTGGTCGTGCGAGCGCAGGGTCTGCAACAGCAGCCGGCCCTCGGGCAGTTCGGGATACTCCACGGGCGCCGCCGTGAAGTTCGCCTTGCCCGTGGCGGTCGGGAAGCGGCGCTCGTCGCGCGGGGCGTGCGGCAGGGTGAAGCCGCCCGGCCGGGCCACGCGCGCGTTGAAGTCCTGGAAACCGGGGACCACGCGCGCGATGCGGTCCCGGATCGTCGCGTAGTCCTTCTCGAACTCCTCCCACGGCACCACGCTGTTCTCGCCCAGCACCCGGCGCGCCATCCGGCACACGATCGCCGGCTCGGACAGCAGCCGGCCGCTCGCGGGTGCGAGCCGCCCGCGCGAGGCGTGCACCATGCCCATGGAGTCCTCGACGGTGACGAACTGCTCACCGCTGCCCTGCAGATCGCGCTCGGTCCGCCCGAGCGTCGGCAGGATCAGGGCACGCGCGCCCGTGACCACGTGCGAGCGGTTGAGCTTGGTCGACACATGCACGGTCAGCCGCGCGCGCCGCATCGCGGCCTCGGTCACCTCGGTGTCGGGGGAGGCGGAGACGAAGTTGCCGCCCATCGCGAAGAACACCTTCGCCTCGCCGTCGCGCAGCGCGCGGATGGCCCGTACGACGTCGAAGCCGTGTTCGCGCGGCGGCGCGAACCCGAACTCCTTCTCCAGCGCGTCCAGGAAGGCCGGCGCGGGCCGCTCGAAGATGCCCATCGTGCGGTCGCCCTGCACGTTCGAATGGCCGCGCACCGGGCACACGCCCGCGCCCGGCCGGCCGATGTTGCCGCGCAGCAGCAGGAAGTTGACCACCTCGCGGATGGTCGGCACGGCGTGCTTGTGCTGGGTCAGGCCCATCGCCCAGCAGACGATGGTCCGCTTCGAGGCGAGCACCATGGCGAGCGCCTGCTCGATCTCCGCGCGCGGGAGGCCGGTCGCGGCCAGTGTCTCGTCCCAGTCGGCGGTACGCGCGGCCGCGGCGAACTCCTCGAAACCGTGGGTGTGTTCGCGCACGAACTCCTCGTCGACCGCGCCCTCGGTCTCCAGGACGAGCTTGTTCAGCAGCCGGAAGAGGGCCTGGTCGCCGCCGATGCGGATCTGCAGGAACAGATCGGTGAGGGCGGCGCCCTTCAGCAGGCCCTGCGGCGTCTGCGGGTTCTTGAACCGCTCCAGGCCGGCCTCGGGCAGCGGGTTGACGCTGATGACCTTCGCGCCGTTCGCCTTGGCCTTCTCCAGCGCGGAGAGCATCCGCGGGTGGTTCGTGCCCGGGTTCTGGCCGGCGACGATGATCAGGTCGGCCTGGTAGAGGTCCTCCAGCCGGACGCTGCCCTTGCCGATGCCGATGGTCTGGCTGAGCGCCGAACCGGACGACTCGTGGCACATGTTGGAGCAGTCCGGCAGGTTGTTCGTGCCCAGCTCGCGCGCGAACAGCTGGTACAGGAACGCGGCCTCGTTGCTCGTACGGCCCGAGGTGTAGAAGACGGCCTCGTCGGGCGAGGAGAGGGCGGCGATCTCCTCGGCGATGATGTCGAAGGCGCGCTCCCAGCTGACCGGCTCGTAGTGCGAGCCGCCCTCGGGGAGATACATGGGGTGCGTGAGCCGTCCCTGCTGGCCCAGCCAGTAGCCGCTGCGGCCGGCCAGGTCCGCCACGGAGCGCGCGGCGAAGAACTCCGGGGTGACGCGGCGCAGGGTGGCCTCCTCGGCCACCGCCTTCGCGCCGTTCTCGCAGAACTCCGCCTTGTGCCGGTGGTCCGGCTCCGGCCAGGCGCAGCCCGGGCAGTCGAACCCGTCCTTCTGGTTCACCCGCAGCAACGTCAGCGCCGTGCGCCGCACACCCATCTGCTGCTGGGCGATGCGCAGCGTGTGCCCGATGGCGGGCAGTCCCGCGGCCGCGTGCTTCGGCTCCGCGACCTGCGGCGCGTCCTGAACCGGATCACCCTTGGGCGGCTTCGTCGCCATCGCACGCTCCCCTTCGACTGCGCGTGACAAGTACGGAGCCGATCCTCCCACGGCCGACTGACAACGCCGCCGCCCCCTTCCTCTCCGGCCGCCCTCTCACACCGGGTGACCGGGACGCGACCCTCGGCGGCCCGCACCGGAGTGTCAGTGCGGCGTGGCAGGATCGGGGACGTGGCAGAGACAGCATCGAAGAAGACCGACAAGACCCCCGGCGGCACCCGTCCCCGGCTGATGCTCATGGACGGGCACTCGCTGGCCTACCGCGCGTTCTTCGCGCTGCCCGCGGAGAATTTCACGACCGCGACCGGCCAGCCGACGAACGCGATCTACGGCTTCGCGTCGATGCTCGCCAACACCCTGCGTGACGAGGCGCCCACGCACTTCGCCGTGGCCTTCGACGTCTCGCGCAAGACCTGGCGCTCGGAGCGGTTCGTCGAGTACAAGGCGAACCGCTCCAAGACCCCGGACGAGTTCAAGGGCCAGGTCGAGCTGATCGGCGAGCTGCTCGACGCGATGCACGCCCCGCGCTTCGCCGTCGAGGGCTTCGAGGCGGACGACGTCATCGCCACCCTCGCCACCCAGGCCGAGGCCGCGGGCTTCGAGGTGCTGATCGTCACCGGCGACCGCGACTCCTTCCAGCTCGTCACCGAGAACGTGACCGTGCTCTACCCGACGAAGGGCGTCTCGGAGCTGACCCGGTTCACCCCGGAGAAGGTTTTCGAGAAGTACGGCTTGACACCCGCCCAATACCCCGACTTCGCGGCCCTGCGCGGCGACCCGTCCGACAACCTCCCCGGCATCCCCGGCGTCGGCGAGAAGACCGCCGCGAAGTGGATCAACCAGTTCGGCTCCTTCGCGGAGCTGGTCGAGCGCGTCGAGGAGGTCAAGGGCAAGGCTGGGCAGAACCTCCGCGACCACCTGGAGTCGGTCAAGCTCAACCGCGTCCTCACCGAGCTGGAGCGCCAGGTCGAGCTGCCGAAGGCGGTCCCCGACCTGGAGCGGGCCCCGTACGACCGCAAGACCGTCACGATGGTCCTGGACACCCTGGAGATCCGCAACCCGTCCCTGCGCGAGCGTCTCTTCGCCGTCGACCCCGGCTCCGAGGAGGCCGAGGCCGCCCCCGTGGTGACCGACGGCGTGGAGATCGACGGCAAGGTCCTGGGCACCGGCGAGCTGGCCCCCTGGCTCGTCGAGCACGGTGCCGAGACCCTGGGCGTCGCCACCGTCGACACCTGGGCGCTGGGCACCGGCTCGGTCGCCGAGGTCGCCCTGGCCGCGGCCGGGGGAGCGGCCGCCTGGTTCGACCCGGCCGAGCTGGACGAGGCCGACGAGAACGCCTTCGCGGCCTGGCTGGCCGACACCGGCCGCCCCAAGGTGTTCCACAACGCCAAGGGGGCCATGCGGGTCTTCGCCGAGCACGGCTGGTCCGTCGAGGGCGTGACCATGGACACCGCGCTCGCCGCGTACCTGGTCAAGCCGGGCCGGCGCTCCTTCGACCTGGACGCGCTGTCCCTGGAGTACCTGCACCGCGAGCTGGCGCCCGCCGCCGCGGCCGACGGCCAGCTCGCCTTCGGCACCGACGACGGCGCCGAGGCCGAGTCCCTGATGGTGCAGGCCCGCGCGGTCCTCGACCTCGGCGAGGCCTTCGGGACCCGCCTGGAGCAGGTCGGCGCGGCGGACCTCCTGCGCGACATGGAGCTGCCCACGTCCGCCCTGCTCGCCCGCATGGAGCGGCATGGCATCGCGGCCGACCGCGCACACCTGGAGGCGATGGAGCAGACGTTCGCGGGAGCGGTGCAGCAGGCCGTGAAGGAGGCCCACGCGGCCGCCGGTCACGAGTTCAACCTGGGCTCGCCCAAGCAGCTCCAGGAGGTCCTCTTCGGCGAGCTGGGCCTGCCCAGGACGAAGAAGACCAAGACCGGCTACACCACGGACGCCGACGCCCTGGCCTGGCTCGCCGGCCAGACCGACAACGAACTGCCGGTGATCATGCTCCGCCACCGCGAGCAGGCCAAGCTCCGCGTCACGGTGGAGGGCCTGATCAAGACGGTCGCGGGCGACGGCCGTATCCACACCACGTTCAACCAGACGGTGGCCGCCACCGGCCGCCTGTCCTCCACGGACCCGAACCTGCAGAACATCCCGGTCCGCACGGACGAGGGCCGGGCGATCCGCCGCGGCTTCGTGGTCGGCGAGGGCTTCGAGTCCCTGATGACCGCCGACTACAGCCAGATCGAGCTGCGTGTGATGGCCCACCTCTCCGAGGACGAGGGCCTGATCCAGGCGTTCACCTCCGGCGAGGACCTGCACACCACGGCCGCGTCCCAGGTGTTCGGCGTCGAGCCCGCCGCGGTGGACGCGGAGATGCGCCGCAAGATCAAGGCGATGTCGTACGGCCTGGCCTACGGCCTCTCCGCCTTCGGTCTCTCCCAGCAGCTGAACATCGAGGCGGCCGAGGCACGCGCCCTCATGGACGCGTACTTCGAGCGCTTCGGCGGCGTCCGGGACTATCTGCGCCGCGCGGTCGACGAAGCACGGGCGACGGGCTACACCGCGACCCTCTTCGGCCGCCGCCGCTACCTCCCCGACCTGAACAGCGACAACCGCCAGCGTCGTGAGGCGGCCGAGCGGATGGCTCTCAACGCGCCCATCCAGGGCACGGCGGCCGATATCGTCAAGATCGCCATGCTCAAGGTCGACGGCGCGCTGCGGGCGGCGGACCTGAAGTCCCGCATGCTCCTCCAGGTACACGACGAAATCGTCCTGGAGATCGCCCCCGGCGAACGGGCGGCCGCGGAAGACATCGTCCGCCACGAAATGGCGGGCGCCGTCCAGCTCCGCGCCCCCCTGGACGTCTCGGTCGGCGTGGGCCCGGACTGGGAGTCGGCTGCGCACTAGCCTGCGGCGCTCGGGTGGAGGGGGTGTTGCTACCAGCCCCGGCTGCAACGCCCCCTCCGCCGGCACCGGCACCCACCGGGCCGACCCGCACCCCGAAATCCCCTCCGCCCCCACCCCACCAGCACAAGAACCCGGCGCCTGCGCAGGACCTTCGGCCGACCCCCCGGAGGGACGTCACTCACGTGGCCCCCGCCAAAACGCCCCCCACCCCCCACAGCCGCAAAACTGCGGGCATGGGTATACGCACGCTTCACCGCCGGACGCCCGAGGCAGACCTCCGGGCCCGGGCGGCCACCGCCTCGGCGCAGGCCATGCCCGCCTCGCCGGTCCCGGCCCTCGTGGCCGACGCAAGCACCGCCCGCATCCCCGCCGACCTGGCCGTGACCGTCCGCACGGCCGCCACGGCCCTCCGGCACGGACTCGCCGGCCTGACCGCCCGCGTGGACCACGCCCCGGACTGGCGCCAGTGGGTCGACCTGGCCCGCGGCTACCTCGCCCTCGCGCTCACCGCGATCCCGCGATCGCGCCCCCGGCCGACCCTCACGGTCTTCGTCGTGTCTCTCACCGAGCGACCGGCCGCTCCGGGTCCGCACCGACCACCCCATGAGGATCACCGCAACCCCCTGGGCCGTCCGGAACCCGGCCAGGACGCCACACCCTGACGCAGGCGGCGTAGAGCAGCAGCCCCAGGACCAGCCCGGCGCCCGCCCCGAAGCACAGGGTCGGCACGAGATCCCACAGCCGCCCCGGTGCGTCCACGGAAGCCCACCCGTCGCCCGCCGCCGCCCTCGCAGGAGCCGCTTCGCGGCGCAGTTCCATGAGGCGCGCCGCCCGCTGCCCCGCCCCCGCCGCCGCGCAGCCGCCGATCACCGCCCCGGCCAGCCACCGGTCCCGTACGGACAGCACCGGCACCCCCACCGGCTCCCCGCCCGGCGCACGCCGCACCGCGCGCGCGGCGAACACCACGATCAGGACCGCGCCCACCACGGACGAGCCGTACTGCAGCCACGAGAACAGCGGCAGACCGGCCAGGCGGTCCCGCTCGATGGCCGGAATCAGTCGTGTCCCCCACCGTCCGTCATGCGTGAACGCGTCCCACCCCACATGGGTCAGCGCCCCCAGCGCTGCGGAGACGTGCCACCACACCACCGAGACGGCCCCCGCACGCGCGTGTGGCGCACCGCAGCGCAGGAGCGCGGCCGGCCGGCCCTGCCGGACCCGGGGCAGCAGCGCGAGCAGCGGTTCGCGGACCAGCAGCCACAGCCCCACCAGCGCCCAGGAGATGAGCACGTCGACCGTGAAGACCCCGGCGAACGAGTGCGTGACAGAGCCGAATTCCATCCCTTCCGGCAGGACACTCGCCGCATAGAAGGTCATATCGGGCGCGAAGGACCCCGCGATGAGCGCCGCTGGCCGCAGCGGGCCGCGGCCGGTCCCGTCCCGGCGGACCGCGGGCAGGACGGCTGCCGCATGGCTGAGCGTGAACGGCAACAGAGCCCCCTGGAACGGCCGTCGGCCCCGGTGTCGAGCCGGTGATCGAGTTCTGCCCAGTATGCGTGAACCCCGCCCGGGACCGTACGCGCCAACGAGAGTCGGCCAACCGGTGAATAACGGGCGTGAACGGGTCCCGATGCACAGCAAGTTGCCGTAGGGTCGCCTGCGGCGCCGCGCCCGACGCATGGTCGTGCACACGGTCGTACGTACATCGCACGGACGTAAGGACGCCACAGGCGCAACCAGATCACTGGGTCAACCGTCACACCAGAGCGAGGCAGACGGACGGAGAAGGACGCGGGGCGTCCACGGGAGGGGTTCACTCGATGGCGGCGCATTTCGGAAGGCGGCTGCGCAAGGGGGCGGCGACCACCGCCGTGGCCGCGGTAGCGGTCGCGGCCCTGTCCGCGTCCCAGGCTCCGGGAGCGCCCGGCGAGGACCACGGCAGACAGACGACGGCCGGCGCCTTTGCCCCCGCACCCGACGCGACCTCCGACGGCAACGCCACCGGCAACTCGCCGTACTACACGGACCTGCCGCCCCTCAACAGCCCCAACCCCAGCCCCTCGCCGACCACCGGCACGCCCGTCGCCCAGGGTGACGGCGAGGCCGGCATACCGGCCACGGTCCTCGACGCCTACAAGAAGGCCGAGGCCGAACTGCGCTCCAGCAAGCCCGGCTGCAACCTGCCCTGGCAGCTGCTCGCCGCCATCGGCAAGGTCGAGTCGGGCCAGGCCCGCGGCGGCGAGGTCGACGCGAACGGCACCACGCTGACCCCGATCCTGGGCCCGGCGCTCGACGGCAACGGCTTCGCGCTCATCAAGGACACCGACCACGGCGAGTACGACGGCAACACCGAGTACGACCAGGCCGTCGGCCCCATGCAGTTCATCCCGTCGACCTGGGCCTGGGCCGGCCGCGACGGCAACGGCGACGGCAAGAAGGACCCCAACAACGTCTACGACGCCGCCCTCGCCGCGGGCCACTACCTGTGCCGCGACGGCTGGGACCTCGCCGACGCGAAGGACCTGCACACGGCGATCCTCAGCTACAACGACTCGCAGGACTATCTGAACACCGTCCTGTCGTGGCTGGAGTACTACCGCAAGGGCACCCACTCCGTGCCCGACGGCACCGGCGGCCTGCCCACCCACCGCAGCGACGGCAGCACCCCGCGCACCCCGTCCCCGAAGCCGTCGGACCCGCCGAAGGCCAAGCCCGGAAAGAAGTCGTCCCCGAAGCCGGACCCGAAGCCCGGCAAGCCCGGCGGGGGGCACGAGAGCCCCAGCCCCAAGCCGCCGAAGCCGCCCGTCCCGCCGACGCCGCCGCAGACCCCCACCGACACGGTGGACCACCTGGAGGACGCGGGCACCGCCGAGCTGACCACCATGGCCGGCCACGCCTTCACCGAGCGGATCGGCACCCGCGCCGAGACCAAGGCCGACAAGTCCGTGGCCAAGGTGAGGATCAGGTTCACGATCAGCGGGGACACCGACGCCACCTTCACCGGCGGCGAGACCGTGGCCACGGTCGCCACCGACGCCAAGGGGGTCGCCCTCGCACCGGCGCTCCAGGCGGGCGAGAAGACCGGCGACTTCAAGGTCACCGCCACCGTCGTGGGCCGCAAGGTCAAGGGCGTCGACTACACCGCCGGCGTCACCGCGCGCGCCGCCGACACCCTGACCCGCACCAGTGACACCCCGCTGACCTGCACCCCGGGCGGCGAGTTCGCCGATCAGGTCCAGGTGAAGGCGACGTACAAGGGCGCCGTCGCGGACAAGGTCGCGGCCACCGCCACCCTGATCAAGTCCGAGACCGACGCCACCGAGAACGACAAGGGCCCCTACTTCAAGGACGCCGACGGCAAGCCCGTGCGCACCCTGACCGACCTGCAGACGGACGCCAAGGGCCAGTTGACGCTGCCGAAGCTGTACGCGGACGACACCACCGGCACCTTCCTGCTCCGCATCACCACGACCGGCGGCGCGACGCTCACCGTCGAGCTGAAGGTCGCCGCCGACGACACCTCGGCGAGCCCGTCCCCGACCCCGTCCGCCTCCTCCTGAGATCACGCGAGGGCGCCCTCTCCGCACCGGCGGGGAGGGCGCCCTCGTTCGTGCGTGCACCGCTGTTCTCATCTCACCCGCGCGTTGCTACGGTGCCGAACCTGACGACCCCTCAGGAGACGTCAGGGCAACGAACGCCAGGAACCCCGCCGGAGGCCCGTATGCGCGCCCTGATCGCCGCCGCGACCGGTCTCGCCCTCGCGCTCGTCCTGGTCCTGGCGATGACCGCCATGGGTACGCCGTCGGGCCGGACGTCCCCCGAGCCGCTGCTGACGACGGTGCCCTCGCACCCGTAGCCGCCGTGGCCGAGCCGAGCCCGTCCGGGAAGGAGGCCTGCAATGCGCCGCAAGGCAAGCCTGGTCCTGCTCGCCTGCGCCGTCTTCTGCGCGGCGCTGTCCCCGCTCATGCGCTGGTACGCCTTCCCGCGCCTGGCCAGGATCCCCGCGAACCAGTACCAGGACATGGTCCTGGAGGCCAAGGGCGCGACCCTCCTCGACTACGGCACCATGCGGGCCAGGAAGGTCTCCAAGGTCACCATCGTGCAGACCCTCAAGGGCGATGTGGAGGCCGCGAAGAAGATCGAGGAGACCGCGGGCCGGCCGGTCGTGGTCTGGGACGGCCTCTCCTACGTCCAGGGCCCCGACGGCAGGATGGTCTCCAAGGTCCCCGAGCGCTACATCTTCGACGCCCACAGCCAGGACCCCGTGCACGCCACCGGCGAGATGGTCGACGGCGACCCGGTCACCCGCGCGGGCATCGAGTTCAAGTGGCCCTTCCTGACGCAGAAACGCGACTACGAGTACTTCGACGCGCAGACCCGCACCACCAGCCCCATCCACTACAGGGGCACCCAGACCTTCCGCGGCCTGAAGGTCTACTACTTCGAACAGGCCGTTCCCTGGACCAAGGTCGCCATGCCGAAGGCCATGCCCGTCCAGGGCATCACCCCGGAATCGGTCGCCAGGACGGGCACGACCCGCTGGTACAGCACGGTCCGCAGGTTCTGGGTCGAACCGGTCACCGGCGCACCCGTCTACGGCGAGGAACTCCACAAGGAGGAGCTGCGCGGCGGCACCCTGCTGGGCGGCCGCGCCAAGGTCACGGCCTTCGCCGGGGACGTGAAGATGCGCGAGGACTACATCGAGCACACGGTCGCCCTGGTCAAGCACAACCGCACCCTGGTCCTGACCCTCACCTCGTACGTCCCCTGGGGCTCCCTGACCGCGGCCCTGCTGCTCCTCGCCCTCTCCCTCTGTCTGGAAGCCCGCGCCCGCCGCCCGCAGGACCCCACCCCCACACAGGCGACGGAACCCGAACCGGTCAGCGCCTGAGCCGCGCGTTGGTGTGCCGGGTGGGCTCGGCGCTCGCCGGGTCCTCGGGCCAGGGATGCTTCGGATACCGCCCGCGCAGCTCCGCCCGTACGCCCTTGTAGCCGTCCTTCCAGAAGGAGGCGAGGTCGGCCGTGACGGCGGCGGGCCGCCCGGCGGGGGAGAGGAGGTGCACCAGCAGCGGCACACCGGCAACGGCGGGCGTCTGTGCCAGCCCGAACATCTCCTGAAGCTTCACCGCGAGCACCGGCCGCTCCGGATCCCCGTAGTCGATCCGGATTCTGGACCCACTCGGCACGGCGATCCGCTCGGGCGCCAGCTCGTCCAGCCGGCCGGCCTCCCCGCTCGCCCACGGCAGCAACCGCGCGAGCGCCTGCCCGGCGTCGAGCCGCGCGAGATCCGCGCGCCGTCGAGCCCGGCCCAGCTCCGGCTCCAGCCACTCGTCCACACGCGCGTGCAGCGCGTCGTCGGACACGTCCGGCCACGGCTCCCCGCGCTGCGCCCGCACGAACGCCAGCCGCTGCCGCAGCGTCTGCGCCTCCGGCGTCCACCGCAGCAGCCCGAGCCCCTCCTGGCGCAGCCCGTCGAGCAGGGCGGCCCGTACGAGCGCCGGGTCGGCGTCCTTCAGCGGCCGCACGGCCAGCTCGACCGCCCCCAGCCGCTCGACACGCCGGGCCACGACATCCCCATCGGCCCAGTGCACCTCGTCCTGCTCCACGAGCAGCGCTCCGGCAGCGGCCAGCGCCACGTCCTCCTGAAGGGCGGCCCCGAGCAGCACGCGCGCGTGCCCCTTTCCGCTGGCCCGGTCGGCCACGGCGACGACGATCCACGGAGCACCCCGCAGCGCGGACCCCTCCACCAGCTCGGCGCGAGTCCCCGAGGCCATGAGATACGACCCACCGTCGAGCTTGGCGACCCGCTCGGGAAACGCGAGCGCGGCGACGACCCCGGCGAGCCGATCGTCACCGGCGCCAGGCCTTATCTCAAGGGCGCCCGGCTTCATCCCAAGGGCGCCGTCCGGCCGACCGGCCGGCGGGTGGGAGAACTCCGCGGAGACGGCCCGCAGCCGCCGCACCTCCCCGGCCCACCGCGCAGCGTAAGCGTCACCGCCACGCCGGGCCCGCCGCAAGGCACCAGCAAGATCATCCCCGTAGTCCCGCGGCACTTCTTCAGAGAGCAGCGCGACCACCTCGGCCCCTTGGCCAAAGGTGTCACGCAACGCCCGCCCCAGCCGAGGGTGCACCCCCAGCCGGGCCAGCCGCACACCGGACTCCGTGGCCCTGCCGACGGAGTCCACCGCCCCCACCGCGGCCAACGCGGAGCGCGCCGCCGCCATCGCCCCACCCGGCGGAGGATCGAGCAACGCCAGCCCGGAGGCGTCCGGATCGCCCCAGCACGCCGCCTGCAGGGCGAACGCGGTCAGATCGGCCACCTTGATCTCCGGCGCCGGAAACGCCGGCAGGCGCCCGTCCTCGGCCTCCGTCCAGCACCGGTACACCGCCCCCGGCGCCTCACGCCCGGCCCGTCCCGCCCGCTGCCGTCCGGCGGCCCGTGACGCCCGTACCGTCGTCAGCCCGCTCAGCCCGCGCGCGTGGTCCACCCGCGGCTCCCGCGCGAGCCCCGAGTCCACCACCGCCCGCACCCCGGGCACCGTCAGCGACGACTCCGCCACCGAGGTCGCCAGCACCACCCGGCGCCGCGCCCCGGGTGCCAGCACCGCGTCCTGCACGGCGGCCGGCGCCCGCCCGTGCACCTGGAGCACGTCGACCTCACCGAGTCCGCCGAGCTGCCCCGCCACGCGCGCGATCTCGCCCACACCGGGCAGGAAACACAGCACGTCCCCGCCCCGCTCGGCCAGCGCCCGCCGCACCACCGAGGCCACATGCGCCAGCAGCGCCGGATCGACGCGCATCCCGTGCGGCGGCCGTACCGGACGCACCGGAGGCGCCCACACCACCTCCACCGGATGCGCGACACCCTCCGCCTCGACCACCGGGGCCCCGCCCAGCAGCCGCGCCCAGCCCTCCGCGTCCGTCGTCGCCGACGCGGCCACCAGCCGCAGGTCCGGCCGCAGCGCCTGCCGTACGTCCCACAGGAACGCGGCCGCCGTGTCGGCGTCCAGATGCCGTTCATGGCACTCGTCGAGGGCGACGACGTCGACGCCCGGCAGCTCCTGGTCCCGTTGCAGCCGCTGCAGCAGCACGCCGGTCGTCACGACCTCCACGCGCGTGTGCCGTCCCACCGCGCGCTCGCCGCGCACCGTGAAGCCCACGCTCTCGCCGGGCTTCTCACCGAGCAGCCACGCCATCCGGCGCGCCGCCGCCCGTGCCGCGATCCGGCGCGGCTCGGCCACCACGACCCGCCGCGCGGACCCGCCGCCGACCAGTCCCGCCAGCACGAGCGGCACCAGCGTCGTCTTGCCGGTGCCGGGCGGCGCCACCAGCACGGCGGTGCCGGCGCTCTCCAGGGCCTCGGCGAGAGCAGGCAGGGCGGAACGCACGGGCAGCGCGTCCAGGGCGTCGTAACGGATCACGCCCACCAGTGTCGTACGTCCGCCGACGTGCCCGGCGAGCCTGTGGACAACTCGGCTGCGCGCGCGTGCCTCAGTCCCGCTCGCACACGAAGATCGCCGTCCCCGGGATCAGGTTTCCGCGCAGGGGCGACCAGCCGCCCCACTCCGAGGTGTTCCAGGACGGCCACTCCGGCTCCACCAGGTCCACCAGCCGGAAGCCGGACGCCACGATGTCCCGGACGCGGTCGCCGAGCGTCCTGTGGTGCTCGACGTAGACCGCGCGGCCCTCGTCGTCCTGCTCCACGTACGGCGTGCGGTCGAAGTAGGAGGAGGAGACCGAGAGGCCCTCGGGGCCCGGCTCGTCCGGGAACGCCCAGCGGATCGGGTGCGTCACCGAGAACACGAACCGGCCGCCCGGCCGCAGCACCCGGCGCACCTCGCGCAGCACCAGCCGGGGGTCGGCGACGAACGGCAGCGCCCCGTACGCCGAGCACACCAGGTCGAAGGCGCCGTCCGCGAAGGGCAGCGCACCGGCGTCCGCGCAGACCAGCGGAAACGATCCGCCGATCCGCAGGGCGTGCTGGAGCTGGCGGTGCGAGAGGTCCAGCGCCACCGGGCGGGCCCCCTGGGCGGCCAGCCAGCGTGCGCACTGCGCCGCGCCCGCGCCGATCTCCAGGACGTCCTTGCCCTTCAGCTCCTCCGGCGGGCCGAGCAGCTCGGCCTCCAGCTCGTCCAGGCCCTCGGGGCCCCACACGAACCGGTCGTCGCCGAGGAACGTGCCGTGCTCGATCTGGTACTCGTCCGCGTTGCGGTCCCACCAGCCCCGGTTGGCCCGGGCGCTCTCCGCGACGTCGGCATCACGTCGCGTGGCCTCCGGCTCGAAGGTCTCGGATCCTTCGGGCTCGTACGCTTCCGGCTCTTGGATGATCGGCTCCCTCGTCGTACTCTTCCGTCCAACCCGCCAGGGGTCCCGCACGGAAGCGGTCCCATAGGTCTGCGTGGCCTCACGTGGCCTCAAGGGACGTTTCTTCTGCCGGAAATGCGGCGATCCGCCCCTGGTGTGCGCCTTCGCGCATTGACCCGGTCCGACTACCCCCGTATGCTACAAGTTGCGCTGCGGGCCTGCGCACCTCAGACGTAGCAGGCTGCGCTCGCATCTGTTGTATGTCCCCTCGGTTGTCGAGGCGCCACCGGGCACTCCGGTGTCCACAAGGTGGCGCTTCCTTGGCTGTCCGGCTTCTGCAGAGCGAAACGGGCTCCCGGCGTAAGCAGTACCTACGACTTCAATGTCCGTACCGGAGCCCTTTCCCACATGACGAGCAGCACCGAGACCACCGCCACCACCCCGCAGGTAGCGGTCAACGACATCGGTAACGAGGAAGCCTTCCTCGCCGCGATCGACGAGACGATCAAGTACTTCAACGACGGCGACATCGTCGACGGCGTCATCGTGAAGGTCGACCGGGACGAGGTCCTGCTCGACATCGGTTACAAGACCGAAGGTGTCATCCCGAGCCGAGAGCTCTCGATCAAGCACGACGTCGACCCGAACGAGGTCGTGGCCGTCGGCGACGAGATCGAGGCCCTGGTCCTCCAGAAGGAGGACAAGGAAGGCCGCCTGATCCTCTCGAAGAAGCGCGCCCAGTACGAGCGTGCCTGGGGCACCATCGAGAAGATCAAGGAAGAGGACGGCATCGTCACCGGTACCGTCATCGAGGTCGTCAAGGGTGGTCTCATCCTCGACATCGGCCTGCGTGGCTTCCTTCCGGCCTCCCTCGTCGAGATGCGCCGCGTCCGCGACCTCCAGCCGTACGTCGGCAAGGAGCTCGAGGCCAAGATCATCGAGCTGGACAAGAACCGCAACAACGTGGTCCTGTCCCGCCGTGCCTGGCTGGAGCAGACCCAGTCCGAGGTCCGCCAGACGTTCCTCACGACCCTGCAGAAGGGTCAGGTCCGCTCCGGCGTGGTCTCCTCGATCGTCAACTTCGGTGCCTTCGTGGACCTGGGTGGCGTCGACGGTCTGGTCCACGTCTCCGAGCTGTCCTGGAAGCACATCGACCACCCGTCCGAGGTTGTCGAGGTCGGCCAGGAGGTCACCGTCGAGGTCCTCGACGTCGACATGGACCGCGAGCGCGTCTCCCTGTCGCTGAAGGCGACCCAGGAAGACCCGTGGCAGCAGTTCGCCCGCACCCACCAGATCGGCCAGGTCGTGCCCGGTAAGGTCACGAAGCTGGTTCCGTTCGGTGCGTTCGTCCGCGTGGACGAGGGCATCGAGGGTCTGGTCCACATCTCCGAGCTGGCCGAGCGCCACGTGGAGATCCCGGAGCAGGTCGTCCAGGTCAACGACGAGATCTTCGTCAAGGTCATCGACATCGACCTCGAGCGCCGTCGCATCAGCCTCTCGCTGAAGCAGGCCAACGAGTCCTTCGGTGCCGACCCGGCCTCGGTCGAGTTCGACCCGACCTTGTACGGCATGGCCGCGTCGTACGACGACCAGGGCAACTACATCTACCCCGAGGGCTTCGACCCCGAGACCAACGACTGGCTCGAGGGCTACGAGAAGCAGCGCGAGGAGTGGGAGCGCCAGTACGCCGAGGCGCAGCAGCGCTTCGAGCAGCACCAGCAGCAGGTCATCAAGTCCCGCGAGGCCGACGCGGCGGCTGCCGCCGAGGGCGGCGAGGCTGCGGCTCCGGCCGCGACCGGCGGTTCGTACTCCTCCGAGGGCGCGGACACCTCCGGTGCGCTGGCCTCGGACGAGGCGCTGGCCGCGCTGCGCGAGAAGCTGGCCGGCGGCCAGAGCTGAACGCTAGCCGCTCGGCTTAGCCGATAGCTGGTTCTGAGGGGCCGTACCTTTCGAGGTGCGGCCCCCCAGGCGTTTTCGGGGTCTTTCCGAAGTCCTTCGTTCGTACCGTCCCCCGGATCCCTGAACAGCGGCGTGTCGCGGGAATGACCGCGTTCCAGGGCGTGTTGACGATGACGAACACGAGGAGGAGCGGTCACAGTGCTTGATCCGCAGGGTTTGTACGCATGGGAGCCGAAGGGCCTCGCCGTTGTCGACATGGCGCTCGCCCAGGAGTCGGCCGGCCTTGTCATGCTCTACCACTTCGACGGATACATCGACGCGGGTGAGACCGGAGACCAGATCGTCGACCGGCTGCTCGACTCACTGCCCCACCAGCTCGTCGCCCGGTTCGACCATGACCGGCTCGTGGACTACCGGGCCCGTCGGCCCCTGCTGACCTTCAAGCGGGACCGCTGGACCGACTACGAGGTGCCCGCCATCGAGGTCCGCCTCGTCCAGGACACCACGGGTGCCCCCTTCCTGCTGCTGTCCGGCCCCGAGCCGGACGTGGAGTGGGAGCGGTTCGCGGCGGCCGTGCGCCAGATCGTCGAGCGGCTCGGCGTCCGCCTGTCCGTGAACTTCCACGGCATCCCCATGGGGGTCCCGCACACCCGCCCGGTGGGTCTCACCCCGCACGGCAACCGCACCGACCTCGTCCCGGGCCACCGCAGCCCCTTCGAGGAGGCCCAGGTGCCCGGCAGCGCCGAGTCGCTGGTCGAGTTCCGCCTGATGGAGGCCGGGCACGAGGTCCTGGGCGTCGCGGCGCACGTCCCGCACTACATCGCCCGCTCGCCGTATCCCGACGCCGCCCTGACCGTCCTGGAGTCCATCACGGCCGCCACCGGGCTGGTGCTGCCGGCCATCGCGCACTCGCTGCGCACGGACGCGCACCGCACGCAAACGGAGATCGACCGGCAGATCCAGGAGGGCGACGAGGAACTCACCGCGCTCGTCCAGGGCCTGGAGCACCAGTACGACGCGGCCGCGGGCGCCGAGACCCGGGGCAACATGCTCGCCGAGCCGGTGGACATCCCCTCGGCCGACGAGATCGGGCGCGAGTTCGAGCGTTTCC
Source organism: Streptomyces sp. NPDC052101 (assembly GCF_040680235.1). NCBI lineage: Bacteria > Bacillati > Actinomycetota > Actinomycetes > Kitasatosporales > Streptomycetaceae > Streptomyces > Streptomyces sp. NPDC052101. The sequence goes on from NZ_JBFAWH010000005.1 coordinate 82,562, forward strand.
TGGCGGAGCGGGAAGGCGACAACTGACCTCCGCCAGCCCCGCTGTCAGTGGGTGGGCCTAAGCTTCCGCTCATGCTGAAAGTGGGCCTGACCGGTGGGATCGGCGCCGGCAAGAGCGAGGTGTCACGGCTGCTCGTCGAGCACGGTGCGGTGCTGATCGACGCGGACCGCATCGCGCGCGAGGTGGTGGCACCGGGCACCCCCGGTCTCGCCGCCGTGGCCGAGGCCTTCGGCGCGGACGTCCTGACCGCGGACGGCAGCCTGGACCGGCCCAAGCTCGGCGCGATCGTCTTCGCCGACCCCGAGAGACTCGCCGTCCTCAACTCGATCGTGCACCCCCTGGTGGGCGCCCGTTCCCGTGAGCTGGAGGAGGCCGCGGCCGCCGGCTCCGTGGTGATCCACGACGTGCCCCTCCTCACCGAGAACGGCCTGGCGCCGTTCTACGACCTCGTGGTCGTCGTGGACGCGAGCCCCGAGACCCAGCTCGACCGGCTCGTCCGGCTGCGCGGGATGACCGAGCAGGACGCACGCGCGCGCATGGCCGCGCAGGCGACCCGCGAGCAGCGCCGGGAGATCGCGGACATCGTGATCGACAACGACGTGCCCCTGGACGCCCTGCGCCGGCGCGTCGCCGAGGTGTGGGAGGACCTCGTACGACGGGCACGCGAGAGATCCGCGGAATAGGTTCCGGACAGGTCCCGCGGAATAGCGGCCCCCTCCACGGGCGTTGGAACGCTTCAGCGAGGGAAGGATTGTGGCGTGCCCGAGACCAGCGGTTCCAGCGGACGTACTCCGGAGACGCATGTCATCGACTTCCGTGCGGCCGAGCATCTGCTCAACTCACGGGACCCGCGGGGTGCGGTGAAGCTGCTCGACGGAGTCATCGCCGCACACCCCGAGAACACCGCGGCTCGGCTGCTCCGCGCGCGTGCGTTCTTCGCCGCGGCGCAACTGCGGCCCGCTGAGCTGGAGTTCACGATCGTGCTCGAGCGGGAGCCGGACAACGCGTTCGCGCACTTCGCGCTGGCCCGCACCTATGAACGCCAGGGCCGCTCCGACCAGGCCAAACGCCATTTCCGCCTGGCGGCCGCGCTGGACCCCAACCCGCAGTATCTGAAGGCCGCTCGGTTCGAGGACTGAGCGCCGTGCGCCCGCGTGCGCCGTCGCGCATCGGCTCCGGGCACTGTCCCCGGCGGCCGGTGGCGTGTCGGTCGCGGATACCGGTGACCGGGTCGATCACGGATGCCGGTGCCTCGGTTGCCTCGGGAACGGCGGTCCGTTCTCCGGCGGCCGGTACGGCGGCACATCACGGCCCGGCTGGTAGTGCGGGCCCTGCCGGATGTGGCGGAGGATCATGGTCATGTCGACGGTGACCACCAGCCACAGCACCCCGCAGGCCGCCGCCCAGCCGGGGCGCCCGGCGAGCGCGAACGCCACCGTGCCGAAGACTGCCCAGACCAGTCCCCACACGCACAGCCAGAAGCGCGCCCGCAGAGCACTGCGCGCGGTCGCCGGTTCACTGCCCGTACGCATCGGATCACCACTCCTTCCTGCAACGTACTCTTCGGGACCGACGTTCATCAACGGCGCCCGACCGCCGTTCGCCGAAGGGGGATCCCTTGCTGCCGGACGCCGATGACCTGCCCGAACTGCTCCTCGACCTGACCGTGCCGCACGAGGACATCAACGAACTGGTGGCCCGGCGGCGCAGGGTGACCGACGACCCCGGAGCGCTCAGACTCCTGCGGGAGTGCGTAGAGGAGCTGTTCCGCGGCCCGGAGGGGACCGGCCACCCACCCGACCTCGCAGAACTGTTCGACGCGGCGCCGGCCGAGCTGACCGGCACCTTCGCCGCCTATGTCTTCCTCGCGGCGGTCCCGCGCACCCTCGCCCGGCACCGGGAACGCGGCATCCCGCCCGAGATCTCCCGGCACACCCTCTCCGACCTGGGCCGGAACATGGCGGTGCACCGCAGACGGCACGGCACGACCGGCGTGGGTGCGCCGCGCTGGCTCGTCCGGCACTTCCGCGGCGAGCTGTACCAGCTGGGCCGGCTCCAGTTCGAGCGCGCTCGGCTCGGGCAGCGCTCGGCGCCGGTGCTCGCGGCCGCCGGACTGGACGCCGTCCCCGGCACGCCCTGCCTGAACCTGCACATCCCCGACTTCCACGGCCCGCTGACCCCGTCCGCCTGCGAGCGCTCCCTGGACCGGGCCCGCGCCTTCTTCGCCCTGCACTTCCCCGAGGAGCGTCCGGTGGCCGCGCTGTGCCATTCCTGGCTGCTCGATCCGCAGTTGAAGCAGTACCTGCCGGCCGACTCCAACATCGTCCGCTTCCAGGAACGGTTCCGCACCGCCCGCGAGGACACCGAGCCGTCCGACACCGAACCCGTCCAGTTCGTCTTCGGCGACCCCGACCTGCCGGCCGCGGAGCTGCCGCGCCGCACGTCCGTGGAGCGGGCCGTGGGGGACCATCTGCGGGCGGGCGGCCACTGGTACATCGGGCACGGCTGGTTCCCGTTCCGGGCCGAGCCGACTCCCGGTGCATGACCGTGGTTGACGCGGTGCTGCGGAATAGCTCGAACGGGTGAACCGGCACCGAACGGGAACGGGTGTGCGGAGACCGGCCGTTGTTCGGGCATGACAGTCGAAATGCGTGAGGGATACGAGGGCACGGGACCCGGTGCGATCACCCCGGACGGCTGCGCGGTCGAGTTGTACGAGCGCCTGCCGGTGGGCGACGAGCCGGACATCATCGCCGCGGCGGTACCCGCCGGGGCGCACATCCTGGAGCTGGGCAGCGGAGTGGGCCGGATGACCCACCCCCTGCTCCAGCGCGGCTTCACGGTCACGGCGGTGGACGAGTCCGCCGACATGCTGAGCCGGGTCCGCGGGGCGCGCACGATATGCAGCCCCATCGAGCATCTGGACCTCGGCGGCGAAAAGTTCGACGTGGTGATGCTCGCGTCGTTCCTCGTGCACAACGGCGACGAGGAGGTGCGCAGAGGCATTCTGCGCACCTGTGCTCGGCAGGTGGCGGACGGCGGCTGTGTGCTCATCCAGCGGGAGGGCGAGGACTACCACACGAACGTGCCGAGGGAGCGCGTCGACCCGACCGGCTTCACCGTGCGGATCGCCTCGGTGGAGCCTGCCGGAAACGGAGTGAACTCGGTCCGCGCGGAGTATGTGTTCCCGGACGCCGTCTGGACCCAGACGTTCCTGGCGCGGCCCCTGACGAAGGAGCAGTTCGAGTCGGCACTGGAGGAAGCGGGGCTGGAGGTGGACGCGTATCTGACATCGGACGGGACATGGGTGCGGGCGGTGCGGAAGGCATAGCGGGCACTCGGTTGCATCGGGCGGCCGGAGAGCGATGAGTTCCCGGACCGTGCCGGGTCTACCTCGGTGAAAGCAATCGGCACCGCTTCCCCCCAGGAGACCCTCATGTCCGAGACCACCGCTCCCGTCGCCTCCGGCGGCTCCCTCAGTGGCAGGAGGCGCGCGGCCCGGGTCGCGCTGCGGTCCGTACAGGTGCTGCTCGCGCTGTTCTACGGCATCGCGAGTGCATTGCCCAAGCTCATCGCGCACCCCTCGGCCGTCGAGTCCTTCGACAAGATCGGCTGGGGCAGCGGGGCCATGTACACCATCGGCGCACTCGAACTCGCCGGAGCCGTCGCGTTGTTGATCCCTGTGCTGCAGTCCGTGGCGGCGATCGCGCTCAGCGCGCTCATGGTGGGCGCGTTCATCGTCCAGCTCACGGCCTTCCACGGGCAGAACGCGGCGACCCCGCTGATCCTGATCGTGCCGCTCGCCCTGATCGCCTGGGCCCGACGCGGGCACAACGGCGAGCTGCTGCGCTTGGTACGGCGGCGGTGATCCTGGCCCACGCCACTGACGCCGCCGGCCGAGCACGGGGGCCCGACCGACGGCACGGGCGCGTGCCGAGGGGGCAGCGCGGCCGGGGCCCCTCCCGAGGGCGGTCTACTGGTCCCGCAGGTCCCACCGCACGTGGGTCTGGCGCGCCTGCCGGCGCCGACGGGCGTGGATCAGCCGCGCCTGTCGGTCCCGGATCCACCGCGCTTGCCGGTCACGCCGGATCCGCCGCGCCCGCCTGAGCCGGAGCCGGCTCGGCCACCGGATCCACCAGGCCGGCCGGATCCACCGGGACCGCCGGGGCCGGCGAAGCCGCCTGGGCTCGCGGCGCCGCCGAAGGCACCGAAGCCGCCGGGGGTGCCCGGGCCCGCGAGGCCGCGGAGGCGTTCCAGATCACGGCGGTCGCGTTTGGTGGGGCGGCCGGTGCCTCGGTCGCGGAGGCCGGCGGGGGCGATGGCCTCGCGGGGCGGGGGCGGCGGCGAATTGTCGACGTAGCACTGGGTGGCCACGGGGGCGCCGACCCGCTTGCGGATCAGGCGCTTGACGATCACGATGCGCTCATGGCCCTCGTGCCGCAGGCGCACCTCGTCGCCGATGCGCACGGAGTGCGCGGGCTTCACACGCTCGCCGTTCACATGGACGTGGCCGCCCCGGCAGGCGGCGGCGCCCAGGGAACGTGTCTTGATCAGACGGACGGCCCAGATCCAGCTGTCGATCCGGACCGTCTCACCGTTGGCCGGCCCCGCGGCCTCGGCGGCGGCCACCGCAGCGGCGATCTTCGGGTCGGCGGGCTGGTCGGCGGAGGCAGCGAAGTCCTGAGCGGTCCGACCGTTCTGGGCGGTCTCAGCGGCCGGGGCCTCCTGGGCGGGGCTCGTCCCCTCCGGTCCGGCGGGTCCGCCGGTGCCACGGTTCACGTTCTCGTCCGCATCCTCGGAAGCCATGTCCCGACCTTAACTCCCTCGGCGGGGTGAGCCGGAGACGTTTTCCGCGGGGGTTCGGTCAGCGCCGGTGGTGGGCCCACCCTTGGCGCACCCCGGATGCGCCGCACCCCCGCACCCCCGCGGCTGTTCTCGAAGCCGAAGCCGAAGCCGAAGCCGAAGCCGAAGATGAAGCCGGGTGATCGGGTCCGGCGACAGAGGGAATCCGGCGTCCGGGGCCGATGGGCATACGGTGGCCGTATGGAGGACAGCAGCGCCCTCGCCCGGCTCGACCGGCGGGTAGCGGACTGCCGGGCCTGCCCTCGGCTGGTCGAGTGGCGTGAACAGGTGGCCCGGACGAAACGGGCCGCGTTCGCCGACTGGACGTACTGGGGGCGGCCGGTGCCGGGCTTCGGTCCGGCCGACGCCCGACTGATGATCATCGGGCTGGCCCCGGCCGCGCACGGCGGCAACCGCACCGGCCGGATGTTCACCGGCGACCGCTCCGGAGACGTGCTCTACCAGGCGCTGTACGACGTGGGGCTCGCCTCGCAACCGTCCTCCGTCAGCGCCGACGACGGGCTGGAGCTGTACGGCGTCCGCGTCACCGCGCCCGTGCACTGCGCTCCGCCCGCCAACAAGCCGACCCCTGGCGAGCGCGACACCTGCCGCCCCTGGCTGGTCCAGGAGCTGAGGCTGCTGCGGCCGACACTGAAGGCGGCGGTCGTCCTCGGTGCCTTCGGCTGGCAGGCCGCGCTGTCGGCGTTCGCCGAGGCGGGCTGGACCGTTCCCCGGCCCCACCCTGCCTTCGCCCATGGCACCCGGGTCGCCCTCGACGGACTGGACCTCTTCGGCTGCTTCCACGTCAGCCAGCGCAACACCTTCACCGGCCGCCTCACCGCCGAGATGCTCCGCGAGGTGCTGCGCGCGGCGGCGGAGGCGGCGGGGCTGGGGTGACCGCCCGCGGCCGACAGCGGTTCTTCGGGGGCCGGCAGCTGCCGACAACGGTCCATCGGCGGCCGAGAACTCTCGACGCCGGTTCTTCGGGAGCCGAGAGCTGGGGCTCAGCCACCCTCGGCGGGATCGGATCCGAACAGATGCCGTACCGTCGACCGGTAGTTGGCGCGGACGTGGTCGAGCGCGTGGGCGCGGGCGCGGTCGGGGTCGCCGGAGGCGATCGCCTCGTACAACCCGCGGTGTTCGGTGAGGAGTTGTGGCCACTCCTCGTTGCGCCGGGTGAGCCAGCGCAGGCGACCGTCGACCGGTTCCATGACCGAGATCAGCAGGCTGTTGCCGGCCAGGGCGCGGATGCGGTCGTGAAAGCGCGTGTTGATGTCCGTGATCGCCTCGGCGTCCCCCTCCTTCGTCGCCCGTGCCGCCCGCTCCAGCAGTTCCCTCAGCTCCGCCAGGGCCTCGGGGGTCACCCGGGACGCCGCCAGCCCCGCCGCGTACACCTCCAACGCCTCGCGCAGTTCGAAGAGTTCCCGGACGTCGGTCGGGGTCAGCCGCCGTACGACCGTGCGGCGGGCCGACTCGAAGAGGACGAAGCCCTCGGCGACGAGTGCGCGGATCGCCTCCCGCACGGGCACGCGCGAGACACCGAACCGGTCGGCCAACTCCCGCTCGACGAGCCGGTCACCCGGTCCCAGACGCCCGGCGATGATGTCCTCCCGCAGGCTCGCCAGGACCCGCTCGCGCACCGCGCCCAGGGGTTCGATCTTCGTCATGGGCCCATCTTCGCCGACGCGAGGCGACTTTTACGGGGCCGTAACGGCAAGGACATCGGTCCGCACGCTTGACGACGGCACCATGTCGGCAGTTTGGTATACCAAACCGGGCCGCATCGCTGGCTTTCGGCCAGTGGTGTGCCCGAGTTCCCGTGATAGCTGCGGTACGGCCCTTCGTCCCCCGTCCAGGAGGCCCCGTGTCCCTCGCCGACCGCGCCGAAGCCACCGGCGCCCCCGCGTTCGTCCCCGACCCCCGCCTCGTCAACGAGGATCTCGCCCCCGCCGAGCAGCGGAACTGGAAGGTCTTCGACCTCTTCGCCATGTGGATGTCCGACGTCCACAACCTCGGCAACTACACCTTCGCCGCCGGTCTGCTGGTCCTCGGCATGAACGTCTGGCAGGTCTTCACCGCCCTGCTCGTCGGCTTCGTGCTCATCTACGCCGGCATGAACTGGATGGGGAGGATCGGCCAGCGCCACGGCGTGCCCTTCCCGGTCGTCAGCCGCATCAGCTTCGGCGTCTGGGGCGCCAACATCCCCGCGCTGATCCGGGCCGTGATCGCCATCATGTGGTACGGCATCCAGACGTATCTGGCCTCCGTCGCCGTCAACGTGATGCTGCTGGCGGCCTGGCCCGGCCTCGCCTCCCTCACCCACCACTCCTTCCTCGGCCTGGACGCGCTCGGCTGGATCTCCTTCGTCTCGCTCTGGCTGCTGCAGTGGGTGATCATCAGCCAGGGCATGGAGGCGGTGCGCAAGTTCCAGGACTTCTGCGGCCCGGTGATCTGGCTGGTGATGATCGCGCTGGCGGTCTGGGTGCTGGCCAAGGCCCACTGGAGCATCTCGCTCACCTCCACCCCGCATCCCGTGTCCACGGGCGAGCAGTGGCGGCAGTGGTTCGGCGCGATCGGCCTCATCCTCGCCACGTACGGCACGCTGATGCTCAACTTCTGCGACTTCTCCCGCTTCGCACCCGACTACAAGACCGTCCGGCGCGGCAACTTCTGGGGCCTGCCCGTCAACTCCACCGCCTTCGTCGTCGTCTCGGTGATCGTCACGTCCGGCTCGCTGAAGGCGTTCGGACAGGCCATCACGGACCCGGCGGAACTGGTCGCCAAGGTCGGCAACACCTGGGTGCTGGTCATCGCCGCGCTGGCCTTCGCGATCGCCACCATGGGCGTCAACATCGTCGCCAACTTCGTCTCACCGGCGTACGACCTCGCCAACGTCTGGCCGCAGAAGATCACCTTCAGGATCGGCGGCATGATCAGCACCGTGGCCGCGCTGGTCGTCACCCCCTGGAACCTCTTCTCCGACCCGACCGTGGTGAACTACTTCCTCGGCGGCCTCGGCGCCTTCCTGGGCCCCCTGTTCGGCGTGATCATGACCGACTACTACCGGGTCAAGCGCGGCAGGATCGACGTCGACGCGCTGTTCGACGCCCGGCCGGGCAGCCCGTACCACTACCGCGGGGGCGTCAACCCGACGGCGCTGTGGGCGTTCCTGCCCGCCGCCGCGGTCGCCGCCGTACTGGCCCTGGTGAAGGGCTTCAGCGACGTGGCGCCGTACTCCTGGTTCATCGGCACGGCACTCGGCGCCGGCCTGTACGCGCTGCTGAGCCGCCGGACGCGCACGGCCCGGGAGGTCTGACGGGCGTGCGGATCATCGTCACCAACTGCAACACCACGCGGGAGATGACCGAGGACATCGTCCGTGGCGCGCGGGCCGCCGCCGGACCGGACACCACCGTGACCGGTCTGACCCCGGCCTGGGGTCCGGCGTCCGCCGAGGGCTGGCTCGACAGCTATCTCTCCGCCGCCGCCGTCCTCGACGCACTGCGGACGTACGACGGACCGGCGTACGACGCGGTCGTGCTGGCCGGGTTCGGCGAGCACGGCCGGGAAGGTGTACGGGAGTTGGTCGACGTCCCTGTCGTGGACATCACCGAGGCCGCCGCCCACCTCGCCTGCCTGCTCGGCCGTCGCTACGGCGTCGTCACCACCCTCGACCGTTCGCGCGGGCAGATCGAGGACAGCCTGGAGACCGCCGGCGTGGCCCGCAACTGCGCCGCCGTCGTCGGTACCGGCCTGGGCGTCCTCGACCTCGCCGACGATCCCGGCCGCACGGAGTCCGCGTTCCTGACGGCGGCCGAGCGTGCCCGGGACGCCGGCGCCGAGGTCCTCGTCCTGGGCTGCGCGGGGATGACGGGACTGCAGCGGGCGGTGGGGGACAAGCTCGGGCTGCCGGTGGTCGACGGGGTCGCGGCGGCGGTCAAGCTCGCGGAGTCCCTGGTCAACCTGGGCCTGACCACCAGCCGGGCGGGCAGCTACGGCACGCCCTTGCCCAAGACCCGCCGCTGGGGCCGGCCCTCGGGCGAGCCGGAGGACGGGGCTCAGGGTCGCCGACCTTTGGACGAGCCGGAGGACGGGGCTCAGAGTCGCCGACCCCCGGGTGGGCTGGACGACCGGGCTCAGGGTCGCCAGACGTAACGCACGTCCGGCTCCCGTTCCTCGTTGCCGCTGCCGTCGGTGGACTCGGCGGCGGTGAAGCCGTGGCGCTCGTAGAACCGGTGGGCGGGCTGGTTGACCTGGAAGGTCCACAGGGTCAGCCCGCCCGGGCGGCGCTCCTTGGCCAGCGCCACGAACCGGTCGCCGATGCCGCGCCCCCGCCACTCGGGGTCCAGATACAGCTGGGACAACTCCTCTTCGTCCAGGACCATCACCCCGACGATGCCACCGTCTCCCGCCGCCTGCGCCACCCAGGTCTCCCGCGCCGGTACCACGACATCCCGGAAGTACGCCCGCACGTCGTCGTCGGAGTGCGGCCGGACGACGGTGGGCAGCGCCGCGCGGAAGGACCGCAGCCACACATCGGCGGCGGCGCGGGCGTCGTCCGCCACGGCCCGGCGCAGTACCACCTCGTCCGTCACCGGTTCTCCTCCCGCTCCGGTCGCCCCGGCCCGCTCCGGCACCACGGCCGTGGCCGTGATCTCCACCAGCTGCCCGGTGTACCCGAGGCAGGCGACGCCGAGCAGGGTGGACGAGTGCGGGCCCGTGCTCAGCCCGGACGCCTCGACGACCTCCCACACCGCGGACAGCACGGAGGGCTCACTGCTCACCACGTACACCTCGGTCGCGACCACATGCGCCAAGTCGCTCCCGACGGCCGTCAGTTGCGCATGAAGGTTGGCCATCGCCTGCTCGGCCTGCCGCACCGGGTCACCCGGACCGACGATCTCCCCCTTCTCGTCGAGCGGCACGGACCCGGCGAGAAAGGCCAGCTTCGTCCCGGCCTCGACGACGGAGGCATGGGCATAGGCGGGAGGCGGGAAGAGAGTCGGGACGGTCACGCGCTGGATCACGAGGCGGCTCCTACGACGGCAGACGGCAACCGGCACACGACAGACGGCAGACGGCAACCGGCACACGACAGACGGCATACGACAGTGGGCGACGTCCCGATGATCGTTCCCCTCGGCCCTGCCCGCATCTGGATTTCAGGACGGCTCTCTCAGCGGGCTGCGGCCCCGTATGGCGTCTTCGCGACCCGTCCGGCGTGCGGTGTCCGAGATCCGCAGCGCGACGAGCCTCTATTCGCCGGTGCTGTCAGGAGCCCCCTGAACTCCGGGGGGGGGTACCCCGAATCTGTCCTTCGCCTGCCTTCCGGCCCTGACGACCGCGGCGCCGGGGCGCCGGCCGGGTTGATCAGATCACTGACCCCGGCCACCTCCTGCAGCGTTCGGGCCAGCGAGGTCAGGGACCCGCGCACCGCCGCGATCTCCGTGCGGAGCGCGTCCGCGTGCTCCCACTCCCGCTCCCACGCCACCGGATCGCTGCCCTCGGGCCGCCCGGACTCATGGGCCGTCAGCCGCGGATGCCAGTTGCCGAGCAGCGGGCGCAGGACCCGGTTGAGGACGGTCACCGCGAGGACGCCGAAGCTCACATGGCCGGGGGACAGGGGCGGCGCGACCTCGGGGCCGTAGCGCCGGAGGATCTCCCGTGTGGTGGTGAAGAAGGTGTACATCGAGGACAGGGCTTCGCGCAGCAGCCCTTCCTCGCGTCCCAGTTCCTCGACCGAGACCCGCGTCACCAGCTCCAGATACAGCTCCCAGGCCGCGCTGCGCTCCGCGTCGGCGGGCTCCCAGGTGCCGGAGATCTCGCCGACGAACGGGATCGTGAGCTTGGCCGTGATCTGCGTGGGACCGCTGGGTCGCCGCCGCCTGCGCCGCCTGTGTGCCATGATCGCCCTCCCCGGTACCCACAGTAGGGTAAGTCGCCGTGTGGGACGTCTTCCTCAGTTACAGCCGCGGTGATGTGGAGCAGGTTCGTCCGCTTGCCCGTGCGCTGCGCGACGGCGGGCTGACGGTGTTCACGGACGAGACCGGCGTCGCGTCCTTCGCCGGCATCAGCGACACCATCCGGCGCGAACTGGGCCGTTCCAAGGCGCTGCTGGCCTACTACTCGGCCGCCTACCCCGAACGGGAAGCCTGCCAGTGGGAGCTGACGACCGCCTATCTCGCGGGACTGGAGGAGGGCGATCCGCGGCGCCGGGTCATGGTCGTCAACCCGGAGCCCACCACCGGGCACATCCACCCCGTCGAACTCCGCGACGCCCGGCACGCGTCCGCCGACGACCCCGCCGCCCTCGTCGAGGACGTCCGCGAGCATGTCGCACGGCTGGCCGGGCCCATGGCGATCCGTGAGCGCGGCGGTGGGCAGGGCCGGCGCCGGGCGCCGGAACCGCACCCCGAGTTCCTCGGCCGGCTCTCGGAACTCTGGCGTGTGCACTCGGCCCTGCACGCCCACGCGGCCCCGCTCACCGTCGGCCGGTCCGCCACCCGCACGGTGCAGATCCGCGGCATGGCCGGCATCGGCAAGACACTCCTCGCCGACGAGTACGCGGTCCGCTTCGAGGCGGCGTACCCCGGCGGTGTGTTCCGGCTGGACGGACGGGACTACGACGCGTCGCTGCGCGCCTGCGGCCTGGGCGGCGCGGCCCCGTCCCTCTTCGGCCACTTCGATGGCATCGGCGAACCGTTCCTGTGGATCGTCGACGCTGTCGCCGAGGACCGGGTCCCGCTGCGGACGATCGCGGCGATGGCGGCACCGCACCCGCTCGGTCACACCGTCTACACCCTGCGCAGCCGCGCCTACGCCGCCCTCGGTACGCCCGTCGACCTGGGGCCGCTGGACGACGTCCACGCGCTCGAACTCGTCGGCGGGAACGGGACATTGGCCGAGACGGCCGGCGGCCATCCGCTCGCCCTGGCACTGCTGGGCGGCGCTCTGCGGGCCGGGCGCCGCGCCCAGGACCTGTACGAACGGCTGCACGCCCGGGGCGCATCCCTCCTCGACACGCTCGCCGGCCACGACGTCACGGCGGCCGTCGTCCACGACGTGGACACCGTCGACGCGGCCGACGTACTGCGCTGTGCGGCGGCCCTGTACCCCCTGCCGGTGACCGCCGAGGACGTGTGCCGGGTGCTGGCCGCCGTGGACCGGGTGCCGCGCGTCGTGGCGGGCCGGCGCGCGGGCAACGGCATCGCGGAACTGCACACGCGCAGCCTGCTGACGCCGGCCGCCGAGACCGGCCAGGGCGGTGCGGATGGCGACCACTGGTCCCTCCACCCCGTGACCCTGCACGCCTGGCACCAGCACGACCCCGCGCCCGCCCGCGCCGAAGCCCTCCGGCACGCGGCCCTGCGCACCCTCTGCGGCCACCGCGAGACGGTTACGCTGGCCCTACCCGGAAGCCGTAGGGAGGCCCTCGTGTCAGCAGCCCCCAGCGAGTCGGAGCGGATGGCGGCCTTCGACATCCAGGTCGAGCTGGTCACCCGGATCGGGGTGCAGGAACTCGCCCCCGGCACGGGCAGCCTGCGCGAGGCCCTGTCGTCGCTGAAGTCGCTCATCGACTTCACCCGCGGCACGCTGCACACCTACAGCATCCGCCTGGAGCAGGGCACGGCCGAGGGCGCCACCACGGTGCAGAGCCTCGCCTACGCCCTGATCAACGACACCATCCGGCCCTTCACCACCACCTGGCACCCCCGGCTCGCCGCGTACGAGGCGGGCCGCCCCGCCGACACCGCGCCGCTCGACCACGAACTCGCCTGGCCTCAGGCCGCGGAGATGCGAGCCGATCTCACGGCGCTGCGCGAGCCACTGCGACGCATCGCGGAGGGCCTCGCGGAAATTTCAGGAGCGGACTTCGGGATGGCTGCGGCAGGCTGAGGGCATGTCCCAGCCTTCCGACGCCGAGTTCCTCGCCCGCACCACCGACCGCCTCGCCGCCCTCCCCGCCGTGCGGGCCGTCGCCCTCGGCGGCTCCCGCGCCCAGGGCACCCATCGCCCCGACAGCGACTGGGACCTGGCGATCTACTACCGCGGTGCCTTCGACCCGGACGCCCTGCGCGCCGTCGGCTGGGAAGGGGAGGTGTCCGAGGTCGGCGGCTGGGGCGGCGGGGTCTTCAACGGCGGCGCCTGGCTGACCGTCGACGGACGCCGGGTGGATGTGCACTACCGGGACCTGGACGTGGTCGAGCATGAGCTGGCGGAGGCCGAGGAGGGCCGCTTCCGGGTGGAGCCCCTGCTCTTCCACCTCGCCGGCATCCCCACCTATCTGCTGGTCGCCGAACTGGCCCTCAACCAGGTGCTCAAGGGCACCCTGCCCCGACCCGCCGGCTACCCGGCCGAGCTGCGCACCGCCGCCGCCCGCCACTGGCACGGCACCGCCCGCGCCACCCTGGACTACGCGAAGAACAACCACGCCGCCCACGGCCGCCTCACCGAGACCGCCGGCGCCCTCGCCACAGCCGCCGCCCAGGCCGCCCACGCCGTACTCGCGGCCCGCGGAGAGTGGGTGACGAACGAGAAGCGGCTGCTGGAACGGGCCGGGCTGCGCGGGATCGACGCGGTGGTGGGCGGGCTGCGGGCCCGACCCGAAGTCCTCGTCCCCGCCGTGACCGAGGTCGAGAAGATCATCGCCGGCGCATTGCGTTCATAAAGAAACCGCCCACCCCGGCACCTTTCACCTCCTCGAAACGTGATCGGCCCGTTCGCTCAGGGAACGCGATCTACCGTGGGAAGCACGCCCCGCAGCCCGGCCACCGTCGTCCGAAGGCCCACCCCGCCCTCGTATGTACAGGAGCCCCGTGTCCCGGCCCGTCACACCCCTCTGGCTCGCCCACGCCCTGCGCGCCCAGCGCGGTCCCGTCCCCTGGGGCGCGGTGATCCGGGGCGTCCTCGCCGCCGGACCGCTGCTGCTCGCCGGGGTGCTCGCCGGGCGGACGGCCGTCGGCGTCCTCGCCGCCGTCGCCGCGATGCTCGCCGGCATCAACGACCGGCCCGGCAGCCGGCGGGCCTCCGTCGCACGGCTCGGGGTGCCCGCGCTGGCCGGCGCCCTCGGGCTGCTCGTGGGCACGTATGCCGGGCAGGGGCTGGCCGCCGTACCGCTGACCCTGGCGCTCACGGGGCTCGGGCTGGTCGCCGGCGGTGTGAGCGCGGTCGGGCCCGTCGCCTCCGCCGCCGGCACGCAACTGCTCGTCGGGGCTGCGCTCGGCGCCGGGATGCCGGCGGCCGAGAGCGGGTGGCAGCGGGCCCTCGCCTTCCTCGCCGGGGCCGGCTGGCTGCTTCTGCTGCGGCTCGCCCTGCCCACGCCCGGTGCGCCCGCGGGGGACTTCCGGTTCGACGGGGAGCGGGCGGCGGTCGCCGAGGTGTACGACGCCGTCGCCGCGCTGGTCGAGGCCGTGGGAGGACCGCATGCCACCGCGCGGCGGGCCGCGCTCACCGCCGCCCTCGACCACGCCCAGGACGCCCTCGCCGGACCCCGGCTGCGCCGGTACGCCAGTTCGGCCACCGAGCGCCGGCTGCACGCCCAGTACATGGCCGCCCTGCCCCTCGCCGAGGCCGCCACCGCCCTGTTCTGGGCGGGGGAGCCGGTCTCGGCGCGGGCCGCGGAAGGGCCCCGGCGGCTCGCCGCCGCCGTCCGCGGCGACACCGGCACCGGCCCGCTTCCCGCCCCCAGCCGGTCAGTTGCCGCCCTGCGCGCCCTGGACGACGCCCTGCTGCGCGCCGCCGAGTCCTTCGACCGGGCGGACGGCGCGCGACACGGCGCGCGACAGCGGTTGCTCACCCGGCGCCGAGGTGTCCAGGACGCCCTGCGCGCCGCGTTCGGCACCGGCGGACGCGAGTACGGGCTGCGCGTCGCCCTCTGCTTCGGGGCCAGCGCCGCCATCGCCCAGGCGCTGCACCACACCCGCTGGTACGGCCAGCACCAGCACTGGTACTGGCTGCCCGCCACCGCCGTCTTCCTCGTCAAGCCCGACCTCGGGCCGCTCGTCTCCCGGGTGCTGTGCCGGGCCGCCGGGACCGTGCTGGGCGCCCTGGTGTTCGCCGGGCTCGCCGCGCTGCTGCCCCGGCCCGCCGGGCTGATCGCGCTGGTCGCGGTCTGCGGGGCGCTCGTCCCGGTCGCCACCCGGCACTTCGCCGCGCAGACCGCCGTCGTCACCGTCCTCGTCCTCGCCCTGACCATGGCCGGCGGTGAGCCGCAGGCCTCCGCCAGCCGTATCGGCGAGACCCTGCTGGCCTGCGCGCTCGTGCTGATCGTCGGGCATCTGCCGATGCCGGGGGAGCGCGGCGCCGGGGTACACGCCCGGCTCGCCACGGCCGGTCGCGCCGCGCAGGCCTATCTGGTCCACGTCCTCGGCGAGTCAGGTGCTCTCGGCGAGTCCGGCGTTCGTGGTGAGTCTGATGCTCGCGGTACGTCTGGTGCTCACGGTGAGTCTGGCGCCGGCGCCGCCTCCGGTGACCTCGGCGGGCCCGGCGAGCGTGCCGTGTCCGGTGATCGCGCCGAGCCCGGTCACCGTGCCGAGCGGTGGGCGTTGCGTCGGGAGGCCTACCGCACCCTCGCCGAGGCCCGCACCGCGATCGCGCTCGCCGCCGCCGAACTGCCCGCCCTCGCCCGGCACACCGCGGGCACGGACGCCGTCGCGGACCTTCTGGAGCGACTTGTCGACACGACCACGGCCTGCGCCGTCCACCTCGACGACACCGGCCGCCTCACGCACCGGCACCTCGGACAACTGTGTGCTGCGCTGAGCGAGTTGGAGACCCAGGGGATCGAGGTACCGCTGCCGGCGGCCGCATAACCGTACGGTGGCCGCATGAGCGCCTCTCCCGCCGACCTCGTCATCACCGGCTGCACCGTGCTCGTCCATGAGGAGCAGGAAGAGATCGGGTTTCGCACCGACGCGGCGATCGTCGTACGCGACCGGGTCATCGAGTCGGTGACGACCGCCGCGTCCGCGCGGGAACTGCCCGCCCTGGAGCGGATCGAGGCACGCGGGCAGGTCGCCATGCCCGGGCTGATCAACTGCCATACGCACGCGCCGATGACGATGCTGCGCGGCCTCGCCGAGGATCTGCCGATCGAGGAGTGGTTCAACGACGTCGTCTGGCCCGTCGAGTCCAATCTCACCGCCGACGACGTGGAGTTGGGCGCCCGGCTCGCCTGCGCCGAGATGATCCGGGGCGGGGTGACCTGCTTCGCCGACCACTACTTCCACATGGACGCCGTCGCCGCCGTCGTCGCCGAGTGCGGGCTGCGCGCCCACCTCGGCGAGGCCTACTTCTCCAGCCAGGGCCCCGAAGGCCGGGAGCGCTCGGCGGAGTTCGCGCTGCGCCACCGCGGCGCCGCCGACGGCCGTATCACCACCGCCCTCGCCCCGCACGCCCCCTACACCGTCACCGACGCCGACCTCGCCGCCACCGCCGAACTCGCCCGCCGGCACGGCCTGCCCGTCCACCTCCACGCCGCCGAGAACCGCGACCAGACCGACACCAGCCTGGCCCGGCACGGCCGCACCCCCATCGAGGTCCTGGACCACGCCGGACTGCTCGACACCGACCTGCTCATCGCGCACGGCACCGGCATCGTCGAGCGCGACCTTCCGCTGCTGGCCCGCACGGGCGGCCGTACGGCCGTGGCGAGCGCGCCCCGCGGCTACCTCAGGTTCGCCTGGCCGGCCACCACTCCGGTACGGGCCCTGCGCGCCGCCGGCGTCCCCGTCGGCCTCGCCACGGACGGCGCCGCCTCCAACAACTCCCTCGACGTCTGGGAGGCGATGACGCTGACCGCCCTGACCCAGAAGGCGGCCGAAGGCGATCCCCGCTGGCTGACAGCCCGTCAGGCGCTGCACCACGCCACCGTGCAGAGTGCCCGCGCGGTCGGCCTCGGCTCCGGCGTGGGCACCCTCGCGCCCGGCCGGCGCGCCGACATCATCCTGGTCGACCTCACCGGCCCGCACACCCAGCCCGTCCACGACCTCGCCGCCACCCTCGTGCACAGCGCCCGAGCGTCGGACGTCCGCACGACCGTCGTCGACGGCCGGGTCCTGATGCGCGACCGCGAGCTGCTCACCCTCGACCTCCCCGCCGTCCTCCGCGAGTTGGGCCACCGCCTGCCCGCGCTGACCGACCGGAGCCATGGGCGGCGCATCCAGGAGTACGACGCCTGAGCCCGCGTATGAGCCCGCGTAAGCTGCGGGTATGGATCCTGCGGACGGTCTCATCGACCACCCCTACGACGTCTACCGGCGCCTGCGCGACACCGCGCCCGTGCACCGCATCACCGGACCCGACGGCACCCCCGCCTGGCTCGTCACCCGGTACGAGGACGTCCGCGCCGCGCTCGCCGACCCGCGGCTCTCGCTGGACAAGCGGAACGCGTCGGCGGGCACGTACAAGGGGCTCTCCCTGCCGCCCGCCCTCGACGCCAACCTCCTCAACATGGACCCGCCCGACCACACCCGCATCCGTCGCCTGGTCGGCCGTGCCTTCACCCCGCGCCGCGTCCAGCAGCTGCGCGAGCCCATCCGCCGTACCGCCGACCGGCTCCTGGACGCGCTCGGCCCGCACGGCACCACCGATCTGATCGCCTCCTACGCCGCCCCGCTGCCGATCACCGTCATCTGCGACCTGCTCGGCATCCCGGAGGAGGACCGGCTGGACTTCCGGCAGTGGACCGACACCCTCACCGCCCCCGACCCGGCCCGCCCGGACGCCTCGAAGGAGGCGATGGCGGCGATGCTCGGCTTCCTCACCCGGCTGCTCGCGACCAAACGCAGGGCGCCCGCCGACGACCTCCTGTCCGACCTGATCGACGTACGCGACGAGGACGGCGGCCGGCTCAGCGAGGACGAGCTGATGTCGCTGGCCTTCCTCATCCTCTTCGCCGGCTACGAGAACACGGTCCAGCTCATCGGCAACGCCGTGCTCGCCCTCCTCCAGCACCCCGACCAGCTCGCCGCGCTGCGCAAGGACCTGGCACAACTACCGGCCGCCGTCGAGGAATTCGCCCGCTACGACGGTCCCGCGCCGCTCGGTATCCGCCGCTTCCCGGTGGAGGACGTGACCGTCGCCGGTGTCACCATCCCGGCGGGGGAGACCGTGCTGGTGTGCCCGGCCGCCGCCAACCGCGACCCCGCCCGCTTCCCCGACCCCGACCGCCTCGACCTCTCCCGAGACGCCTCCGGCCACCTCGCCCTCGGCCACGGCATCCACTACTGCCTCGGCGCGCCCCTGGCCCGCGCGGAGACGGAGATCGCCCTGGCGGCCCTGCTGGAGCGGTTCCCCGAGCTGGCTCTGGGAGACGGGGAGCTGAGGTGGCGTCCGTCCCTGCGTGCGCGCGGGCTGATGGCCCTGCCGGTACGGTACTGACGGCCCTGCCGATGCGGTCCTGAGCGCCGGTCGGCAGAATCCAGGCCGCTGGCGGCTCCGCCTTCACGACGCGTACGACTCCTGACACAGAGGGTGTCTTTCATGTCACCAAGTGAACGGATCCTCACGCTTCGCGTTGAAAGGGTGTAGGTAATATCTCAGTCCCATCACTGAGCGAGGTGTTTTCCTTCCCCAGGGCGTTAACTCCCATAAGGACGACGCTTTCTGGAGGTGCGAGATGGTGAACGGGCGAACCGTGCTCGAACGCTTTCCCGCCGGTGGCCCGCGGGGATCCTGGCCCGCGGAGGAGTTCGCGCACGCACGACGTCTGGAGGGCCTGCCCGCCGAGGTCGTCATGGACCTCGCGACGGACACATTCCTGGTGATCGTGCGGGCCGGCGACGGCCCGGAGTGAGCCCGCTGCCGCCACCGGGTCGGCTCAGGCCGGCTTCGGCGCCGGTACCTTCGCCGTGAACTGCTCGGCCTGGAGGGCGTACAGCTCGGCGTAGACACCGCCGCCGGCCAGCAGCTCCTCGGGCGTGCCGGACTCCACCAGCCGCCCGTGCTCCAGCACATGCACCAGGTCGGCGTGCCGGACCGAGGCCAGCCGGTGGGTGATCAGCACGACCGTCTGCCCGTTGTCGGCCAGCGCCCGGATCTTCTCGAACACCTCCAGCTCGGCGCGCGCGTCCAGCGCGGCCGTCGGCTCGTCCACGATCAGCACCCGCGCCCGCCGGTACGCGGCCCGGGCGATGCCGAGCCGCTGCCACTGACCGCCGGACAGCTCGTGCCCGCCGCTGAAGTCGCGGGCCAGCAGCGTGTCCAGGCCGCGCGGCAGATCCGCGACCACCTCCCCGGCCCCCGCCTCGGCGACCGCCTCGGCCAGGCGTTCCTCGGTGATGGGCGCACAGGAGCGGCCGACGGCCACGTTCACCCGGGCCGTGAACGGCCAGCGCTTGAAGTCCTGGGCCACCATCGCGATGCGCTCGGCGAGCAGCCGCCGGTTGGCGCGGGCCGCGTCGACCTCGTCCCACAGGATCCGGCCGCGGTCCGGGGTGTACAGGCCCGCCAGCAGCTTGACCAGCATGGACTTGCCCGAGCCGTTCTCGCCGACGAGCGCGATGATCCGGCCGAGCGGCAGGGTGAGGGTGACGTCGTCCAGGGCGGGGCGGGCCGAGTCACCCGGATAGCTGAAGGTGACGTGCTCGAACCGGATCTCCCGCGGATCCTCCGGCAGCGGCTCGCCGCCCGCCGGGACGGCGCGCTCGGCCGCCTCCACGTAGAGCCGCTGCAGATCCGCCACGAACAGGGCCTCCTCGTGCAGCTGGTTGATCTCCAGCACCAGCCTGTCCAGGCTCGCCGCTCCCGTACGGATCGCGATCACCGCCGTACCGGCGACCGACAGGGCCATCGCGCCGGCCAGCAGCAGCGCGCCCAGCGTGGCGTAGGTCGCGAGCGTGGCGAGGCCCGTCCAGCCCGCCGCGATCAGGCTGGTCCGGGCGGCCAGCCGGGACAGCCGGGCCTGCTCCGCCTCCGCGGTCTCCGACATGGACCGGAAGTGCCGCAGCAGGAACGGGCCGACCCCGTGCACCCGGATCTCCGGGGCCGCGGCGGGCTCGGTGAGCAGATGGCTGATCAGCCTGCCGGCGCGGGCGTGCTGGACCCAGACATGGAAGGACGCATAGCGGCGCCGGGCGTTGGGCAGCGCGCTCCAGGCGCTGGGCAGGGTCATGGTGGCCAGCAGCGGCAGCAGCACCGGATGCAGCACCGCCAGTACGCCCGCCGCCGTGGCCAGCGAGATCAGCGCGCTGATCACCCGGGTGCCGTAGGAGATCATGCGGCGCGCGGACTCGGCGCCGTACTGGGCGGTGTCCAGCAGCTTGTGGAAGGCGTGGTCCTCGATGGCGGCCAGCTCCACATTGGCCGCCCGCTCCAGATACAGCTCGGTCGCCACCCCCCGGTGCAAGCACCGGCTCCACTGGAGCGGCTTCGCCGCGCCCCCTACTGGGGCTCCAGCCGCCCGGTCGCGTAGGTGGAGGCCGCCCGCAGCAGCACGGAGACGAGGGACACGGCGGCCATGGCGATCAGGGCCGGAGCCGCCGCGCACAGCCGCTGCCCGATGTCCGGGCCGGTCAGCAGGCTGCCGAGCGCGCTGTTCACGGCCAGCAGGCTCATCGCCTGGGCGGCGCCCCGGACCACCTCGGCGGCCAGGACGATCCGGGCGGCCCGGGCGTCGGCCCGCAGGGCCAGCCGGAGGCTGGACGCCAGCATGCCGGGCAGCCGGACCACCATCGCGCGAAAGCTCAGTTCCAGGAAGGCGTCCGCATGCTCGTTCCATCCCGTGTCGTACCGCAGCGGCCCGCCGACGAGCAGCCGCTCCGACTCCGACACCGTGGGCTCGGGCGTCCCCCGCCGCTTCCTCACCACCGACCTCCCCGGTGAATCGCCGAACGGCCACTGTCCCCGGACGGGCCGATGGCGGGGCAGGGCGCGTCGGGGAGTGCGAGGGGATCGAAAGGGGTGTACGGCGGGACTCGGCGGAGGGGTCGGCCCATCAGCCGATCTGGGTCACCCGGCCAAGGGGCGCGGGGCCGTGTCCGATATGCGGCTACCGCCGTGTGGGCGCGACAAAGCACGGACGTCCCGCAGCCGCTCCTGTGAGCCAGTACCCGGCACCCTGGCGGGCACCGCGGCCGAAGCAAGCGCGGCGACTACACCGAGACCGCCCGAGACCAGTCCGGGGTCGTCCCGGTCACCCGGCACAGGGAGAGGTAGAGCGGGATCGGCGGGGTGTACGGCACCGTGCCGTCCGGGCGGTGGATGAGCCGGGCCGTGCCGCTGACCAGGGCGCCGGGGGCGTAGTGGGCCGGGGACGGCCAGGGAAGGGCGTAGTCGGAGTCCGACGGAACGATCCACCACCAGCGGGCGCCGTCGGTGTACACACAGCCCAGCCGCGGCAGCCGGGGGACGACCAGCGGGCCGAGACGGTCGGGAACCGCCACGGCGTCCCAGCCGAGCGGTGCGGTCATGCCCTCCGGCAGAGTGAGCCGACGGGGCGCGTCCGGGACGGACCTGCGGCGCTGCAGCCGCACCAGGGTGTCCAGGCCGAGAGAGCCCACGGAGCCTCGGTCGGCGGGAGCGACGGGGGCGGGCCGGAAGGGGCGTGCGGCGCCGTTGCGGTCGATGCCGGCAGAGCCGTCCTGATCCCAGCCGCTGTCCTCACGCCCGCCCGAGTGAGCGCCGCCGTACTGCTCGGAGTCGGCGCCGCCCTGCGGGACGGAGTCGCGGCCGCCGGTCACGGGCGCTCCCCGGCGTGGCGTTGCTCGGGGGCCCGGTGCAGGGGCTGGTGCGAGGGCCGGTCCGGGGCGCGGTGCCGGTGCGGCTCTGGCGTCCCGTGCCGGTGGGACTCCGGCGTCCAGTGGCGCTGCTGCTGTTCGGGGAGCTGAGGTGGACGGTACTGCTGCTCGAAGGGCGGGCGCAGACGGTGCTGCTGGTCGGAAGGCCGGTGCAAGGGGTGCGGCTCGTCGGAGGGCTGGTGCGGCGGGTGCCCGGAACCCGGGTGCCGGCCCTCCGGTGACTCGTCCTCGTCGGAGTCGTCCGGGCGGCCCGGCTTGGTGCGGGCGCCCCAGCCGAGGTCGTTGCACGGATCCGCGATGCCGTAAGCGGTGCTGCCGTAAGCGGTGCTGCCGTAGGCGGTGGTGTCGTGAGCCGCGGTCTCGTGGCCCGGGGTGTCGTGGACCGGGGTCTCGGGGGCGGCGTCGGTCCGGCGGGCCAGCTCGGCCCAGACCAGCAGCCCGGGGCCGTGCTCCTGGGCGCCCCAGGCCCGGCACAGCGCGTCGACGAGAAACAATCCCCTCCCGTGCTCCTCGTCGGGTCGCTGCGGGGACGGGTGGGGTTCGCCAGGGGCACAGCCCCAGTCGCGTACGGCGATGCGCACGGTGTCGTCGTGGTCGTGCAGCTCGCACACCACGCGATTGCTTGCTGTGTGCACGATCGCGTTCGTGACCAGCTCGGATATGACCAGGGCCGCGCTGTCACAGGTGTCCGCGCACACCGACCAGCGGGTCAGCCGGGCATGCGTCAGGCGTCTTGCCTGGGCGACGGAACCCGGATGTGCGGCCAGCTCGAAACGGAACCGGCGCCGGGCAGCGCCCCCCTGAGGAGCTGCTCCCGTGGCGGCACCGAGACCGGGACGGTCTGCGGCGGCGTCTGTTCCTAAGGGCGCGGACGGAATCACGCTTGCCACTATCTCCCCGCCGTGAACACTTGGCAAGTGTCACTCTGAAAAATGCAGAGTGCTGTGTGACTCGGTCAAAGGCCGTGGCACACTGCTCGCAACAGCACCTAGAGCGGCGCCAATTGGGAGCATCGGAGATCCGCCCGGTCTTCGAATGTATCTTCGAATGGCGCCGCAGGGCTGTCGGAAACATTTCGGTGGAGCTGTCCAGCTGTGGAGCTTTCGGTGGAGGTGGGAGCGTGAGCGAGCCGCGGTCCGCGCCGACGGTGGGTCAGGTGGTCCTCGGTCGGCGCCTGCTGGACCTGCGGGAGCGCGCCGGGCTGAAGCGCGAGGAGGCCGCCCGCGTCCTGCACGTCGCTCCCGCCACCGTCCGCCGTATGGAGATGGCCGAGGTCGCCCTCAAGATCCCGTACCTGCAACTGCTGCTCAAGGCCTACGGCGTGCCCGACGACGAGGCCGAACTCTTCGTCCAGCTGGCCGAGGAGGCCAACAGGCCCGGCTGGTGGCAGCGTTTCCACGACATCCTGCCCGGCTGGTTCTCGATGTACGTCAGCCTGGAGGGCGCGGCCAGCCTCATCCGCTCCTACGAGCCGCACTTCGTCCCCGGCCTGCTCCAGACCGAGGACTACGCGCGCGGTGTGCTCAGGTCCGGTGCCATCGGCGAGACCAGCCCGGACGACATCGAGCGGCACGTCGCCCTGCGCATGCAGCGCCAGCAACTGCTGACTCGTCCCGACGCACCCCGCTTCTGGGCGGTGATGGACGAGACCGCCCTGCGCCGCCCGGTCGGCGATCCGGAGGTGATGCGTGCGCAGATCGACAAGTTGCTCGAGGCCACGAAGCTGCCCCATGTGACGCTCCAGGTCGCCCCGTTCGCGAGCGGGCCGCATCCGGGGACGTACGGGCCGTTCGTGCTGTTCCGATTCGCCATGCCGGAGTTGCCGGACATGGTCTACAGCGAGTACCTGACCGGCGCCGTCTATCTGGACGCGCGCACCGAGGTGGCCACCCACCTCGAGGTCATGGACCGCATGGCGGCGCAGGCCGCTACGGCACAACGCACGAAGGAGATCCTCCGGGATCTCCGCAAGGAGCTGTGAATGGACCGCATAGAGCCGCGTGGACACGTCTACAACGGCATGCCTGCGCGGGAGTTGGGCAGTGAGGGCTGGCACAAGCCCTGGAGCGGCGGCAACGGCGGAAACTGCCTGGAGGCGATGAAACTTGCCGACGGCCGGATCGCCGTACGCCAGTCCACCGACCCGGACGGCCCGGCGCTGATCTACACCGCGGACGAGATGACCGCGTTCATCGAGGGAGCCAAGGCGGGGGAGGCCGACTTCCTGCTGTCCTGACCCTGACCATGTGTTGTTTCTCGCTCAACTTACTTGTTGTAGTACCGATTTGATGATTGAACGCGTCAGGCACTCACGGAGTTCCGCAGGACAGGGCAGAACAGGACAGGGCCTGCCCCTCCTCAGCAGGAAGGCCCCGCCCCTCACACCGGCGGCAGCACCCCGCACAGAGCCTCCAGCGCCGCGCCGTAGGCGTGCTCGGCGGCGGCCGCGTACCCGACCACCAGTCCGTCGCTCGGTCCGTCACCCAACGCGTCACCCAACCCGTCCCCCAGCCCGTCGTCCGCCGTCGTCTCCGCCTCCGGATGCCGGAACGCGGCGAGTCCGTCCAGGGCGACGCCCTGCCACGCGGCGGCCTTCACCGTGGACCGCTCGGTGCCGGGCGGCAGTCGCAGCACCGCGTGCAGTCCGGCCGCGATGCCCGTCACCTCGACATGCGGGGCGTGCGTGGCGAGCGCGGCGACGAGCCGGTCACGCCGGTGCCGGTAGCGCTGCCGCATGCGCCGCACATGACGGTCGTACGACCCGGAGACGAGGAACTCCGCCAGCGCCAGCTGGTCCAGGACGCTCGCCCAGCTCTCCCGCTCGCCCTTCGCCGCGAGCACGGGCCCGACGTAGCGCCCCGGCAGCACCATCCAGCCCAGCCGCAGCGCCGGCGACAGGCTCTTGCTGACCGATCCGATATGGATCACCCGCTCCGGATCGAGGCCCTGGAGGGCGCCGACGGGCTTGCGGTCGTACCTGAACTCGCCGTCGTAGTCGTCCTCCAGGACGACCGACCCACGCGCGCGTGCCCAGTCGATCACGGCCGCCCGGCGCTCCGGATGCAGTGGGCCGCCGGTCGGGAACTGGTGCGCCGGCGTGAGCAGCACTGCCCGCTCCCGCCCGAGTGCGTCCACGCGCGCGCCGTGCTCGTCCAGTGGGAGCGGCGCCGTGCGCACCCCGGCCGCGGCGAGCAGCTCACGGTGGAAGCCCAGCCCGTACGCCTCCACACCCAGCGGACCGCGCAGCACCCCGCCCCCGCCCTGGCCGAACAGCAGCCGCAGCGCATGTGCGAAGCCCGAGCAGACGACGATCCGGTCCGGCTCGGTCCGCACACCACGCGCGCGTGCCAGATACTCGGTCAGCGCCTCCCGCAGCTCCCGGCGCCCGGCCGAATCCCCCGGCCCGAACGCCTCGCTCGGCGCCGCCTGCAGCGCCCGCCGGTACGCGGCCGACCAGGCGGCCCGCGGGAACGCCGAGGCGTCCGGCGTGCCCTGCCGCAGATCGTGTCGCGGGCCACGCGCGCGTGAAGGCGCCTTCACCGGCGTCCGTACGGCGTTGCGCAGCGGCTCCGCCCGGTCAGCGACCTGGGTTCCCGAGCCCTGGCGGGCGGTCAGCCAGCCCTCCGCGACCAGTTCCGCGTAGGCGTCGGCCACCGTGTTGCGGGCCACGCCCAGATCGGCGGCGAGCGACCGGTACGGCGGCAGGCGCGTGCCGGGCGCCAGCCGTCCGCTGCGCACGGCCTCCCGCAGGGCCCGGGTCAGCGCCGCCCGCCGGCTACCCGGACCGGACAGCTCCAGATGTAGATCCGCGCCGATCCGCTCGGCGGAATTGACCCATGATTCCGTCATGGAAATGCACCCTACAGCCGGTCTATCCGGCCGGTAGGTTGAAGCCATGACGACGAACACCACCGCCACCGCCACCGACTTCACCCCCGCGATCGCCGAGGCCGAGGCCTCTCGTACCCGACTGGACTTCGCGAAGTCCGCTCCGAAGGTCTTCCGCGCCATCATCGGCTTCGACGCCGCCGCCCGCGCGGGCCTCGACCCGGCGCTGGTCGAGCTGATCCAGATCCGCGCCTCGCACCTCAACCGCTGCGCGTACTGCCTGCACATGCACACGGGCGACGCCCGCAAGGCCGGCGAGAGCGAGGACCGGCTGCACATGGTCGCCGTCTGGCGCGAGGCCCGGCACTTCTTCACCCCGAAGGAGCAGGCCGCCCTGGCGCTCACGGAGGCACTGACCCTCGTGGCCGAGGCGGGCGTCCCCGACACCGTCTACGCCGAGGCCGCAGCCCACTTCGACGAGGAGGAACTGGCCCACGTCCTGGCCATGATCTGCACGATCAACACGTGGAACAGGGTGGCCCTGTCGACGGGAAAGGTGGCAGGCACGGACGAGCGGAAGGGCTGACCCGAGCCGACCGGGGGGCCTACGCTTCCAGGGCAGTGCGGGAGGGGGGAGGCGCGCGGCCGACCGCAACCGTCATTGCCACCGCCACCGCCGTCATTGCCACAGCCACAGCCACAGCCGCAGCCACCGCCCAGAACAGCGAACGGTCGGCAGGAAGCCGTCGGCCACACCTACACCCTCATCGGCCGATCCCTCGGAGAGACCGGCGCCGGCAGCTGCGAACTCCCGGTCAGATAGCGGTCGACGGCCGCCGCCACCGCCCGTCCCTCCGCGATCGCCCAGACGATGAGCGACTGCCCGCGTGCCGCGTCCCCGGCGGCGAACACCCCAGGCACGTTGGTCGCGAAGCCGTCGTCCCGCGCGATGGTGCCGCGAGGGGTGAGAGCCACTCCCAACTGCCGGATCAGCCCGTCCTCCTGGTCCGGCCCGGAGAACCCGAGGGCGATCAGCACGAGATCGGCGGGAAGCGTCCGCCCGGTGCCCGGCAGCGGGCGGCGCAGCTCGTCGACCTCCACCAGGTGCAGCGACCGCACGCGCCCGCTGTCGTCCCCGGCGAAGCGGAGCGTGGACGCCGCGAACAGCCGCGCGTCCGCGTCCGCCGCCGGCGCCGTACGCAGGTCCCGGGCCTCCTCGTGCGCGGCCGACAGCCGGTAGATCTTCGGGTACGTCGGCCACGGCTCGGTGTCCTCGTCGCGCTCGGCGCCGGGCTGCGCGTAGATGTCCAGCTGGGTCACGGACGCGGCCCCCTCGCGCACGGCAGTCCCGAGACAGTCCGCCCCGGTGTCCCCGCCGCCCACGATCACCACGTGCTTGCCGGCCGCCGACAGCGGCGAAACCTCCAGGTCCCCCTCACACACTCGATTCGACAGCGGCAGATACTCCATCGCCTGGTGTATCCCGTTCAACTCCCGGCCCTGTACCGGAAGTTCCCGCCACGCCGTCGCTCCCGTGGCGATCACCACCGCGTCGTACCGTCCCCGCAGCTCCACCGCTCCCACGTCCCGCCCGATCGCCGTCGACGTACGGAACTTCGTGCCCTCGGCCCGCATCTGCTCGATCCGCCGCTCCAGATGCCGCTTCTCCATCTTGAACTCGGGGATCCCGTACCGCATCAGCCCGCCGATCCGGTCGTCCTTCTCGTACACGGCGACCGTGTGCCCGGCCCGGGTCAACTGCTGTGCCGTGGCGAGCCCGGTGGGCCCGGAGCCGATGACGGCGACCGTCCTCCCGGACAGCCGCTCGGGCGGCCGCGGCGGGGTGAAGCCCTCCGCCCAGGCCCGGTCGGCGATCGCGCACTCGACGTTCTTGATGGTGACGGCCGGCTGGTTGATCGCCAGGACGCAGCCCGCCTCACAGGGCGCGGGACACAACCGGCCGGTGAACTCGGGGAAGTTGTTCGTCGCGTGCAGCCGGTCGCTCGCCGTCCGCCAGTCCTCCCGCGAGACCAGGTCGTTCCACTCCGGGATCAGATTGCCCAGCGGGCAGGCGTCGTGGCAGAACGGGATCCCGCAGTCCATGCACCGGTCGGCCTGCTTGCTGATGATGGGCAGCAGCGCTCCGGGGACGTACACCTCGTCCCAGTCCCGCACCCGCTCCTCGACGGGCCGCCGCGGCCACTCCTGGCGCGGCGTGGTCATGAACCCCTTGGGATCGGCCATGGTCGACTTCCTCGCGTACGGGTACCGCGCGGGTACCGGGTGTACGACGGGCCGTACGTCATCGGCGGCAGCCTTCGGCCTTCGGCCTCCAGCTTTCGGCCTGCCGTTCTCCGGCGGCAGCCTCGGCACTCTTTCGGCCACGATACGTCCGCGCCGAGCGCTGCGCAGGGTGGCGGAGAGCGCTTTCTTCCAGGGTCTGGTGCTGTCAGGGGCGGGCCGGGCGAAGGGGGCCCGGGGAGGTCACGTGAGGGCCAGCACGTAGACCAGGGCCGCAGCGGTGGCGGCGACGGCCCGGACATGGTTCCAGTACGTCCACTCGCGCACGTACGTCGGCCAGTACGCGGCGGCCTCCGGGGCGTCCGGGGACAGCCGGGCCAGTCTGGCGTTGCGCGGGACGTTCGCGACCACCGTCAGCCCGAACGAGCCGACGAGGTACAGCGCGCTGCCCAGCAGCAACTCGAGTTTCCCCTCGTCCGGCCACACCACGAACGTCACCACCGCGATCATCGCGCTCAGCACCGCCGAGCCGGTGAACACCGTCATGAAGGCCGGCCGGACGGCGGCGACAATGATCGCGTTCATCGCCGCGACGCCCTGCACGGGCGGCAGCGCGGCGAGCCCTCGCATCACGAAGAGCGAGAACGCGCCGAAGACCCCTGCCATCAGCCCGGTGCCGAGCACCCCCGCAACGACCAGCACGAAGAACGGCCCGTCGATCACCACGTCCCCTCTCGTTTCTCTTTCTCCTCTTCCGTCTCTTTCTCCCCTCACGCCGCTTCCTGCCGCTCTTCACGTGCTCTCAACCCACGTCCGCCCCGGCGTCCTGCCACGCCCGCAGCACGCTCTCCACGGCCGGGGCGATCCGGCGCCGTGCCTCGTGCCGCGCCACCCCGCTCATCAGCAGCTGGTCGTACGGCGTGTCCACATGCCGTACGGCCGCCACGACCGCCGAGATCACCGCCCCCTCAGACAGGGCTCGCCCGGCCGCGCTGCGCCCGACCCGCCCACTGCCCCGCGCGGACGCGTGCGCCGCGATGGCGCGTGCGCGGTCGGCCGGGCAGCCGGGGAACAGCCGCAGGATCTCGGCCGCGAACGCCGCCGCGAACCGCTCGTCCTCCGTCCCCCTGCGCCGCGCGTCCCGGGCCCGCCGTCGGCGCCGCGCCTCCGCGTCCGCAAGACAGCGGGCCTCGGCCCGGGCCAGCGCCGCCTCCTCCACGAGCACGCCCTGCCGCTCGTAACGGCTCTTGCGCCGGTTGAACCGCACCACCACGACCGACAGCCCGCTCTCCTCCCGGGACCTGCGGGTCAGCGCGGTGTCCCCGCGCGGCAGGAACACCAGGTGCCCGAGGTCCGCGCAGTGCAGGCAGCGCGGTGCCCCGTCCTCCAGCACGAGCAGCGACAGCGGCCCGCGCCCGCAAGCGGCGCAGCGCTTGGGTTTCAGCGCCTGGATGACGACAAGCCGACCGGGGGAGTGGGGAGTTGAGGGAAGCGCCATACGCGGTACTTTCCCCGCTGCCGCCCACACGTCCCATGCCTTGCCTACTCCGACTTCCCCTCGCGCATGTCCTCCTCCTGCATGCCGTTCTTTCGCCTGTCGATCTCCCGCCTGTCGCTCTCCTTCCCGCGCCGGAAGTTGAACACCGGCACCCGCGTACGGTGCCGCACCGGAGCCTGGTTCTCGTCCACCACGGCTACCGCTACTGCCACCGTGAGATCGGTGTACGACAGCCACGCCTCACGACCCCGCCCACCCAAGAGCAACCCCCTCACCGTTCCCGCCACTCGCGCCGCCCCAGCCGCTTTCATCGGTCCAGCACCGTCCGCCCCTTCTGCAGGCTCTGTCACCTCACCTCCCTGCCACCCGGCATCATGGGCTTTGTGCGACTCGAAGCGATCACCTGGGACCGGCTCGCCGAGCTGCTCGCCGACCGGCTGGTCGGACTGGAGCCGGCCGACGCAAGCGGCTGGCCGCGTGTCGGGTTCGACGGGGCTCCGGCTGCTCGGCCCGGCGACCTCGCCGAGCGGGTCGGGGAGGCGCTGCGGGTGCGAGGCCGCCCGTCGCTCGTGGTCGGCGCCGAGGGCTTCCTGCGTCCCGCTTCACTTCGCCTGGAACACGGGCGGCGGGACGCGGAGTCGTACTACGGCGGCTGGTTCGACACCGGCGCCCTGTGGCGGGAGGTCTTCGGCCCGCTGGACCCCGGCGGCAGCGGGCGCGTCCTGCCCGACCTATGGGACCCGGTCACCGACCGGGCCACTCGCAGCCCCTACGTCCAACTCCCGCCCGACGGGATCCTGTTGCTCCACGGCCCCCTCCTGCTGCGCCACTGGTTCCCCTTCGACCTGACCGTGCACCTCCTCCTCTCCCCCGGCGCGCTGCGCCGTCGTACCCCGGAGGCAGACCACTGGATGCTTCCCGCCTTCGAGCGTTACGAGTACGAGACCGACCCCGCGGGCACGGCCGACGTCCTGGTACGCACCGACGACCCGCGCCATCCCGCCTGGAGCGGCTGAGCCGCGCGGCCCGGCCGCCGGCTTCTGCGGCTCAGAGCCAGCCGTTGCGCCGGAAGCCCCGGTACAGCACCAGGCACGCCCCCGCCATGACGGCCATGACCACCGGATAGCCGAATCGCCAGTGCAGCTCCGGCATGTGGTCGAAATTCATGCCGTACACGCCGCACACCATGGTCGGCACGGCGATCACCGCCGCCCAGGCCGTGATCTTCCGCATGTCCTCGTTCTGCGCGACGGTCACCTGCGCGAGGTGGGCCTGCAGGATCGAGTTGAGCAGTTCGTCGAACGCGGCGATCTGCTCCTTGGCCCGGATCAGATGGTCGAGCACGTCCCGGAAGTAGGCCTGTATCTCCGGTGCGACGACCCGTATCGGCCGGGTGGCCAGGTCCTCCACCGGGCGGCCCAGCGGCACCACGGCCCGTTTCAGCTCCAGCAGTTCACGCTTCATCTGGTAGATGCGGCCGGGGTCGACCCGTGCGCCGTTCTCCGAGAACACATCCGTCTCGACCTGGTCGATATCGGCCTGTACCGCGTCCGTGACGCTCAGATAGTCGTCGACGACGTGGTCGGCGATCGCGTGCAGCACCGCCGCCGGGCCCTTCGAGAGCTGGTAGGGATGCGCCTCCAGCTCCTCGCGCAGGGGACCCAGTGACCCGTGCCGGCCATGTCGGACCGTGATGACGAAGTCCTCGCCGACGAACACCATGATCTCGCCGGTGTTCACGACCTCGCTGGTCGCCGTCAGCTTTTCGTGCTCCACGTAGCAGACGGTCTTGAACACGGCGAAGAGTGTGTCCCCGTAGTGCTCCAGCTTCGGGCGCTGATGGGCCTCGACCGCGTCCTCCACCGCCAGCGGATGCAGGTCGAACAGCTCGGCGATGCCCGCGAACTCACGGTCCGTCGGCTCATGCAGCCCCAGCCAGACGAACCCCTCGCCGGTTTTGCGCACCATCCGCACGGCGTCCACCAGGTCCGTGCACTGCGGGACGCGTACACCGTCCTGGTACATCACACAGTTGACCACCGATGAGCCCAGCGGTGACCTGGCGGGATGGCTCAGGTCCACGCGCGGCCGCCGCCTGGCCAGCCGCGCCACCTTGCGCAGGCCGCCGACCCTGCTCAACCCCGTGACCTTCCGCAGATTCCCCGCCATGGACATCTGGATCTCCTCGCATGGATCTCCTCGCACAACGCTTTCGCGCCTTGCCGGGCAAGTCTGCCAGCCGAGGGCAAAGCGCGGGTAAGCCTGTGGGAACAGGATGTTCCGCTTGGTTCCTGCCTGTGGACGGATCGATTTCCGGTTGTGGACAGGTCGGTTCCCGCCCGCCGTTGAAGGTCCTCGTCCATGTCCTGAACTGGAAGGGCCTCAGCTGCCCGTCCGCACGGTGTCGTGTCGGCCGTCGGCTACCCGTTGCTCCCCGGACGCGGTGGTCTGCCTCCCACCCGTCGTACGGCCTCCGCGCCCGCCCGGCAGCCCCGCGCCGCCGCTTCTTCCGGGTCCGCGCCCGCGAGCAGCGCGGCGAGGAACGCGCCGGTGAAGGCGTCTCCGGCGCCCGTGGTGTCCCGAGGAACCGCCGGCATCGCCGGGACCCTGACCGGCGTGCTTCCGGAGCGGGCCACCAGCGCCCCGTCCGCGCCCGCCTTGGCCACGACCAGCGGGACGAGACGGCTCAGTTTGGCCGCCGCGTCCGCCGGATCCGGCAGCCCGGTCAGCAGACATGCCTCGTCCCGGCTGGGCAGCAACAGGTCCAACCCCTCCGCGAACGCGAGGAAGCGGTCCACGCCCAGCCGCACCAGGAAGCCCGCCGACGCGGGGTCCAGGCTGACCGGCACGCCGCGCGCGCGTGCTGCCGTAAGCGCCGTGCGGGCCAGCTCCCGGCTCGCCTCCGTGAACAGCAGGTAGCCCGACAGGTGCAGCCGGGCCACGCCGTCGAGCAACCCGTCCGACCAGTCCGCGGGTTCGAGCCGCAGAGCCGCTCCGCTGTCCGTGAGGAATGTGCGCTCCGCCGCCGCACCCGTGTCGACCAGGCAGATCACCGTCCCGGTCGCCGCCGTCGGATCGACGATCAGCCGGGGCCGTACTCCCGCCGCGACCAGCTCACGCTCGTGCCACGCGGCCGCGTCCGCGCCCACCCGCCCGAGCAGCCGTACGTCCGCACAGCCCGTGTGCGCGGCCCAGCAGGCCACGTTCGCACCCGCGCCGCCCGGCAGCGTCCGGATCGTGGCGGCCGTGTCCGTGCCGTCCGCGAGCGGGCCCTGGTGCCGGGCGACCACATCCGTGACCACGTCGCCGACGACCAGCAGGGCACCGCTCCCGCCCGTGGTCACCCCCTGGTCCACGCCGTGGCGATCCGCGCCGCCAGCCGTACGTTGCCGCGCACGGCCGCCAGATTGGCGTTCAGCGAGGCGCCGTCGGTGTGCCGGACCAGGTAGTCCAGCAGGAACGGGGTCACCGCCTGCCCGGTGACGCCCTGCTCCGCGCAGACGCGCAGCGCGTCGGCGAGTACACGTGCGTGCAGCTCGGGATCGAGCTGTTCCGCCTCGGGGACAGGATTCGCGATGATCAGGGCCGATGCCGGTGCGGCGAGCGCGTCCTGGGCCCGTATGACGTCCGCGACCTGATCCGGGCTGTCCAGTCTCCAGTCGACCGGATGTCCCGAGTCCGACAGGTAGAAGCCGGGGAACCGGTCCGTGCCGTATCCGGCGACGGCGACGCCCAGGGTTTCCAGCCGCTGCAGGGTCGCCGGCACGTCCAGGATCGACTTCACGCCCGCGCAGACCACGGTGATCCGGGTGCGTGCCAGCAGACCCAGGTCGGCCGACTCGTCCTGGGTCACCGTCCACTCCCGGTGCACACCGCCGAGCCCGCCGGTGGCGAAGACCCGGATGCCCGCGAGCGCGGCCAGCTGTGCCGTCGCCGACACCGTGGTCGCCCCGCTCGCACCGGCCGCCATGGCGAGCGGCAGATCGCGGTGGCCCAGCTTGCGGATGCCGTCCTCGTTCGCGACCCGCTCCAGTTGCTCCTTGTCGAGGCCGACCCGGGGGCGGCCGTCGAGCACGGCGATGGTCGCCGGTACGGCGCCCTCCCGCCGCACGGCGTCCTCCAGCTCCAGCGCCACCTGCAGGTTGCGCGGACGGGGCAGACCATGGGCGATGATCGTGGACTCCAGGGCCACCACCGGCCGCCGTGCGTCGATCGCTTCCCGGACCTCTTCCGACACCACCAGCACCACGCACCGCCTCCTGTCCGTCGCCTTCCCTCATCTCTGGCGGGCCCCGGCGGCCGCTAAACACTCGCGGCCTGTGGGGGACGGCGCCAGCGGGGGCCGCGTGGCGAGAAACAGCATGCGCCTCGGCCACGTCGCCGTGCGGGCGGCCTGTCCGCCCGCCGCGGCCGGCTTCTCCCAGGAGGCGGTCGGTCCGGAACCTGTCAGGATTGCCGAGTTCGTCTACGCCGAGTAGCCAGACCCGGTCACAGACGGCAAGCCAGGCCGGGCCCGGTCAGAACAGCGGCTCGGGCAGCACACCCTCCAGGGCGAGCAGCTTGCGCTTGGTCTCCAGCCCGCCCCCGAAGCCGCCGATGCCGCCGTCGCTCTCCACCACCCGATGGCACGGCACGACCACCGGCAGCGGATTGGCCCCCATCGCCGCGCCGACCGCCTGCGCCCCGCCGGGCTGCCCGACCCGCCCGGCGAGATCGCCGTACCCCACCACCGAGCCGTACGGCACGCCGGTCGCCAGCTCGCGCAGCACCTGCCGGTTGAAACCGGAGATCAGCGACCAGTCCAGCGGCAGGTCGAAATCGTGCCGCTCGCCCGCGAAGTACGCCCGCAGTTGGTGTATTGCCTCCGCCAGCAGCGGCGAGTCCGGATCCTCCGCGGGAGTACCGCCCAGCCGGGCCGCCAGCCGCTCCAAGGCGCGGTCGCGCACCGCGTCCGTGGCGTGGAACACCACGTTGACCAGGCCCTCCCGGGTCGCGGCCAGCATCAGCGGCCCGATGTCCGTGCTCACCACGGCCCACACGACCTGCTGCTCATCCTGCCCATGGCTGTCCATGCGCCCACCGTACGACCCGCCACTGACAGCGCCCGCCACGATCAGTCGGAACCCAGTGCCGCCCGCACCACATCCGGCTTGTTGGTGATCATCCCGTCGACGCCGTACCCGGCGACCCGGCGGGCGGTGGCCGCGTCGTTCACCGTCCAGGCGAACACTCCGAGCGGCTTGTCGTGCGGCCCGTCGAAGGAGTGCACCGCCGCGACGTACCCGTTGGACAGCGATCCGTACGACGGGTTGATCAGATCGGTGAAGCTCGCGTACTGATGCAGCTGCGCCGGGGTGGGCGACCCGAGGTAGGCGGTGGTGATCGCGGGCCTCAGCTCGTGCACCGTCCGGATGCTGTCGATGCTGAAGCTCTGCACGATCAGCCGCTTCAGGTGCTTCCGGTCCAGCCAGCCCTCGTTGCCGAGAAGCTTCAGGGTCTGCTGCTCGATGCCCGGATACAGTTCAGGATTCTTGATCTCCAGGAGCAGCTTCTCGTGGTTGTGCTCGATGCGGCACATGTAATCCCTCAACGTCGGCACGCGCGTGCCCGCGTACGCGGGGGAGTACCAGCTGCCCGCGTCCAGCCGGGCGATCTCGGCCGCGGTGAAGTCCTTCACCTTCCACGGCGCCCGGCCGGGGAAGACCTGCTCGACGTTCGTGGTGCGCTGCAGGCTGTCGTCGTGGATGACGACCAGCTCGCCGTCCTTGGTGCGCTGGACGTCGTTCTCGACCCAGGAGAAGCCCAGCTGCGCGGCCTTGTCGATCGAGGCCAGCGTGTTCTCGGGAGCGTAGGCGGAGGCACCCCGGTGGGCGATCACCGTGGTCGTGCCGACGTCACCGGCCCGGGCGGCGGAGGTGGGGCTCAGCAGGGTCGCCGTCCCCAGGACCGCGGCGGCCGTGGTGGCAGCTACGCGCGCGTGCATGCAGACTCCTCGCGTCGAGCGAATACGGACAGCAACCAGACTGACAGCAGACGGTCAACGACACCCCGCGCGCACGATGGACACAGACCGGATGGAGATGTGACCAGTCCTCTCACCGGTGCCCCACAACTGCGGCAAGGCCGTGTTTCTTTGCCGGAAAATCGTTCGACCATTCCAGTGGGGGTCATACTCTCTGCGACAACCCTGACCGCTCGAGCGGTCCTGGGCCGGGGGAACACATCGAGGATTCCGGGACGCACGAGGGCGGAAGGGCAGCCGCGCATGCAAGGCACGGTCGACGGATTCAGCTACGGGGCCGTCACCCCGTTGGTGGCCTATCTGATGGCCTGCCTGGGTGGCGCCCTCGGCCTGCGCTGCACCACGCGGTCCCTGCTGGTCACGCACTCCTGGCGGCCCGCCTGGCTGGCGCTCGGCGCCGCCGCGATCGGCTCCGGCATCTGGACCATGCACTTCGTCGCCATGATGGGCTTCGCCATCAAGGAGGCGCCGATCCACTACGACAAGTCGATCACCTATGCGAGCCTCGGCCTGGCCATCCTCATGGTCGGTGTCGGGATCTTCATCGTCGGCTACCGGGGCGCGACCGGCGCCGCCCTGTTCACCGGCGGCACGATCACCGGTCTGGGCGTCGCCTCGATGCACTACCTCGGCATGGCCGGCGTGCACTTCCACGGGCATTTCACCTACAACACGTTGACCGTCGCCGCCTCCGTGGTCATAGCGGTCGTGGCCGCCACCGCCGCCCTGTGGGCCGCCGGACGCGTCCGGGGCTTCCTGTGGAGCGTGGGCGCGAGCCTCGTCATGGGGCTCGCGGTCAGCGGTATGCATTACATGGGCATGGCGGCGCTGGGTGTCCACCTCGACGGCATGTCCCACGCCGCCGGAGGCGCGCCGGAGCCGTCGGTGCTCGCACCCATGCTGATCGGCCCGCTCGCCTTCCTGCTCCTCGCGGGCATCGTCGTGGTCTTCGACCCGATGATGGTCATGGGCCGCCCCGTCCCGATGCCCGTCGAACACAAACCGGGCGTCCCGGCCGCCGCCGTCGCCTCGCACCAGGACCGCCGTCCCGCTCTCCACGAGGCACGCCGACCGGTGCGCAGGGCCGAGCACCACGCGTCCCGGACCCCGCAGAACCGCTGATCGGGCCCCGTTGTCAGTGGGGGGTCGTACGGTGGATGACATGCGGCCCGTTTCCCACATCGAACGCACGGTGGCGCCCTTCGAGGTCGTCAGTCCCTACCAGCCCAGCGGCGACCAGCCGACGGCCATCGCCGACCTGGCCAAGCGCATCGAGGCCGGTGAGAAGAACGTCGTCCTGCTGGGCGCGACCGGCACCGGCAAGTCCGCCACCACGGCGTGGATGATCGAGAAGCTCCAGCGCCCCACCCTCGTGATGGCGCCGAACAAGACGCTGGCCGCCCAGCTGGCCAACGAGTTCCGCGAGCTGCTGCCGAACAACGCGGTCGAATACTTCGTCTCGTACTACGACTACTACCAGCCCGAGGCCTACGTCCCGCAGTCGGACACCTACATCGAGAAGGACTCCTCGATCAACGAGGAGGTCGAGCGGCTGCGCCACTCGGCGACGAACTCGCTGCTCACCCGTCGTGACGTCGTCGTGGTCGCCTCGGTGTCCTGCATCTACGGCCTCGGCACTCCGCAGGAGTACGTGGACCGGATGGTCCCCCTCCGGGTCGGCGACGAGATCGACCGGGACGATCTGCTGCGCCGCTTCGTCGACATCCAGTACACGCGCAACGACATGGCCTTCACCCGCGGCACCTTCCGGGTCCGCGGCGACACCATCGAGATCTTCCCGGTCTACGAGGAGCTGGCCGTCCGCATCGAGATGTTCGGCGACGAGATCGAGGCGCTGTCCACCCTGCACCCGCTCACGGGCGAGATCGTCAGCGACGACCAGCAGCTGTACGTCTTCCCGGCCTCCCACTACGTCGCCGGCCCCGAGCGCTTGGAGCGGGCCGTCAACGACATCGAGAAGGAGCTGGGGGAGCGCCTGGCCGAGCTGGAGAAGCAGGGCAAGCTCCTGGAGGCCCAGCGCCTGAGGATGCGCACCACGTACGACATCGAGATGCTCCGCCAGATCGGCTCCTGCTCCGGCGTGGAGAACTACTCGATGCACTTCGACGGCCGCCTGCCCGGCTCCCCGCCCAACACCCTGCTGGACTACTTCCCGGACGACTTCCTGCTCGTCATCGACGAGTCGCACGTCACCGTCCCGCAGATCGGCGCCATGTACGAGGGCGACGCCTCCCGCAAGCGCACCCTGGTGGAGCATGGCTTTCGCCTGCCTTCTGCCCTGGACAACCGCCCGCTGAAGTGGGAGGAGTTCCAGGAGCGCATCGGCCAGACCGTCTATCTGTCGGCCACCCCGGGCACCTATGAGCTGTCGCGCTCGGACGGCGTCGTCGAGCAGATCATCCGCCCGACCGGCCTGATCGACCCGGAGGTCGTGGTCAAGCCCACCGAGGGTCAGATCGACGACCTGGTGCACGAGATCCGCAAGCGCACCGAGAAGGACGAGCGCGTCCTCGTCACCACGCTCACCAAGAAGATGGCCGAGGACCTCACCGACTACTTCCTGGAACTCGGCATCCAGGTGCGCTATCTGCACAGCGACGTCGACACCCTGCGCCGCGTCGAGCTGCTGCGCGAGCTGCGCTCCGGTGAGTACGACGTCCTGGTCGGCATCAACCTCCTGCGTGAGGGCCTCGACCTTCCCGAGGTGTCCCTGGTGGCGATCCTGGACGCCGACAAGGAAGGCTTTCTGCGCTCTGGCACCTCGCTGATCCAGACCATCGGCCGCGCGGCGCGCAACGTCTCCGGCCAGGTCCACATGTACGCCGACAAGATCACCCCGGCGATGGAGAGAGCCATCGAGGAGACCAACCGCCGCCGGGAGAAGCAGGTCGCCTACAACACGGCCAACGGCATCGACCCGCAGCCGCTGCGCAAGAAGATCAACGACATCGTCGCGCAGATCGCCCGCGAGGAGGTCGACACCGAGCAGCTCCTCGGCTCCGGCTACCGCAAGTCCAAGGACGGCAAGGGTGCCAAGGCCCCCGTCCCCTCGCTGGGCGACAAGGCGGCCAAGGGCGCGAAGGGCGGCAAGGCCGCCAAGGGCAAGGCGGTGCCCACGGACCGCCCGGCAGCCGAACTCGCCGAACAGATCGAG
Organism: Streptomyces sp. NPDC052101; assembly: GCF_040680235.1. Lineage (NCBI taxonomy): Bacteria > Bacillati > Actinomycetota > Actinomycetes > Kitasatosporales > Streptomycetaceae > Streptomyces > Streptomyces sp. NPDC052101. Next base: position 120,904 of record NZ_JBFAWH010000005.1, read on the forward strand.
GAGATGACCGAGCGCATGCGCGCCGCCGCCGCGGAGCTGCAGTTCGAGATCGCGGCCCGGCTGCGCGACGAGGTCTCGGAGATGAAGAAGGAACTGCGCCAGATGCGGGAAGCCGGCCTCGCCTGAGCCCCCACCCCGCCGGACCTCGGCGTATGCGCCAAGTGTTGCAACACCGACACAAAGCGCGGGCCGGGGTTCGGCACTGTCAGTGCCCCTGCGTAGGGTTCTGAACAACCGCGCAATGCGCGGCAACAGGGGACCATCGAGAGGGGAATTCAGCGGTGTCCGTCAACTTGAGCAAGGGTCAGGCCATCAGCCTGGAGAAGAAGGACGGGGCCACCCTGACTGCGGTCCGTATGGGGCTGGGCTGGCAGGCGGCGAAGCGGCGCGGTCTGTTCGGCTCCCGCACCCGCGAGATCGACCTGGACGCCTCGGCCGTCCTCTTCGCCGACAAGCAGCCGATCGACGTCGTCTTCTTCCGCCACCTGGTGAGCGACGACGGCTCCGTTCGGCACACGGGCGACAATCTCGTGGGCGGTGTCGGTCAGGGCGGTGACGACGAGGCGATCCTCGTGGACCTGCAGCGCGTTCCGGTCCACGTCGACCAGATCGTCTTCACCGTGAACTCCTTCACGGGCCAGACCTTCCAGGAGGTGCAGAACGCGTTCTGCCGCCTCGTGGACGAGACCAACGGCCAGGAACTCGCCCGCTACACGCTGGACGGCGGCGGCGACTACACCGCCCAGATCATGGCGAAGGTGCACCGCGAGGGCTCGGGCTGGGCGATGACCGCCCTGGGCACCCCGGCCAACGGCCGCACGTTCCAGGACCTGATGCCGGCGATCCAGCAGCACCTGTAAAACCGCCGCCTCGACGGGCGGGGTGAGCACGACAGAACGAAACAGGGGGCGACGGCGATGACAGCCGAGCTGGTGCGGGGGCAGAACCACCCGCTGTCCCAGATCCGGCTGGTGATCCGGATCTCTGCGGGGGTGCCGGTCCTGGCCGGAGCCACGTTCGGCGACGAGAACGGCGCGGTGAACGGCCCCCAGTGGGTGGCTCATCCCGCCGCCCCCGCCCTGCTCGGCGTCGAGGTGCCCCGGCAGCCCGCCACCGAACACCGGCTGGCGGTCGACCTGGGCGCCGTGCCCGAGGCCGTACATCGCGTCGACGTCTTCCTGGCCCTGCCCGCAGGGGCCGAAGGACCGCTCAGGTTCGGTGCCGTCGCCGCCCCGCACACCACGGTCGAGGGCCTCGACGGCACCGAACTCGCCTGCTACACCGTCACCGGCCTGGACAGCGAGACGGCCGTGCTCGCCCTGGAGCTGTACCGCAGGCAGGGTGCCTGGAAGGTGCGGGCGATGGGCCAGGGCTATGCGGCCGGGCTCACCGCGCTCCTCGCCGACCGGGGACTGCGCGAGGCAGCCGACCTCGCGGCCGCCATCCATGAGGCTTCGGCCCAGGGCCCGTCCCGCGTACTGCCGACACCGCCGTCCCTGCCGTCACCGGACGAGAGCGCGGCTCGTGCACCGCACGACACCTCAGCGGCCGTCGCGTACGACGCGTCCGCTGCCACGGCGCGCGACTCCAGGGCGTCCCTGCCGTACGACACTTCCGTGCCCGAGCCGCAGGACACCCCCGCGTCCGGGACAGCGGGTCGGACGCCGTCGTATGCCCCGCAGCGGCCGGAGCCGGCACCCTCGTACGACGCGCAGAACCCGTACGACGCCCAAGCGTCCGGCGCCGTCCCGCCCGACCCCGGTGGCCGGATCGATTACACGCACCCTGGCCGCCGCCCGCAGGGCACACCGCCACCGGCGGCTGCGGCCGCCGACGACCGTCCCGCACCGCCCGTCGCAGGCGACGCCGTGGGTTGGTCCATGGAGGAGCGGCTGTACAACCAGGTCTGGGGCATGTTCGAGGACCTGGCTCGCACGACGGCCGCGTACCGCAGCGCCGTCGACTTCGCCGACTCCCGCCTGGAGAAGGAACTCGACGAGACCCTGACCGACCCCCGCAACCGGCTCGGCAGCGCGGGGGACGCCGCCCGCGAGGCGGCCCACGCCCGCCGGACGCAGCTGGTGGACCAGGCGCGTGCGGCCCTCGACCGCGACCTCGCCCAGCTCACCGCCGAGTCCGAGGTGGTCGAGCCCGCCCTTCCACCGGCATACGCCCGCTGGGACAACCCTGTCTGGCACGGCTACCGCGTCCCTGCCGAACCGCCGATGGCTCTGCGCCTCGGTGATCTCCGACTACCGGAGAGCGCGCCGCTGCACATCCCCCTGCTGGTCCGGCTTCCGCTCGAACGCGGCTTGTGGCTCGACAGCGGTGCACCGGCAGCCGACGGCCTCCCGGACACCGCCGAACTACGGCACCTGGCCCTGGAGGCGGCCGTGGCGCTCGCGGTGCGGCTGCTCGCCGTGCATCCGCCGGGGGACTTCGCCCTGCAGGTCATCGACCCGGCCGGCGCCGGGGCCACGGCGTTCGGCCCGCTCATGCGGACCGGCGTGCTCGCCGGGCCTCCCGCGACCGGTGCGGCGGGGGTGACGGAGCTGCTGGAGCGGCTCACCCGTCGGGTCGACCTGGTGCAGATGGCGTTGCGCGCAGGCGCGCCCGAGTCGCTGCCGGCTGATGTCGACACAGCGCGTCAGCTGCTGATCGTCAACGATTTCCCGCACGGTTTCGACGACCGGGCGGTGACCCGACTGCGCTATCTGGCAGATGAGGGGCCAGGTGTCGGCGTGCACCTCCTGCTGGTGGCGGACCGCGAGGATGCTGCTGCCTACGGCCCCTTGCTCGATCCGCTGTGGCGTTCGCTGATGCGTCTCACGCCGGTCCCCGACGACCACTTCTCCGACCCCTGGGTCGGGCACGCCTGGACCTACGAACCCTCGCTGGTGCCGGCCGGCAGCCAGATCGTGCACCAGGTCCTCGCCGAGGTGGCCAGAACCCTGCCCAAGCACAGGTAAAGGACGCCGACCAGGTAGTTTGGTCTTTATTTTACTTTTCTCTTTACCTTTCCTTGGTGATTGGGGTACTGTCTTCCGTGCGGAGGGGAGTACTCCCTGACTGCGGCGCACCCGTCAGTACGGACCGGTTCCGGTCCCGGGGCGCCGGCCCATAACGGGTGGAAGAGACCTCCGGCAGCGACGACGCTGATGTGTTTGCCGTTACGTAATGCCGGAGGTGCAGTGGACGTTTCCGTGACCCTGTGGGTCCTGACCATCGTGGGTCTGGCCGCCCTGATCGCGGTCGATTTCTTCATCGGGCGCAAGCCTCACGAAGTGTCGATCAAAGAAGCCGGTGTCTGGACCGTCGTCTGGATCACCCTGGCCGGGCTCTTCGGCCTTGGTCTCCTCGCCTTCGGGGGCGGGCAGCCGGCCGGTGAGTTCTTCGCCGGATTCATCACCGAGAAGTCGCTGAGCGTCGACAACCTCTTCGTCTTCGTCCTGATCATGGCGAAGTTCGCGGTGCCGACCCAGTACCAGCAGCGTGTCCTGCTCGTCGGTGTGCTCATAGCCCTGGTCCTGCGGGCCGTCTTCATCGCCGCGGGAGCCGCGATCCTCGCCAGCTTCGCCTGGGTGTTCTACCTCTTCGGCGCCTTCCTGATCTGGACCGCCTGGAAGCTCATCCAGGAGGCCCGCGCGGACGAGGAGGACGAGGAGTACGAGGAGAACAAGCTGCTGAAGGCCGCGGAGCGCAGGTTCGGCGTGGCCGACCGGTACCACGGCACCAAACTGTGGATCCAGCAGAACGGCAAACGGGTCATGACCCCGATGCTGGTCGTGATGCTCGCCATCGGCACGACGGACGTCCTGTTCGCCCTGGACTCCATCCCTGCGATCTTCGGTCTGACCCGGGACCCGTACATCGTCTTCACTGCCAACGCCTTCGCCCTCATGGGGCTGCGACAGCTCTACTTCCTCATCGGCGGCCTGCTGAAGAAGCTGGTCCACCTCTCGTACGGTCTGTCGGTCATCCTCGGCTTCATCGGCGTCAAGCTGGTGCTGCACGCCCTGCACGAGTCCGGCGTCCACGTCCCCGAGATCAGCATCCCGGTCTCGCTCGGCGTGATCTGCGCGGTCCTGGTCGTGACCACCATCACCAGCCTGATGGCCACCAGGAAGCAGGCCGCCGTCGAGGCGGCGCACACCAGTGGCGAAGGTGTCCGGAAGGACAGCATCGACGTCTGAGCAAGCCCGCGGGGCGGAAAGGATGCAAGGTATCCGAAAAGGATGGAATGCGAACTCTGTACGTCTCTGCGACCATCGCCGCATGATCACTCGGCTCCGGTCGTTCACCCGGCAATGGACGATCCTCGTGCCCGTCCTCGCGGTCGTCCTCCTGGCCTTCACCTGGGGCCGTGACCTGCCGGGCGCGGTCGTCGGGCTGGTGACCCTGGTGCTCGCAGGCTCCGTCCTGGCGGCGGTGCACCACGCCGAGGTCGTCGCCCACCGAGTCGGCGAGCCCTTCGGCTCCCTGGTGCTCGCCATCGCCGTCACGATCATCGAGGTCGCTCTGATCGTCACCCTCATGGTCGACGGCGGTGACAAGAGTTCCACCCTGGCCAGAGACACCGTCTTCGCCGCCGTGATGATCACCTGCAACGGCATCGTCGGCCTCTGCCTGCTCGTCGCCTCCCTGCGGCACGGCACCGCGGTCTTCAACCCCGAGGGCACCGGCGCCGCCCTGGCGACCGTGGCGACACTCGCCACGCTCAGCCTGGTCCTGCCGACGTTCACCACCAGCAAGCCCGGACCCGAGTTCTCCTCGGTGCAGCTGACCTTCGCCGCGCTGTCCTCACTGATCCTGTACGGACTGTTCGTGGCCACCCAGACCGTGCGCCACCGCGACTACTTCCTGCCGATCACCAGGCAGGGCGAGGTCATCACGGCCGACGATCACGCCGCACCGCCGTCCGCGCGCACCGCCTGGATCAGCCTCGGCCTGCTCGGCCTGGCCCTGATCGGCGTGGTCGGCCTGGCCAAGGGCGTGTCGCCCACCATCGAGTCGGGAGTGGAGGCGGCCGGCCTGCACCCGGCCGTCGTCGGTGTGATCATCGCCCTGCTCGTCCTGCTGCCGGAGACGATCGCCGCACTGCGTTCCGCACGCCGTGACCGGGTGCAGACCAGCCTCAACCTCGCACTCGGCTCGGCCATGGCCAGCATCGGCCTGACCATTCCGGCCGTCGCCCTCGCCTCCATCTGGCTGTCCGGACCGCTCGTCCTCGGCCTCGGCTCGACCCACATGCTGCTGCTCGCGCTGACCGTCGTGGTCAGCTCCCTGACGGTGGTGCCGGGACGGGCCACACCCCTGCAGGGCGGAGTCCATCTGGTGCTCTTCGCGGCCTATCTGGAACTGGCGATCAATCCGTAGCCGAACGTCCGGCCCCTTGCCAGACAGGTCAGCCCGTCGCCGGTTCCACGGCCGGTACGGGCACCGGCCGCGTCTCCGGCAACAGCGCGAAGCACACCAGGCTGAACAGCGCGATACCCGTCAGATACACACCCACGGCCCACGGCACACGCCCGCTGTGCTCCGCGAGGGCCGTGGCCACGATCGGGGTGAGGGCGCCGCCGAGGACCCCGCCGAGGTTGTAGCCCACCGCGGCGCCCGTGCAGCGCACCCGCGCCTCGTACAGCTCGGGCAGATAGGCGGCGATGACCCCGAACATGATGACGAAGGCGATCAGGGCGCCCAGAATGCCGAGGAACATCAGCAGCGGCTCACCGGTGGCCAGCAACGCCACCATCGGGAGCATCCACAGGGCGCAGGCCACGCACCCCGTCAGGCACAGCGGCCGACGCCCGTAACGGTCACCGAGCAGCGCCACCAGGGGCGTGAGGGACGCGTTCACGACCACCGCGGCCATGACACAGGTCAGCATCACCGTCCGGCTCACCCCGAGCCGCTCCGTCGCATACGCCAGCGCCCACGTCGTCACGGCATAGAACACCGCATACCCGACGGCCAGTCCGCCGGCCGTCAGCAGCACCATGCGCCCGTGATGCCGTACGACCTCGACGAGCGGCACGCGCGCGTGGTCGTCGATTTCCAGGAACCGAGGACTCTCGGCGAGCGACGAGCGCAGCCACAGCCCGGCCAGCGCCAGCGCTCCGGCCGCCCAGAACGGCACCCGCCACCCCCACGCGGCGAACTCCGCGTCGGACAGCAACGCCGACAGGGCGAGCATCACCCCATTGGCGAGCACGAAGCCGAACGCGGGACCCACCTGGGGGAAGCTCGACCACAGCGCGCGCCGCGCGGCCGGTGCGTGCTCGGCGGTCAGCAGGACCGCCCCGCCCCACTCACCGCCGAGCCCCAGACCCTGCAGGAAGCGCAGGACGAGCAGCAGTACGGGCGCGGCGATGCCGATCGACCCGTATGACGGCACACAGCCCACCGCGACGGTCGATGCACCGGTGACCAGCAGCGAGGCGACGAGCACCGGACGCCGTCCGCGGCGGTCGCCGAGATGCCCGAACAGCACCGAGCCGAGCGGCCGGGCGATGAACCCCACCCCGAACGTCCCGAACGCGGCGAGTGTCCCGGCGACCGGTGAGAACGTCGGGAAGAACAGCGGCCCGAGGACCAGGGCCGCCGCCGTCCCGTAGACGAAGAAGTCATAGAACTCGATCGCGGTTCCCACCATGGAAGCGGCGGCGAGTCTTGGCATCGAGGGGGCGTTCACGGCACGTACAGGCTGCATGCCGCGTCAACTACCCACCGTGATCGGCGGTTACGGGGGGCGCGCGGAGGTGATCGAGTGACGGTGGCGTGCGCCGAGGTCACCGGCGCGCAAGGCCCGTTCTGCGCGCGGGCCACCGTGATAGACCGGGTGCGAGCAGCGGTCGTCGACGTACCGCTCCGAACGGACCGGAGGAACCGTGCCCCGCACCCTGGCCAATGCCCCGATCATGATCCTCAACGGGCCCAACCTGAACCTGCTCGGCCAGCGCCAGCCCGAGATCTACGGCAGCGACACACTGGCCGACGTCGAGGCGCTGTGTGCCAAGGCCGCGGCCGCGCACGGCGGCACGGTGGACTTCCGGCAGTCCAACCACGAGGGCGAACTGGTCGACTGGATCCACGAGGCGCGCCTGAACCACTGCGGGATCGTCATCAACCCCGGTGCCTACTCCCACACGTCGGTCGCGATTCTGGACGCACTCAACACCTGTGACGGTATGCCCGTGCTGGAGGTGCACATCTCCAACATCCACCGGCGCGAGTCGTTCCGGCACCACTCCTATGTCTCGCTGCGCGCGGACGGCGTCATTGCCGGATGCGGAGTGCAGGGCTATGTGTTCGGCCTGGAGCGCGTGGCCGCCCTGCTGAGCGCGGCCCAGGCCGACGCGTAGCTGCAACCGGCCCGCCTCGATGCGGGGTTACAACCGGCCCGCCTCCACGATCCGCCGCAGGAAGCGCCGTGTGCGCTCCTGCTGCGGGTCCCCGAAGACCTGCTCGGGGGTGCCGCGCTCCAGGACGACTCCACCATCCAGAAAACAAACCTGGTCGGCGACGTCCCGCGCGAAGCCCATCTCGTGCGTCGCCAGCACCATGGTCATACCGTCGTCCTTCAGGTCCCGGACCACGTCCAGCACCTCGCCCACGAGTTCGGGGTCCAGCGCCGCCGTGATCTCGTCCAGGAGCAACAGCCGGGGCCGCACGGCAAGCGCCCGTACGATCGCCACACGCTGCTGCTGGCCGCCGCTGAGCCGGTCGGGGTAGGCATCCCACTTGGCACCCAGTCCGAGGCGCTCCAGCAGCCCCCTGGCCCATTCCTCGGCCTCCGCACGGGAGACGCCGTGCACCCGGCGCGGCGCCAGCGTGATGTTGTCCAGCACGCTCATGTGCGGGAAGAGGTTGTACGCCTGGAAGACCACGCCGATCCGGCGGCGCACCGCGTCCTGGTCGACACGGGGATCGGTGATCTCCTCGCCCTCCAGCCAGATCGCGCCGTCGTCGATCTCCTCCAGGAGATTGGCGCAGCGCAGCAGCGTGGACTTGCCCGAGCCGGAGGTACCGATCAGCGCGGTCACCGTGTGCGGCGCGACCTCCAGATCGACGTCCCGCAGCACGACGGAGCCGCCGAAGGTCTTGCGGACGGACTCCATGCGCAGGACGGGCGCGCCTGCGTCGCTCATAGCGATCCTCCCTGGGCCCGCTGCCGGTCCATCCGGGCCGTCACCCAGTCCGTGAAGCGGGTCATCGGAATGGTCAGCGCCACGAACACCAGTCCCGCGACGATGTACGGCGTGTAGTTCAGACTGCGGCCCACGATGATGTCGGCGGCCCGCACGGCGTCCACCGCGCCGCCGATCGACACCAGACCGGTGTCCTTCTGCAGCGACACCAGGTCGTTGAGCAGCGGCGGCACCTGACGTCGTACCGCCTGGGGGAGGACGACGTGGCGCAGGGCCTGGCGGTTGGTCAGGCCCAGTGAGCGGGCCGCGGCATGCTGCGAGGGGTGGATCGACTCGATCCCGGCCCGGAACACCTCGGCCACGTACGCCGAGTACGTCAGCGTCAGCGCCGTACCGCCCAGGAGCACCGGATCGACCGTCACGCCCTGCAGCCGCAGCGCCGGGACGCCCAGGACCACGATCATCAGGTTGATGATCAGCGGGAGGCCGCGGAAGAAGTCGGTGTAGGCCGCCGCCAGCACACGCAGCGGGAAGAACACCGGGCCGCGCAGGGTGCGCGCGATCGCTATGAGCATGCCCAGGACCAGGACGGCGACCCCGCAGACCGCGAGCAGGCGGACGTTCAGCCACAGCCCTTCGAGGACCTTCGGCAGTGCCTCGCGCGCGTACTGCGCACTGAAAAACGTCTCCTTGGTGCGCGGCCAGCCCGGCGCGTTGACCACGACAAGGTAAAGCACGACAGCCGTGACCAGGGTCGAGAGCGCCGCGACGGCTGTGGCGCGGCGGGTACGCGCGCGTTTGTAGCGCTCGCGCTCCAGCCGCCGTTCGGACGGTGCGTAGCCGTCACCGGTGACGCCGTCGGCGGCGCCGCCGGTCGTGTCGTCCTTGTCGTCGGCTCCCTCCCGGGCCGACCCGCCCTTGGTGACCGTCACTTGAGCACCGGGGCGTCGACGGCGTCGGAGAGCCACTGCTTCTCGAGCTTCGCCAGCGTGCCGTCCTTGCGCAGGGCGCCCACGGCGCCGCTCACGCACGAGGCCAGCGCGCTGCCCTTGTCCAGCACCAGCCCGAACTGCTCCGGCGTACCGCCCTGGTTCTCGAACTGGCCGACGATCTTCGCGTTCGTCACCTCGGCCGAGGTGATGTAGAACGCGGTCGGCAGGTCGACCACGATGGCGTCCACCTGCCCGTTCTTCAGCGCCGACTTGGCCTGGTCGTTCTTCGCGAAGGCGGCGGCCTCCTGCTTCGGCTTCACCACGTCGGTGATGTAGTCGAGGCTCGTGGTGCCGACCTGGGCACCCAGCTTGAGGTCCTTCAGGTCCGCGATGCTCGACGCCTTGGCGGCCTTGCTGCCCTTCAGCGCGATGACCGCCTGGCGCACGTCGTAGTAGCCGGAGGAGAAATCGACGGCCTTCTTGCGCTCGGTGCTGATCGACACCTGGTTGATGTCGAAGTCGAAGGTCTTCACGCCGGGCGCGAACGCCTTGTTGAACGGCACGCTCTGCCATACGACCGCGTTCTTGGCGTAACCCAGCTGCCGGGCCACGGCATAGGCGACCGCCGACTCGAAGCCCTTGCCGTTCGCGGGCTTGTCGTCCTTGAACCAGGGCTCGTACGCCGGCTCGTCCGTCGCGATCGTCAGCTTGCCGGACGTCTTGGTGGCCAACTTGCCTTTGGCGCAGCTCTTCGCGGCCGAGCCGGACGGAGCGGCCGACGCTGTGTCGTCGGGCTGTGGAGCACAGCCGACAGCGGTGGCGAGCAGGGCTACGGAGGCGGCGGCCAGCGCACGACGCAGGGTGCGAGGGGCAAGGTACATGGCGGGAGATTGGCAGCGAACCCCATGTTTGTCCAGGTCATGACGGCAACTGTCCGCATAGTGGGAACGGGTGTTGCGGTCCTGTGAACGGCGCGCGGGGGCAGCCGTTTGGCCAGGGCCGCCGGCCGAGGGCGGGGTTGGGACCGGCGGCCCTACCGCACAGGAGCCGTCATCCTCTGCGGGGCTGCTACCAGTTGACTGCGTGACAGGGCGTGCCGGAAGCGTGCGCACGCCCCCGGCGCGTGTGAAACGTGCACACGGGGCGCGCGCGTGGAGACTGCGCCTGTGCGGTGAGAACGCGCCCGCGCCGTGGCAATGCGCCCGCGCTCACCACCCGCGTGCGTGCCACTCCGGCAGCTGCGGTCGCTCCGCTCCCAGCGTCGTGTCGTTGCCGTGCCCGGGATACACCCAGGTCTCGTCGGGCAGCACGGCAAAGATCTTCGTCTCCACGTCGTGGATCAGGCTGGCGAAGGCCTTCGGGTCCTTGCGCGTGTTGCCGACGCCGCCCGGGAAGAGGCAGTCGCCGGTGAAGACGTGCGGATGGCCGTGCGGGTCGTCGTAGACCAGTGCGATCGAACCCGGGGTGTGCCCGACGAGATGCCGTGCGGTGAGTTCCACATGCCCCACCCTGATGACGTCGCCGTCGTTCACCAGGACGTCGGTGGGCACCGGGATGCCAGGGGCGTCCTCCCGGCCGGCGTACGTACGCGCGCCCGTGGCCGCGACGACCTCGGCGAGCGCCTGCCAGTGGTCGCCGTGCTGATGCGTGGTGACGACGGACGCGATGCCGTCGTCACCGATCATGCCGAGGAGCGTCTCCGCCTCGCTGGCGGCGTCGATCAGCAGCTGCTCGTCGGTGGCCCGGCAGCGCAGCAGATAGGCGTTGTTCTCCATCGGGCCGACCGCGATCTTCGTGATCATCAGGTCTTTCAGCTCGTGCACATCCGCCGGTCCGCCGACCCTGACCTCTCCGGTGTACGTCATGGTGATCAGCCTATAGCGGGGAGGGGCCCGCGGACCGTCGACGGCCTACAAGGGAGGCAGTTTCGGCAGCGCGCCCTGCACGGTCAGACCGGAGCCCTCGCGCCGCCCGGCGAGCCAGCCCAGCAGGTCGGCGGCCGTCCCCTCGACCGTGACCGGTGTGCCCTCCGCGCCGCCGCCCGTGGTCCAGGTCGCGCCGCCCTCGGCGGCCAGGCCGGTCGAGGGCACGTCCTTGTGCCCGGCGAAGCGGTCCGCCAGGAAGCCGATCTCCCGCTCCATGAACTCCGCCGGAAGATCCTCCAGCTCGTACCCGATGCCGAGATCCACATGGTGCAGGTCGACCTCCGCCCAGCGGCGGAACGGCACCCGGGACGCGGAGTCGGTGACCCCGTTGCGCAGCTCCACCGTGCGCGTCCAGTCCGCCGGCGCATCCCCCGACGCCTGGAAACGGGCCGTGCTCTCGCGCAGGTCGGCGAGCTGGGCGTCGAGGGGGCGCGGGGCGTCCCGCTCGATGTCGGCATCCCGTGCCTCGGCGCTCGCGTACATGGGGCGGCCCTCGAGGACGTTCACGAGCGCGTCCGCGTTGCGGGCGACATGGGCGAGGACGTGTCCGCGGGTCCAGCCCGGGAGCCGTGACGGCTCGGCGAGCGCCGCGTTGTCCAGTTTGGCGACCGCGGTGAGGAGCCGCTCGGTCGCGTCACGTACACATGCCAGGTCATGAGCGTGATCAATCATGAGCCTGACATTAGTCCCGCCACACCTTTGAGTGAAGGTGGTGAAGCCCGTCCGCAAATCGAAAGCACGTGCTATATCGTCGAGAGCGGCGTCGGGCATGCTGGATGGCCGGAGGTTGTTATGCAACCGGGCAATCCGACCGGCGTTGTCAGTGGCTCCCCCTAGTCTGAAGAAGCACGGGGGCCCCGCCCCTGTCACTTCTCTCAAGAAAGGTGCGGACCGGCGTGGCCGACCGTCTCATCGTCCGTGGCGCGCGCGAGCACAACCTGAAGAATGTCTCGCTCGACCTGCCTCGTGACTCGCTCATCGTCTTCACGGGCCTGTCCGGGTCGGGCAAGTCCTCCCTGGCCTTCGACACGATCTTCGCGGAGGGCCAGCGCCGCTACGTGGAGTCGCTCTCCTCGTACGCCCGGCAGTTCCTCGGCCAGATGGACAAGCCGGACGTCGACTTCATCGAGGGCCTGTCCCCAGCGGTCTCCATCGACCAGAAGTCGACCTCGCGCAACCCGCGCTCGACGGTCGGCACCATCACCGAGGTCTACGACTATCTGCGTCTGCTCTTCGCACGCATCGGCAAGCCGCACTGCCCCGAGTGCGGCCGCCCGATCTCGCGCCAGTCGCCCCAGGCCATCGTGGACAAGGTCCTGGAGCTGCCGGAGGGGAGCCGCTTCCAGGTGCTCTCCCCGCTGGTGCGCGAGCGCAAGGGCGAGTTCGTCGACCTCTTCGCCGACCTCCAGACCAAGGGCTACTCCCGTGCGCGGGTGGACGGCGAGACCATCCAGCTCTCCGACCCGCCCACGCTGAAGAAGCAGGAGAAGCACACCATCGAGGTGGTCGTCGACCGCCTCACGGTCAAGGACTCCGCCAAGCGCCGCCTCACCGACTCCGTGGAGACCGCGCTCGGCCTGTCCGGCGGCATGATCGTGCTCGACTTCGTCGACCTCCCCGAGGACGACCCCGAGCGCGAGCGCATGTACTCCGAGCACCTGTACTGCCCGTACGACGACCTGTCCTTCGAGGAGCTGGAGCCCCGTTCCTTCTCCTTCAACTCGCCCTTCGGCGCCTGCCCCGAGTGCACGGGCATCGGCACGCGCATGGAGGTCGATCCGGAGCTGATCGTCCCGGACGAGGACAAGTCCCTGGACGAGGGCGCCATCCACCCCTGGTCGCACGGACACACCAAGGACTACTTCGGCCGCCTGGTCGGCGCCCTCGCCGACGCCCTCGGCTTCCGCACGGACATCCCGTTCGCGGGCCTGCCGCAGCGTGCGAAGAAGGCCCTGCTCCACGGCCACAAAACCCAGATCGAGGTCCGGTACCGCAACCGCTACGGCCGAGAGCGCGTGTACACCACGCCCTTCGAGGGCGCGGTTCCGTTCGTGAAGCGCCGGCACAGCGAGGCCGAGAGCGACGCCAGCCGCGAGCGCTTCGAGGGCTATATGCGCGAGGTGCCCTGCCCCACCTGTGAGGGCACGCGCCTGAAGCCGATCGTCCTCGCGGTCACGATCATGGAGAAGTCGATCGCCGAGGTCTCCGCGATGTCGATCAGCGACTGTGCGGACTTCCTGGGCCGGCTGCAGCTGAACGCCCGGGACAAGAAGATCGCCGAGCGGGTCCTGAAGGAGGTCAACGAACGGCTGCGCTTCCTGGTCGACGTCGGCCTGGACTACCTCTCGCTGAACCGCGCGGCCGGCACGCTCTCCGGCGGCGAGGCCCAGCGCATCCGCCTGGCCACCCAGATCGGCTCCGGTCTCGTAGGCGTGCTCTACGTCCTGGACGAGCCGTCCATCGGTCTGCATCAGCGGGACAACCACCGGCTCATCGAGACCCTGGTCCGGCTGCGCGACATGGGCAACACCCTCATCGTCGTGGAGCACGACGAGGACACCATCAAGGTCGCCGACTGGGTCGTGGACATCGGCCCCGGCGCCGGTGAGCACGGCGGCAAGGTCGTGCACAGCGGCTCCCTCAAGGAGCTGCTCGCCAACACCGAGTCGCAGACCGGCGCGTACCTCTCGGGTCGCAAGGCGATCCCGGTCCCCGACATCCGCCGTCCGCGCGACCTGTCCCGGCATCTCACCGTGCACGGCGCCCGAGAGAACAACCTCCAGGACATTGACGTGTCCTTCCCGCTGGGCGTGTTCACGGCCGTCACGGGCGTGTCCGGATCCGGCAAGTCGACGCTGGTCAACGACATCCTCTACACGCACCTGGCCCGCGAGCTGAACGGCGCGAGGAACGTCCCCGGACGGCACACGCGCGTGGACGGCGACGACCTGGTCGACAAGGTCGTGCACGTCGACCAGTCGCCGATCGGCCGCACCCCGCGGTCCAACCCTGCGACGTACACCGGTGTCTTCGACCACATCCGCAAGCTCTTCGCCGAGACCACCGAGGCCAAGGTCCGCGGCTACCTGCCCGGTCGCTTCTCCTTCAACGTCAAGGGCGGCCGCTGCGAGAACTGCGCGGGCGACGGCACGATCAAGATCGAGATGAACTTCCTCCCGGACGTCTACGTCCCGTGCGAGGTCTGCCACGGCGCCCGATACAACCGGGAGACCCTGGAGGTCCACTACAAGGGCAAGTCCATCGCCGATGTGCTGAACATGCCGATCGAGGAGGCCACCGACTTCTTCGAGGCCGTCCCCTCCATCTCCCGGCATCTGAGGACGCTGAAGGACGTCGGCCTCGGCTACGTCCGCCTCGGCCAGTCCGCCACCACTCTCTCCGGCGGTGAGGCCCAGCGCGTGAAGCTGGCCAGCGAACTGCAGAAGCGGTCCACCGGGCGCACGGTCTACGTCCTGGACGAGCCGACCACCGGTCTGCACTTCGAAGACATCAGCAAGCTGCTGAAGGTCCTCGGTGGCCTGGTCGACAAGGGCAACACGGTCATCGTCATCGAGCACAACCTCGACGTGATCAAGACCGCCGACTGGGTCGTGGACATGGGTCCGGAGGGCGGTGCCGGCGGTGGCCTCGTGGTCGCCGAGGGTACGCCCGAGGAGGTCGCCGGGGTTCCGGCCAGCCACACCGGAAAGTTCCTGCGCGAGATCCTCGGCGCCGACCGCATCAGCGACGCGGAGCCGGTGAAGGCTCCGCGTGCCACCACGGTCAGGAAGACGGCCGCGGCGAAGACGGCGGCGAAGAAGACCGTCACAGCCAGGGCCAACAACACGGCGACCAAGAAGGCCGCCGCGGCCACCAAGAAGGCGACGCCCGCGAAGAAGACGACACGGGCACGCAAGGCCTGACATACCACCAAAAAAGCGGCGCCCCGCGGGAACTCCCCGCGGGGCGCCGCTCGTTCCACTATCAGCCACCCCGGCCCCGAGGTCCGACGGGTCCCCGTGTCGCAGGTCCGGCCGCACCTTGACAACAGCAGAGAGGCAGCAGAGCGGAGAGGAAGCGGGCAGGAAAGGGACCGCTCACAGGCCGCCCAGCTCGGCGGCGTACGGCGGCTCGGCCCCCGCCCGTGAGCAGGTGATCGCCGCCGCGCGTGCCGCGAAGCGCAGCAGCCGCGTCCAGCCCTCCGTCCCGAGGGCGGCAAGCGCATCCGCGGACAGCGCGTCCAGAGCGGAAAGCCCATGCAGCAAGGCCGCGTTCACCGTGTCACCGGCGCCGATGGTGTCCACCACGGCGACCTTCTCACCCGGTACGGAGTACTCCGCGCCGTCCCGCGTGAACACGCTCAGACCGTCCCCGCCCCGGGTCACCACGACGGCCGCCGGTCCCGCGGCCAGCCACTCGCCCGGGGTGCCGCCCAGCCACTCGGCGTCCTCCGCGGAGAGCTTCAGCAGCGTCACCGAGGGCAGCCAGCTCTTGAAACGCGCTCGGTAGGCGTCCGCGTCCGGGATCAGCCCCGCCCGGATGTTGGGGTCGAGTGCGGTGAACAGCCCCTGCTGGGCGGCCGCGCGCATCAGCTCTTCATAGGCGCTCGCCCCCGGCTCCAGGACGAGCGAGCAGGTGCCGAAGGACACCGCGCGCGTGCCGGCGGGCAGCGCGGCGGGGGCGGCGAACAGTCGGTCGGCGGTGCCTTCGACATAGAAGGAGTAGGCCGCCGAGCCGCTGCCGTCGATCGTGGCCACGGCCAGGGTCGTCGGCTCCGTCCCGCGCTGCACACCGGACACATCCACCCCCGCCCGCCGCAGCCCGTCGAGCAGGGCCTCGCCGAACGCGTCGTGCGACGTCCGGGAGCAGAAGGCGGTGCGGGAGCCGAGCCGACCGAGGGCCACGGCGGTGTTGTACGGGCCGCCGCCGAGCGCCGGCTTCAGGTCCGCGAGGGCGCCGGAGCCCTGCGGTACCAGGTCGATCAGTGCCTCACCGGCGACGACGATCACGAGGTTGTTCCCTTCTCCGACAGTGTGGATGATGCGATGTCCGCGGGTTCCTCGGACCCGTCCGGCTCCTCCGGGCATCCGCAGGACGTGCGATGGACGAACGCGCACGGCAGCCGCACCGTCCGGGTCGGCCGGCGCGGCTCGTCAAGCCGGTGCAGGAGCACCTGGACGGCCTGCGCGCCCAACTCCCTGCTGGGCTGGGCGATCGCGGTGAGCCGGGGTGAGAACAGATCGGCCCAGGCGAAGTCGTCGAAGCAGCACAGGGCGATGTCGTCCGGCACGGACAGGCCCTGCCGACGCAGGCTGCGCAGGGCACCGATGGTCATCGCGTTGTTGGCGGTGACGAGTGCCGTGGGCGGATCGGGCAGGGCGAACAGGGCGGCCGTGGCCTGCTCGGCACCCGTGGACTCGGAGTTCCCGGACACCAGGAGCCGTTCGTCGTGCGCCAGGCCGGCGGCCGTGAGACCGTCCCGGTAGCCGGACACGCGCTCACTGGTGGTGCTCAGCCCGGGCAGGCCGGCGACCAGGCCGATCCGGCGGTGTCCCAGCCCGGCGAGGTGGGTGACGAGACGGGCGGTCGGTTCGGCGCTCTCGGCACAGACCTGGTCGTACCAGGGCGCGGCCTCGCCGGGGGCGGTGCCGGCTCCACCGGCGATCGCCTTGCCGTCCGTCACGACGGCGTCGATCACCCGGTCCAGGAACACGGTCGGTACGGCATGGCGGCGCAGATAGCCGACCAGATTCTGTGGATGCGAGGAAGGAGCGACGATCATGCCGTCCACCCGGCGCTCATGGAGGAGCTGTACGACCTTGCGTTCGTGCCCCGGGTCGTCATGAGGATCCGCGATGAGCAGGCTGTAGCCCGCTTCCAGGGCAGCGGCCTCGACGCCCTGGAGGATCTCCGTGAAGTACGGGTTGCTGATCGCCGACACCGCGAGCCCGATGGAGCGGGTGCGGGAGGTCACTAGGGAGCGGGCCAGGGTGTTGGGGGTGTAGCCGAGGGCGTCGATGGCGTCCAGCACGGCCTGGCGGGTGTGGGGCAGCACCGGTCGCGTGCCGTTCAGGACATGGGAGACGGTCGCCACGGAGACCCCGGCGCTCCGCGCGACATCGGCCATCGTGGGCATCGCATCTCCCTCCCGGAACCGAGTGAGCACGGCTTTCCGGCCGGGACGGTACCCCATCGACGACCCTCGCGTAAACGCTTGCGTAAGCGTTTACGTCACCCGCCTGCCCTCCACCTGCGCCAGCCGGTGCCCAGCGCCTCGCCCTGACTGCCGCCCCGGCGCCCGCTCCCCGTAGTCGCCACCCCGCTCCAGGGCCGACCCTTCTGCCCGGGTATCGTCGCCCCGCACATCCCTTGAGCAGTGGAGTTCCAGATGCCTGCCCGACCCTCCGCGAGCCGTCGTACCGTCCTTCGAGGGGCCGCAGTGGCCCCCGTCGCCGGGCTCGGCCTGGCCGCGTGCTCGGCGCCGGGCCAGGGCAGCGCGGCCGCCCCGACGGCGCCGGTCGACCTCGGCGCCGAGAGCAAGGTCTCGAAGGGCGCTGCCAAGCTCTACCGGGACCACAACGTGGTCGTCAGCCGTGACGGAAGCGGCACGCTGAAGGCCTACAGCACGATCTGCACGCACGCGGGGTGCCCCATCAACAAGCTGCAGGGCACCACCCTGATCTGCCCCTGCCACGGCAGCCAGTTCGACGCCGTGACGGGCAAGGTGGTCCAGGCGCCGGCCACCGAGCCCTTGGCCGAGCTGCCGGTGAAGACCACGAACGGCAGGATCATCGCCGGCCCGGGCGCCTGACAGTCCCGCCGACACCCCGGCCGCGCAACCGTCCCCCGCACGGTCGACCGCGCAACCGCCTCCCACGGTCGCACCATCGCCACTGTGAAGCGGCACGCCTCCGACCCGCCCGCACGCGCCCACCCGCAGGGCCGCACAGCCGTCGTGGCCCGCTGCGAAACAGCGACCCTGCACCGCACCGCCGAGCCGCCCCTGCCACCCGCACCGCCGAGCCGCCCGGGCGATGGATCCGGGCCCGGGCCGGGTCAACAGGCCTGCCGCCGGGGTGGCTTCAGTCCCACTCCCATGCGATGCCGACGATGCCCGGACGTATCCGCGGCTCGACCACGTGGACGCAGTGGTGTGGGCCGGTGACCGATAGTTCCTGCCGGCCGTTGCGAGGGGCCGCCGCCGAGTGCTGGGTGAAGCGGTGACAGCGGGCCGGTAGCGCGGACGCGTCGAAGCGCACCTGGAGCGCGTACTGGCCGCCGGCGAAGCCGAAGCGGTGGAGGTACTCACGGGAGGGTCCGGCCGTACCGTCCTCGATGCCGTACCGGAAGAGGAAGGTGTCCCCGGAGCGCAGCCGGGTGCCGAAGAGCAGCTCCGCCACCAGCGCGCCCGTCTCCTGGTCCCAGCGGACGCGTCCCGTGCGGCAGTTCTCCAGCGCCCGCACTCTGATGGCGTGCGGGCGGCAGCCGGGGTCGCCGTGGTGCACGGCGACGAAGCGGTCGACCCCGTCGCGGTGGGCACGCACGATGTGGTGGGCCTCGCGGGCGGCCAGCTCGCGGCGGGCGCCGATGCGGACGCACTCGTGGTGGCCCAGGGTGTGCAGCCCGCCGTCGAGGGACCAGCCCAGCTCGGCCCGGAGCCGGTCCAGCACGTCCGAGGCTTCGATCAGGGAGCGGTAGGAGCGCCCCGCGGGGCGGCCGGCCGCCGTGTGCCCGTCGACCTCGGCGAGCAGCCGGATCAGCGACTCGTCCGGCAACTGGAGGATCTCCTCCAGCGCCCGTACGGCCCTCAGCGACTCGGGGCGCTGCGGGCGGCGGGCGCCCTGCTGCCAGTAACTCAGGCTGGTGACACCCACCTTGACCCCATGCCGGGACAGATGGTGCTGGACGCGCTGGAGCGGCAGCCCGCGTGCGGCGATCGCGGCGCGCAGCGCCACATGGAAGGGGCCGCCCCGCAGGGCCGTGTCCAGTTCCGCGGTGGGGAGGTGCGCGTGCTCTGTGGCATGCCGCATGCCGGGGCGCCTTTCTATGAGGTGTCGCTACGGTTGGTCAGACCGTCTGCGCTGGTGTACGGGGCCACCCCCGTGGACGCTGTGAACGCCCGTCACTGTGCACGCCGCCCCCGTATGTGTGCGTGCACGGCCCCGAGTTCCCCCGCATTGAAGCGTGTTGACCAGGCCCCGACAACACCTCGAACCCGCCACGACCGAAGCCGACCGGGTCGCGACGGAGTGTCCGAGCCTTCCGGCACGAGCGTCACGCCCGCCCGCGCCACCCGATGGGAAGATCGGCGTGTGTCGGAGACCTGGACCTTCGCCGGTGAGCGCGCGACGGTGACGGCCGGGGAGGCGGTCGCCACCCTGCGGCGGCGGATCGCCGAGGGCCGTCCCGGCACCTGGCCGACCAGCTCCGCCGGACGCCTGCTGAGCGTGGTGAGCGACACCGACCGCGCGCTGGTGATGGTTCTCGACGAAGAGGACGATCCGGGCGCGCACGCCGCCTCGGCGGGATCCCGCCAGTGGAGTGGGGGCTTCCGGCTCGCGAACGGGCAGTGCGACACCTGCCCGGACGAGGAGACCGCGCCGCTCGGCGAGGCGTTCCGGATCGTCCGGCACATGATCGGTACGGGTCTGCCGCCGGCGGACACGGAGGGTGCGGGGACGGGTGAGCGGCACGGGGGTGGGGGTTGTCCACAGGCCCGACGCGGTGTCGGTGCTCGCCAGTAGGGTGTGAGACATGGCCGACCCCTCCAGCTACCGCCCCAGGCCGGGTGAGATCCCGGACTCTCCGGGGGTGTACAGGTTCCGTGACGAGCACCGCCGAGTGATCTACGTCGGAAAGGCGAAGAGCCTGCGCCAGCGCCTGGCGAACTACTTCCAGGACCTGGCGAACCTGCACCCGCGCACCCGGACGATGGTGACCACCGCCGCGTCCGTGGAGTGGACCGTGGTGTCCACAGAGGTCGAGGCACTCCAGCTGGAGTACTCCTGGATCAAGGAGTACGACCCCCGGTTCAACGTCAAGTACCGCGACGACAAGAGCTACCCGTACCTCGCCGTGACGATGAACGAGGAGTTCCCGCGCGTACAGGTGATGCGCGGTCACAAGAAGAAGGGCGTGCGCTACTTCGGGCCGTACGGGCACGCGTGGGCCATCCGGGACACCGTCGACCTGCTGCTGCGTGTGTTCCCGGTGCGTACCTGCTCGGCCGGAGTGTTCAAGAACGCCGCCCGTACCGGCCGTCCCTGCCTGCTCGGCTACATCGGCAAGTGCTCCGCCCCCTGCGTCGGCCGGATCGGCCCCGAGGACCACCGGGAGCTGGCCGACGAGTTCTGCGACTTCATGGCCGGCCGCACCGGCGCCTACCTCCGCCGTCTGGAGAAGCAGATGATGGAGGCGGCCGAGGAGATGGAGTACGAGCGGGCCGGCCGGCTGCGCGACGACATCGAGGCCCTGAAGAAGGCCATGGAGAAGAACGCCGTCGTGCTCGCCGACGCGACCGACGCCGACCTCATCGCCGTCGCGGAGGACGAGCTGGAGGCGGCCGTGCAGATCTTCCATGTGCGCGGCGGCCGGGTGCGCGGCCAGCGCGGCTGGGTGACCGACAAGGTCGAGGAGATCACCACCGGCGCCCTGGTCGAGCACGCCCTGCAGCAGCTCTACGGAGAGGAGACCGGGGACGCGGTCCCCAAGGAGGTGCTGGTCCCGGCGCTGCCCGAGCCCGCCCTGCCGGTCCAGGAGTGGCTGACCGGCCGCCGCGGGGCGAACGTCTCGCTGCGCATCCCGCAGCGCGGCGACAAGAGGGCGCTCATGGAGACCGTGCAGCGCAACGCCCAGCAGGCCCTCGCGCTGCACAAGACCAAGCGCGCCTCCGACCTGACCACGCGCTCGCGCGCCCTGGAGGAGATCGCCGAGGCCCTCGACCTGGACAGCGCCCCGCTGCGGATCGAGTGCTACGACATCTCGCATCTCCAGGGGGACGACGTGGTCGCCTCCATGGTCGTCTTCGAGGACGGCCTGCAGCGCAAGAGCGAGTACCGCCGCTTCCAGATCAAGGGCTTCGTGGGCCAGGACGACGTCCGCTCCATGCACGAGGTGATCACCCGTCGCTTCAGGCGCTATCTCGCCGAGAAGGAGAAGACGGGGGAGTGGGCCGACGGCTCCGGTACCGAGGACACCCTCACCGGCACAGACGGCACGCTCACCGGCGCGGACACGATCACCGACTCCCTCAAGGACGACGACGGCCGTCCCAGGAAGTTCGCCTACCCGCCGCAGCTGGTCGTCGTCGACGGCGGGCAGCCCCAGGTCGCCGCGGCCCGGCGCGCCCTGGACGAACTGGGCATCGACGACATCGCCGTCTGTGGCCTGGCCAAGCGGCTGGAAGAGGTCTGGGTGCCCGGCGAGGACGACCCGGTGGTCCTGCCCCGCACCAGTGAGGGCCTGTATCTGCTCCAGCGCGTGCGGGACGAGGCCCACCGGTTCGCGATCACCTACCAGCGCACCAAGCGCGCCAAGCGCTTCCGGGCCGGCCCCCTGGACGATGTCCCCGGCCTCGGCGAGACCCGCAAACAGGCGCTCATCAAGCATTTCGGCTCGGTGAAGAAGCTGCGGTCCGCCACAATCGAACAGATCCAGGAGGTGCCCGGGATAGGCCGGAAGACGGCCGAGACGATCGCCGTGGCCCTCGCCCAGGCGGCTCCGGCCGCACCCGCCGTGAACACGGCGACTGGAGAGATCATTGAGGAGGAGGAACCCGAGACGGCGGCGGGTTCCTCGGGGGAGCCCGTAACCGCGGGCTTCCCGGACGAACGACGGGGGCAGGAGACATGACCGAGCACGAAGCACAGCCCACAGAACAGCGAGATCGGGCCCACAAGGAAGCGGGGCAGGATGAGCCACAGCCCCCGGCCCAGGAAAACGGAGCACAGGTGAGCACGGACGGTACGCCGGCCTCGGGCCCGGAGGCGGCCATCCCCGAGCTGGTGATCATCTCCGGTATGTCCGGAGCGGGACGGTCCACGGCGGCCAAGTGTCTGGAGGACCTCGGCTGGTTCGTCGTGGACAACCTCCCGCCCGCCCTCATCCCCACCATGGTGGAGCTGGGCGCCCGCTCACAGGGCAACGTGGCGCGGATCGCGGTCGTCGTGGACGTGCGCGGGCGGCGCTTCTTCGACAATCTGCGCGAGTCCCTCGCCGACCTCGACAGCCGGGGCGTCACACGCCGGATCGTCTTCCTGGAGTCCTCCGACGACGCCCTGGTGCGCCGCTTCGAGTCGGTGCGCCGTCCGCACCCCCTGCAGGGCGACGGCCGCATCGTCGACGGCATCGCCGCCGAGCGCGAGCTGCTGCGCGAGCTGCGCGGCGACGCCGACCTGGTGATCGACACCTCCAGCCTCAACGTGCACGAGCTGCGCGCCAAGATGGACGCCCAGTTCGCCGGCGAGGAGGAGCCCGAGCTGCGGGCCACGGTGATGTCCTTCGGCTTCAAGTACGGCCTGCCGGTCGACGCCGACCTGGTCGCCGACATGCGGTTCCTGCCCAACCCGCACTGGGTCCCGGAGCTGCGCCCGTTCACCGGTCTCAACGAGGAGGTCTCGGCCTATGTGTTCAACCAGCCGGGCGCGAAGGAGTTCCTCGACCGGTACGCCGAACTGCTACGGCTGATCGCGGCCGGCTACCGGCGCGAGGGCAAGCGGTATGTGACCATCGCCATCGGCTGTACCGGTGGCAAGCATCGCTCGGTCGCGATGTCGGAGAAGCTCGCCGCGCGCCTCGCGGCCGAGGGTGTGGAGACGGTGGTCGTGCACCGGGACATGGGACGGGAATGACGGAACGTACACCGCGGCTGAGCCGGCTGCGCCGGATGGTGCCCGAGGCGCGCGCCGGCCGCCCGGCCGAGGCCCGCGGCGCCCGGCCCCGCCGGCGCGGCGCGCAGCCCAAGGTGGTCGCGCTCGGCGGCGGCATGGGCCTGTCGGCCTCACTCGCCGCGCTGCGCCGGATCACCGGGGACCTCACCGCCGTTGTCACCGTGGCCGACGACGGCGGTTCCAGCGGCCGGCTCCGTGACGAGCTGGGCGTGCTGCCGCCCGGCGATCTGCGCAAGGCGCTGGCCGCGCTGTGCGGCGACGACGAGTGGGGCCAGACCTGGGCCCGGGTCATCCAGCACCGCTTCCAGTCCGAGGGCGATCTGCACGAGCACGCGGTCGGCAATCTGCTGATCGTCGCCCTGTGGGAGCAGCTCGGCGACCATGTGCAGGCCCTGGACCTGGTCGGCAAGCTGCTCGGCGCGCACGGCCGGGTGCTGCCCATGTCCGCCGTACCGCTGGAGCTGCAGGCCCTGGTCAAGGGGCACGACCCGGAGCGCCCGGAGGACGTGGACACGGTGCGCGGGCAGGCGACGGTCGCGCTCACGCCCGGCGAGGTGCAGTCGGTGCATCTCGTGCCGAACGACCCGCCGGCGGTCCCGGAGGCCGTGGCGGCGGTCCTGGACGCGGACTGGGTGGTGCTCGGCCCCGGCTCCTGGTTCTCCTCGGTGATTCCGCATCTGCTCGTACCCGAGCTGCTGGACGCCCTGACGGAGACCAAGGCGCGCAAGGTGCTGTCCCTGAACCTCGCCCCGCAGCCGGGAGAAACCGAGGGCTTCTCCCCGCAGCGTCATTTGGAGGTTTTGGGGCGACACGCCCCTAAACTCGCCCTGGACGTGGTGCTGGCCGACGAGGCCGCCGTGCCCGACCGCGACTCGCTCACCGAGGCCGCCAAACGGCTGGGAGCCGCGATCGAGCTGGCGCCTGTGGCCCGGACCGATGGATCACCCCGGCATGATCCGGAGCTGCTGGCCGCCGCGTACGACCGTATTTTTCGGATGCATGGAAGGATCGGCCCATGGCGATGACGGCAGCGGTGAAGGACGAGATCTCCCGGCTCCCCGTCACCCGGACCTGCTGCAGGAAGGCGGAGGTCTCCGCCATTCTGCGGTTCGCCGGCGGCCTTCACCTGGTGAGCGGGCGCATCGTGATCGAGGCGGAGCTGGACACCGCGATGGCGGCCCGCCGGCTCAAGCGGGACATCCTGGAGATCTTCGGGCACAGCTCCGAGCTGATCGTGATGGCGCCCGGCGGGCTGCGCCGCGGCTCGCGTTATGTCGTACGGGTCGTCGCGGGCGGTGACCAGCTGGCCCGCCAGACGGGCCTCGTGGACGGCCGGGGCCGCCCGATCCGGGGGCTGCCCCCGCAGGTGGTCTCCGGGGCCACCTGCGATGCGGAGGCCGCCTGGCGCGGGGCCTTCCTGGCGCACGGCTCGCTGACCGAGCCGGGCCGTTCCTCCTCCCTGGAGGTGACCTGCCCGGGGCCGGAGGCCGCGCTCGCGCTGGTCGGCGCCGCCCGCCGGCTGTCGATCGCCGCGAAGGCCCGTGAGGTGCGCGGCGTGGACCGCGTGGTGGTCCGGGACGGCGACGCGATCGGCGCGCTGCTGACCCGGCTCGGCGCCCACGAGTCCGTGCTGGCCTGGGAGGAGCGCCGGATGCGCCGCGAGGTGCGGGCGACGGCCAACCGGCTCGCCAACTTCGACGACGCCAACCTGCGCCGTTCGGCCCGTGCCGCCGTGGCCGCGGGTGCCCGCGTGCAGCGGGCCCTGGAGATCCTCGGCGAGGAGGTGCCCGAGCACCTCGCGGCCGCCGGCCGACTGCGCATGGAGCACAAGCAGGCCTCGCTGGAGGAGCTGGGCGCGCTCGCCGATCCGCCGCTGACCAAGGACGCGGTCGCGGGCCGTATCCGCCGGCTGCTGGCGATGGCCGACAAGCGCGCCGCCGACCTGGGCATCCCGGGCACGGAGGCCAACCTCTCGGAGGAGCTGGCGGACAACCTGGCCGGCTGACCGCCCGTCCGTCAACAGGCCGGTGCCGTGGCCCAGTTGGGGCTTCGGCACCGGCTTTCGCGCACCTGACGCATCCTCATTTGCGTGGCTGTCAGGCGCTCTTGACTCGATCATGGACTGACATGAGCCTGGCAACCTGTTCGCCGCTGTGGCGGACCACCGCTAGGGGGGTTCATGAGACACAGAGCGAGATCGATCCTCGCTGTCGGCGCGCTTCTGTTCGGCGGAGCGAGCCTCGCACCCGTAGCCCAGGCACAGAGCGGAAGCCCGGCGAAGTCCGACCCGGACCAGGTCAAGGTCTTCCGTGCCGACGTCACCAAGGCGCAGATACCCCTGCTCCTCAAGGCCGGACAGGACGGTGACGAACTCGGCGAGCAGGTCAGCGGACACGGAAAGTCCCAGGTCGAGGTCTACCTCACCGACCAGCAGGCCGCGAAGCTGCGCACACAGGGCGTCGACCTCACCGAGCACACCGTCCCGGCCAGGGCGCAGGCGCGCGCCGAGAAGGCGTCCCAGGGAGTGTTCCGTCCGTACAGTGGCGCCGGCGGGCTGAAACAGGAGATTCTCGACACCGCGCAGGCCAACCCCGACCTCACCAAGGTCGAATCGATCGGCAAGACGGTCAACGGCCAGGACATCCTCGCGCTCAGACTGACCAAGAACGCGAAGAGACCGGACGACGGCTCCAAGCCGGCCGTGCTGTACCTGTCCAACCAGCACGCGCGCGAGTGGATCACGCCGGAGATGACCCGGCGTCTGATGCACTACTACCTGGACAACTACCGTACCGACAGACGCATCCGGAAGATCGTCGACTCGACGGAACTGTGGTTCGTGATCTCGGCCAACCCCGACGGCTACGACTACACGTTCAAGGACTCGACGACCCGCCTGTGGCGCAAGAACCTGCGGGACGTCAACGGCGACGGCGTCATCGGCGCGGGTGACGGCGTCGACCTCAACCGCAACTTCCCCTACAAGTGGGGCTACGACGACGAGGGTTCGTCCCCGAACCCCACCAGCGAGACCTACCGCGGCGCGAGCCCCGAGTCCGAGCCCGAGACCAAGGCGCTCGACGGCTTCGAGAAGCGCATCGGGTTCCGGTACGCCGTCAACTACCACTCCGCCGCCGAACTCCTCCTCTACGGCGTCGGCTGGCAGGTCGCCACCCCGACTCCGGACGACGTCCTCTACAAGGCGCTCGCCGGGACCCCCGACAACCCGGCGATCCCCGGCTACCATTCGCAGCTCTCCTCGGAGCTGTACACCACCAACGGCGAGGCGGACGGGCACGCCTCGAACGTCAACGGTATCGCCATGTTCACTCCCGAGATGTCGACCTGCCAGACCGCGTCGAACATCGACCCGAACGACGCCTGGAAGCCCGAGGACTGCCCGTCGGTCTTCAGCTTCCCCGACGACGAGAAGCTGATCCAGCAGGAGTTCGCCAAGAACATCCCGTTCGCGCTCTCCGTCGCCGAGACCGCCGTACACCCGGACAGGCCGGTCTCCTCGGTCGGGCTGAGCGCCGCCGACTTCACCCCGGCCGCGTTCCCCACGTCGTACTCCCGGGGCGCTGACCAGGAGGTCTCCGTCGTCGTCCGCAAGGCGATCCGCGACAAGGAGCTGAAGTACCGCGTCAACGGCGGCCACGTCCTCGACCAGGCGCTCCGGCACTGGAAGGGCGGCGAGACCTACGGCGGGAAGGACGACCTGTACTTCGACGAGTACCGGGCCAAGGTCCAGGACGGCGGACCGGGCGACAAGGTCGAGGTGTGGTTCACCGGCGAGACGGAGAACGGCAGGAAGGTCTCCAGCTCGCACTTCACCTACACCGTCGCCGAGCGGCCCAAGGCCGACACGCTCGTCGTCGCCGAGGAGGGCGCGGCGGCCACGCAGGCGCAGAAGTACGTGGACGCGCTGAAGGCGGCCGGGCACAAGGCGATCGTGTGGGACGTCGCCACCCAGGGCGCCCCGGACGCGCTCGGCGTGCTGAAGCACTTCCGGACCGTCGTGCACTACTCCGGCACGAACGGCCCCGGCAACGCCACCCAGCTCCAGCTGCGCGCCTACCTCAACGAGGGCGGCAGGCTGATCGAGGCCGGCGAGCTGGCCGGCGGCAGCGTCGACCTCGGCGGCGGCACCCTCTCGGACGACTTCAGCCAGTACTACCTGGGCGCCTACAGCCGTACGTCGACCAAGGGCGCCACCGGGTTCACCGGCTCCGGTGCCCTCGACGGCTACACCGGCGCCCTCGGTGACGCCTCCGGCAACCCGCTGGACCAGGCCGGCACCTACGGTGTCACCTCCGACGCGCTGTCGGCCGCCACGTACCCGCAGTTCAAGAGCGCGGGTGCGGGCCGGTTCGGCGGGACCGTCAATCCGTACGGGCCGTACTCCGGCTCGTACATGGCCGCCGCCGTGCACACCGACGACGCCTACAAGCGTCTTACCCGCACCATCGACCTCACCGGTGTCAGCGCCGCCGACAAGCCGGCCCTGAGCACGCGGCTGCTGTGGGACACCGAACCGGGCTACGACCACGCGGTGATCGAGGCGCACACCGTCGGTGCCGACGACTGGACGACCCTGCCGGAGGCCGGAGGGGCCACGAAGAGTGCCGTACCGGCGGACTGCGGGGAAGGGTTCCTGATCGCCGAGCACCCGTGGCTGAAGCACTATCTGACGCTCGCGGACCACGCCTGCACCGCGACCGGCACGAGCGGCTCCTGGAACAGCCTCACCGGCAGCTCCGGCGGCTGGCGGCAGGCCACGTTCGATCTGAGCGGCTACGCCGGGAAGTCCGTCGAGGTGTCCATCAGCTACATCACCGACCCGGGCACCGGCGGACACGGCGTCCTCGTGGACGACGCCTCGCTCGTCGTCGGCGGCACGGTGAAGGAGACCGAGGGATTCGAGTCGTCCCTCGGTGCCTGGCACGTGCCCGGACCGCCCGCGGGCAGCCCGGCGGTGCTGAAGGACTGGGCGCGCTCCGGGACGCTGTTCCAGACGTACGGAGCGGTCGCCACGCACGACACCGTGCTGCTCGGTTTCGGTCTGGAGCAGGTGCCGTCGGCGGCCGATCGGGCTGCCCTGCTGAGGAAGTCGTTCGCTTCGCTCGGCGGGTGAGGGGCGCCACGTTGACAGATCCCGCTCGCCTTGTTCCAACAGGTGAGCGGGAGCCCTCTCAACGGTGCGTCGAAGGGGCCCTGATCAAGTGAGCCGACCCGCTCACGAACGAGTGAAGACGACGTAAAAACCACCCGGCATTCCGTACCAAATACGGGTGAATCCACTGCCGATCCGGGA
Organism: Streptomyces sp. NPDC052101; assembly: GCF_040680235.1. Classification (NCBI taxonomy): domain Bacteria; kingdom Bacillati; phylum Actinomycetota; class Actinomycetes; order Kitasatosporales; family Streptomycetaceae; genus Streptomyces; species Streptomyces sp. NPDC052101. Next base: position 149,110 of record NZ_JBFAWH010000005.1, read on the forward strand.
CGGTCCGTACCCCTACTGGCGGGTACGGAACGCCTGCCCGTGTATGGGCCATCTCGATGTCACCCCGGGGCCCGCAGGGAGGTAGGGTCGTGGGTGGTCGGGGACATCCCAAACAGAGCTCGCCGGCACCGCATGGCCGGCGTACCAACGAGGAGATCGGTTCGTGACGATCCGCGTAGGCATCAACGGCTTCGGCCGTATCGGTCGTAACTACTTCCGCGCGCTGCTGGAGCAGGGTGCGGACATCGAGGTTGTGGCTGTCAACGACCTGGGTGACACCGCCACCACGGCGCACCTGCTCAAGTACGACACGATCCTGGGTCGCCTCAAGCAGGAGGTCTCCCACACCGCCGACACCATCACCGTGGACGGCCACACCATCAAGGTGCTCTCCGAGCGGAACCCGGCCGACATCCCCTGGGGCGAGCTGGGCGTCGACATCGTCATCGAGTCGACCGGCATCTTCACCAAGAAGGAAGACGCCGCGAAGCACATCGCCGGTGGCGCGAAGAAGGTCCTCATCTCGGCCCCGGCCAAGGACGAGGACATCACCATCGTGATGGGCGTCAACCAGGACAAGTACGAGCCGGCGAACCACCACGTCATCTCCAACGCCTCCTGCACCACCAACTGTGTGGCGCCGATGGCGAAGGTCCTCGACGAGAACTTCGGCATCGTCAAGGGTCTGATGACCACGGTGCACGCGTACACGAACGACCAGCGCATCCTGGACTTCCCGCACAAGGACCTGCGCCGCGCCCGTGCCGCCGCCGAGAACATCATCCCGACCACGACCGGTGCCGCCAAGGCCACCGCGCTGGTCCTCCCGCAGCTCAAGGGCAAGCTGGACGGCATCGCCATGCGCGTCCCGGTCCCGACCGGCTCGGTCACCGACCTGGTCGTCGAGCTCGGCCGCGAGGTCACCAAGGAAGAGGTCAACGCCGCCTTCCAGAAGGCCGCCGAGGGCGAGCTGAAGGGCCTCCTGGACTACACCGAGGACCCGATCGTCTCCTCCGACATCGTCAACGCCCCGGCGTCCTGCACCTTCGACTCCTCCCTGACCATGGTCCAGGAGGGCAAGAACGTGAAGATCATCGGCTGGTACGACAACGAGTGGGGCTACTCCAACCGCCTCGTGGACCTCACGGTCTTCGTCGGCGGCCAGCTCTGATCGCAAACAGCAGGACCACGCGGTGAGAACAGGGCTCGGGCAGCGCACAGGCGCGCTGCCCGGGCCCTGTGCCGCGTACTGACCACGGCCTTTTACGATCAGGTGCACCACGAGCCCTCCTCAGGAGTCCACTCAATGAAGACGATCGACGAACTTCTCGCCGACGGCGTGAGCGGCAAGCGGGTCTTCGTCCGCGCCGACCTCAACGTGCCGCTGGCCGACGGGACGATCACCGACGACGGCCGCATCCGCGCCGTCCTGCCCACCATCAAGGCCCTGGTGGACGCCGGCGCCAAGGTGGTCGTCGCCTCGCACCTGGGCCGCCCCAAGGGCGCCCCGGACCCCGCCTTCTCGCTGCTGCCCGCCGCCGAGCGCCTCGGTGAACTCCTCGGCGCCCCGGTCGCCTTCGCCCAGGACACCATCGGCCCGGCCGCCCACGACGCCGTGGACGGCCTGGAGCCCGGCCAGGTCGCGGTCATCGAGAACCTGCGCTTCAACCCGGGCGAGACCTCCAAGGACGACGCCGAGCGCGGCGAGTTCGCCGACCGGCTCGCGGCCCTCGCGGACGTCTACGTCGGTGACGGCTTCGGCGCCGTCCACCGCAAGCACGCCTCCGTGTACGACCTGCCGAACAAGCTGCCGAACTACGCCGGCTGCCTCATCGCCACCGAGGTCGGCGTCCTGAAGAAGCTCACCGAGGACGTCAAGCGCCCCTACGTCGTCGCGCTCGGCGGCGCCAAGGTCTCCGACAAGCTCGCCGTCATCGACGAACTGCTCGGCAAGGCCGACCGCCTGCTCATCGGCGGCGGCATGGCCTACACCTTCCTCAAGGCCAAGGGCTACGAGGTCGGCATCTCCCTCCTGCAGGAGGACCAGGTTCCGGTCGTCACCGAGTACATGGAGCGCGCCGCGAAGACCGGCGTGGAGCTGGTGCTCCCCGTCGACGTCCTGGTCTCCCGGGAGTTCCCGGACCTGAAGACCAAGGCGCCGGCCGACTACACCGTGGTCGACGCGGACAAGATCCCCGCCGACCAGGAGGGCCTGGACATCGGCCCCAAGACCCGAGAGCTGTACGCCTCGAAGCTCGCCGACGCCGCGACCGTCTTCTGGAACGGTCCCATGGGCGTCTTCGAGCACCCCGACTACGCCGGAGGCACCCGGGCCGTCGCCCAGGCACTCGTCGACTCGGACGGCTTCACCGTCGTCGGCGGCGGTGACTCCGCCGCGGCCGTGCGCACGCTCGGCTTCGACGAGAACACATTCGGCCACATCTCGACCGGTGGCGGCGCCTCCCTCGAATACCTCGAGGGCAAGACGCTCCCCGGCCTCGCCGCACTGGAGGACTGACCTCAATGAGCACGCGCACGCCGCTGATGGCGGGCAACTGGAAGATGAACCTCAACCACCTCGAGGCCATCGCGCACGTCCAGAAGCTCGCCTTCGCCCTGGCCGACAAGGACTACGACGCCGTCGAGGTCGCCGTCCTGCCGCCCTTCACCGACCTGCGCTCGGTGCAGACCCTGGTGGACGGCGACAAACTCAAGATCAAGTACGGTGCCCAGGACATCTCGCAGCACGACTCCGGTGCCTACACCGGCGAGATCTCGGGCCCGATGCTGGCCAAGCTGAAGTGCACCTACGTGGTCATCGGCCACTCGGAGCGCCGCCAGTACCACGCCGAGACCGACGAGCTGGTCAACGCCAAGGTCAAGGCCGCCTACAAGCACGGCCTCACCCCGATCCTGTGCATCGGCGAGGAGCTGGACGTCCGCGAGGCGGGCAACCACGTCACCCACACCCTCGCCCAGCTCGAGGGCGGCCTGAAGGACCTCCCGGCCGATCAGGCCGAGACCATCGTGATCGCCTACGAGCCCGTGTGGGCCATCGGCACCGGCAAGGTCTGCGGCTCCGAGGACGCCCAGGAGGTCTGCGCCGCCATCCGTGCCAGGATCGCCGAGCTGTACTCGCAGGACGTGGCCGGCAAGGTCCGCATCCAGTACGGCGGCTCCGTGAAGTCGGGCAACGTCGCCGAGATCATGGCCCAGGCCGACATCGACGGCGCCCTGGTCGGCGGCGCCTCGCTGGACGCCGACGAATTCGTCAAGATCGTGCGTTTCCGCGATCAGTAGGACGAGCTGTGAGTAGGCGGTAGCGACGATACGTCGTACCCTTGCGGGGGCACAGCCGAGGTGCCGTGCCCCCGTCGTCCATCCGAATCCGAGGAAGTTGGTCCAGCCGTGGTTTTGGGGTTCTCGATCGCCCTGATCGTCTTCAGCCTGCTGCTGATGCTGCTGGTGCTGATGCACAAGGGGAAGGGCGGCGGCCTCTCCGACATGTTCGGTGGCGGCATGCAGTCCTCCGTCGGCGGCTCCTCGGTCGCCGAGCGCAACCTCGACCGGATCACCATCGTGATCGGCCTGGGGTGGTTCGCGTGCATCATCGTCCTCGGCATCCTGATGAAGTCGAACAGCTGATATTCCGCGCAGCGCACACATCACGCATATTCGGTACGTAAGGCCCCATGTTCGGTACGCGCTCCTGAGCGCGGCCTATCATGGGGCTTGCGTCTGGGTGAGGGGGTTGTAACTCCAATCACTGGACGCGCGTTGGGCCTTACGTAGACTGAGGCGCTCGCAGCGGAGCGAAACGCCGACTCGCTTCGCGGCACCATCACGCAGGGAGTTACGACCGTGGCAAGTGGCAACGCGATCCGAGGAAGCCGGGTCGGGGCGGGGCCGATGGGCGAGGCCGAGCGCGGCGAGTCCGCGCCGCGTCTGCGCATCTCCTTCTGGTGCTCCAACGGGCATGAGACGCAGCCCAGCTTCGCCAGCGACGCGCAGGTACCCGAGACCTGGGACTGCCCGCGCTGCGGCTTCCCCGCCGGTCAGGACCGGGACAACCCGCCGGATCCGCCGCGCACCGAACCGTACAAGACGCATCTCGCGTATGTGCGGGAGCGGCGCAGCGACGCGGACGGCGAGGCGATCCTCGCCGAGGCGCTCGCGAAACTGCGGGGCGAGATCTAGGACTTACACCGGCCGGGCGCCCGAAGGTGCCTGGCCGGAGCCGTATCCGCCCGCGGGCCCGGCCGATTGTCAGTGGTGACCTCTACGGTGTGTGTACCTGGACATCGTGAGGGGGGAGCTGTGGCTGCGGTCGAGGGAAAGAGCGGGCCTGCGCCTGCGTGGCGCGGGGGATTCGGACGGCTGTGGACGGCCGCCGTGGTCTCCCGGTTCGGGGACGCGTTACGCAATTCCGCGCTGCCCCTGCTCGCCGTGCGGCTCAGTGACGAACCACTGGTCATCGCCTCGGTGACCGCCTGCGGCTATGTCCCCTGGCTGCTCTTCGGGCTCCTGGGCGGGGCCGTTGCCGACCGGGTCGACCAGCGCCGGGCGATGTGGGCCGTGGACACGGTGCGCGGCCTGCTCGTGGCCGCGTTCGCCCTGGTCGTGGGGCTGGGCCACGCCTCGATCCCGCTGCTGCTCGCCCTCGCCTTCGCGCTGACCACGCTCCAGACACTCTTCGACAACGCCTCCACGGCCCTGCTGCCCTCGCTGGTGGACCGCAAGGCCCTGGGCGGGGCCAACGCCCGGCTGCTGACCGGACAGCAGATCGCCGGCGGGCTGCTCGCCGCTCCGCTCGTGCCGCTGCTGCTGACGGCGGGCGCGTTCATGCCCTTCGCGGCCGACGCGAGCACGTTCCTGGTGGCCGCCGCCCTGGTCGCGTCCCTGCGGATACGGCCGCCGGAGCGCGCACCCCGGCCCACGGGCAGCACCCTCAGGACGGAGATCGGCGCGGGCCTGCGCGCTCTGTGGGGCGACCGGGCACTGCGGGCGACCTGCCTGGCCACGCTGCTGTGCAACATCGGGATGGGCGCCCTGATCGCCACCCTTGCGTTGCACGTGACGCGCTGGCTGGACGTGGGCAACGCCGGATACGCGGCCGCGATGACGGCATTCTCGGTCGGCAGCATCACGGGCGGATTCCTCGCGCAGCGCCTCGCGCGCCGCACCGGGCGGGTGCGGGCCCTGCTGGTCGCCGGCAGCGTGCAGACGGCGTCACTGCTGCTCATCGGATCCGTCCGGCACCTGGCCGCGCTCGTCACCGGCATGCTGCTGCTCGGCGCCATGAACATAGTCTGGAACGTCAACCAGGTCACCCTGATGCAGCAGCGCAGCCCCGAGGCCATGGTGGGGCGTATCGCCTCCGCGTTCCGCACGGCCTCGACGTCCGGCGCCCCGCTCGGCGCGCTCCTCGGCGGAGTGGCGGCCCGGACGTACGGGCTGAACGGCCCGGCCCTGTTCGCCGCCGTCCTCTTCTTCTTCGCCGTCACCGCCCTGATACCGGCCCGCAAGCCGGACGTACCTGTTGTTGCGCCGGACGACGCCATGACGACGGCTCGTGCCGCGCGCTGATCAATTAGGTTGGAACAGCTGGGACAGGGACGAAAGAAGGCGGAAGTCGGAAATGAACGCAGACGGCCGTACCAGGCTCAACCAGACGCCCGAATGGACCGCTCTCGCCAAGCACCGGGAGGAGCTGGCCGACACCCGTCTCAGGGAGCTGTTCGCCGCCGATCCCGGGCGCGGTGAGGGGTACACGCTCCAGGTCGGCGATCTGTATCTCGACTACTCGAAGCACCTGGTCACCGATGAGACGCTGCGGCTGCTGCGCGAGCTGGCCGCCGCCACGGACGTGTTCGGGCTCAGGGACGCCATGTTCCGCGGCGAGAAGGTCAACGTCACCGAGAACCGGGCGGTGCTGCACACCGCGCTGCGCGCCCCGCGCGACGCGGTGATCGAGGTCGACGGCGAGAACGTGGTGCCGAAGGTCCACGCCGTGCTCGACAAGATGGCGGACTTCGCGGGCCGCGTCCGGTCCGGCGTCTGGACCGGTCACACCGGCCGGCGCATCAAGAACGTGATCAACGTCGGCATCGGCGGCTCCGACCTCGGCCCCGCGATGGCCTACGAGGTGCTGCGGAGCTTCACCGACCGCGACCTGACGGTCCGCTTCGTCTCCAACGTGGACGGCGCCGACCTGCACGAGGCCACCCGCGACCTGGACCCGGCCGAGACGCTGTTCATCATCGCCTCCAAGACCTTCACCACCATCGAGACGATCACCAACGCCACCTCCGCCCGCACCTGGCTGCTGGCCGCGCTCGGTGACGAGGCCGCGGTGGCCAGGCACTTCGTCGCCCTGTCGACCAACGCCGAGAAGGTCGCCGAGTTCGGCATCGACCCGGACAACATGTTCGAGTTCTGGGACTGGGTCGGCGGCCGGTACTCGTACGACTCGGCGATCGGGCTGTCGCTGATGATCGCGATCGGCGCCGACCGCTTCCGTGAGATGCTCGACGGCTTCCGGCTGGTCGACGACCACTTCCGCACCGCCCCGGCCGAGGCCAACGCGCCTTTGCTTCTCGGTCTGCTGGGTATCTGGTACGGCAATTTCCACGACGCCCAGTCGCACGCCGTCCTGCCGTACAGCCACTATCTGTCGAGGTTCACCGCCTACCTCCAGCAGCTGGACATGGAGTCCAACGGCAAGTACGTGGCGCGGGACGGCGGGCAGGTCGACTGGCAGACCGGGCCGGTGGTCTGGGGCACGCCGGGCACCAACGGCCAGCACGCCTACTACCAGTTGATCCACCAGGGCACCAAGCTGATCCCGGCGGACTTCATCGGCTTCGCCGAGCCGGTGGCCGAGCTGAGCCGTGAACTGAAGGCGCAGCACGACCTGTTGATGGCGAACTTCTTCGCCCAGACCCAGGCCCTCGCCTTCGGCAAGACCGCCGAGGAGGTCCGCGCCGAGGGTGTGCCGGAAGAGCTGGTCGCGCACAAGACCTTCCAGGGCAACCGGCCGACGACGACCATCCTCGCGAAGGAACTCACCCCCTCCGTCCTCGGCCAGCTGATCGCCCTCTACGAACACAAGGTGTTCGTGCAGGGCGCGGTGTGGAACATCGACTCCTTCGACCAGTGGGGCGTCGAACTCGGCAAGGTGCTCGCCAAGCGCGTGGAGCCCGCCCTGACCGAGGGGGCGGAGGTGCCGGGACTGGACGCCTCGAGCAAGGCGCTGGTCGCCAAGTACCGCAGGCTGCGCGGCCGGAGCTGACTGCCGGCCCGGACGGGGGCGGCGCGGGACGCCGGGCGACGCAGGTCATCCGGTGTCCCGTACACTCCCGATGATCATGAACATCGCAACTCGGGGGAGTGCGCAATGGCCGGTTCACGGGGGAACGGCACGCCGGGCGTGCCGCGCGGCCGGAACTATCTGAAGGCCCATCACGCGGCCTGGGCGGTGTTCCATCCCGCCTGGATACCCGAGCCGCTCGACCCGTCCGTGGAGGAACTCAAGCGGATCCGGGTCGCCGCCGGGACGGTCGCCGCCGTCGGTGTCTACACCTTCGTCGAGGGCGGCTTCGCCCTCAAGGAGATGCTGGAGAACCTGCTGATCGCCTGCGGTGTGCTGCTGCTGATCGCCCCGCTGACGGTCGGGGTGATGCTGTGGATCTGGCGGCGCACCGGCAGCCTGCGCACCCTGCGCCCGGCGCTGCTGAGAGCCCTCGGACTGCTGCTCACCTTCGTTGCCTCGGTCGTCGCGACCGTTCTGCTGCTGCAGCACAACAGCAGCCTCGGCGGCTCGATGCTGATCATCCCGATGGGGCTGTTCACGCTGTGGATGGTCTGGTTCGTCGGCGCCGGTGCCCTGCGGGTCACCGGGAACTTCTTCGGCACGGCGGCCGTCCACCGCAGTCTGCCGCCGCTGCTCGCCATGGTCACCAGCTGGCTGATGGCCCTGCCCGACCTGTTCACCGGCGATCTGCACGGCCTCGGGCTGGGGCTCGGCATCGTGTTCATCCTCGGCGCGCCGGTGACGGTCACCGCCATCGCGCTGTACGAGATGGCCAGACTCAAGCGGGGATACGGCATCCGGCTGACCGAGCACCCGGCGCTGCATCCCGCGCAGGGCCTGGGTAACTTCCGCTCGCCGTACGGCCGTTGAGCCCGCGGGGAGGCTCTCCCCGGGCTCAGGCGACCGCGCTGAGCGTGTCCGCGAGCCGTCTGCGGGCGGCGCGGCCCGCGGGCAGCGCGGACAGCAGCGCGGCACCCAGGACCGCGGCCAGGCCGACCGACAGCAGCAGCGCCGGTGACGGCCACTGGGCGATGCCGGCGCCGATGCCGCTGGAGCCGCCCTGGGCGTCGATCAGCCGGCGGGCCAGCGGCAGACCCAGTGCCGTGGCGGCGAGCGCCGCGGCCAGGGCCGTACAGCTCGTCGCCGTGACGGTGATCGCGGTGATCTGCCGCGGGGACATGCCGATCGCCCGCAGCGCCAGCACGTCCCGCTCGCCCTCGCGGACACTGCCGCCGATGGCGGTGAGCAGCTCCACCAGCCCGATCAGGGCCAGTACGGCGATCAGCCCGGCGACGACCGCGCGCAGCGGGGACAGGCCGTCGGCCGGGTTCGTCACCGTGTGCACGTCGAGGTGGCCGCGGCCGGCCCGGGTCAGTGCGCCGGCCACCTGCTGGGGGTCGGCACCGGGGTGCAGGCGCAGTTCGTAGAAGGCGCTGGTCAGCCCCGGGTCGTTGGCGCGGAGGGTGTCCAGGGAGGTGGTCACGACCCGGCCGGCGTTCTGCGGCTCGATGCTGCGGCCCACGATGTGCAGGATCTGCGGCCGGTCGCCCACCGTCATGCGCACCCAGTCGCCGACCTCGGCGTGCAGCAGATCCAGCAGGCCCTGGCCGGCCACCGCCTCGTCCGGTCCGCTTGCGGCGCGGCCCGCCGCGAGGGCGTAGGGGTAGGGCTCGGCCCGGGTGCCGAGGCCGCGCAGTGCGATGGTGCCGGTCTGGCCGGGGACCAGCGCGGCGACCTCGACCCCGGGATAGGCGGCGGCCACCCGGTGGTCGCCGGTCAGCGCGGTGCGTACGGCGGAGGCGTCCAGGGCGCCGTCGGAGCGGACCGTGAGGGCTGTCGGCAGGCCCATGCGTTCCGGCTGGCTGTGGAAGCGGTCGATCGTGGTCCAGGCGCTGAGCGCCACCACGATCAGCAGCAGCGGCAGCGTCAGCCGGGCCACGGTGGCCAGCGACCGGCCGCGTCCCGCGAACGCCTTGTGGACGCCGAGGACCAGTGGGGCCGGCAGCCGCATGCCGAGCGCCCGCCGGGCCGGGCCGGTCAGCCGTCCGCCGGCCGGTGCGGCCGGGCGCGGCACCGGGACCGGCGGCACCCGCCCGGCCCGCCAGGCCGCGAGACCCGTGGTCAAGCCGATGAACAGCACCGCGCCCAAGGGCACCGCGAACAGCGCCACGGTGTGCCCCGGCAGCCCCTGCCACACACCCACGGCATCGCCGAGCCGACCGGGGATCCTGTGGCCCAGGGCCTCGGTGAGCGCCGCGGCGGCCACCGAGCCGAGCAGCGCGTACGCCAGGTGCTGCAGCAGGTAGATCCGCACGACCTGGCCCGGCGTGAAACCGATCGCCTTCAGTACCGACAGGTCCCGCAGATGGCCGCGGATACGGGTGGCGATCGCCCCGTGCACGGCGAACCCCGCGGCGATCAGGGCGCCGAGTCCGAACAGACCGAGCACCTGCCCCAGCAGCCGGTTGTCGCCCTGGGCCGCGGAGCGCGCCTGCTGCCAGGTGGAGACCTCGCCGACCGCGCCCGCGCCGAGCACGGTGACGGCGCGCTGCACCGCGTAGTCCGTGTCGGCCGGGTCGTCCAGCCGCAGCCCGATCACCTGGCCGCCGGGAGCGCGTACGGCGGAGGGCAGCGCCCAGACCAGGCCGGGCTGCTCGCCCGGGCTGTAGTGGGGTTCGGCGCTGTCCGCGATGCCCTCGACGGTCAGGGTGCGGGCGGTGCCGGGCAGGGTGAGGGTGTCCCCGGGCTCGGCCAGCAGGGCCCGGGCCAGGCTGCTCTCCAGCACCACGCCGTCCGGTTCGGCCGGATCCAGCCAGTGCCCGGCGGTGAGCAGCGGCCGGTCCACGGAGGGCGGACGGGGGGTGCCGCGCAGCTCCACGGCGGCACGGGTGCCGCGTACGGCGACGGTGGCGGACTCGGTGCGGTAGGGACCGGCCACCGATGCGACGCCGTCCAGCCGGGCCAGCCCGCGCGGGTCGGCGGACGGCACGGTGTGGATCCACACATGCGCCCCGCGGGCCTGGGCGAAGACCCGCTGCCAGGGGTTGGTCGCGTACCCGAACAGGGCGGTGGCCAGCAGCAGCGAGGCGACGATCCCGGCGGTGGCCAGCACGAGGAACAGCGCCTCGCCGCGATGCGTGCGCAGATCGGAGTGCGCCCAGCGCAGGGTTGCCCGCACGGTCAGTCCTTCAGCTCCAGCACACCGGAGATGCCGGGGCGGCGCGGCGGCGCACCGTCCAGCGCGGCATCGTCGGCTATTCGGCCGTCGAAGAAGCTGATCACGCGGTCGGCGGCGCTCGCCAGCCGGGCGTCATGGGTGACCAGCACGATGCTCTGGCCGCGTGCGTGGAAGCGGGACAGCAGCCGCATCACCTCACGCGTGCCCTTGCTGTCCAGGCTTCCGGCGGGCTCGTCGGCCAGCAGCAGCGGGGGATGGTTGACCAGGGCCCGGGCGAGCGCGACCCGCTGCTGCTCGCCGCCGGACAGCTCACCGGGCATGCTGCGCTCCTTGCCCTCCAGCCCCAGCTCGGCGAGGAGTGCCTCGCGTTCGGTACGGGCCTTCTTCGGCGGGACGCCGGCGAGCAGGGCGGGCAGCTCGACGTTGTCGGCGACGGACAGGTTCGACACCAGGTTGAAGAACTGGAACACGATCCCGATGGCCCTGCGGCGCTCCACCGCCCAGCGTGCCTCGCTGAAGGAGTCCGTGCACCGCCCGTCGAGCCAGATGCTGCCCTCGTCCGGCCGCTGCAGCCCGCCGAGCAGATGCAGCAGAGTCGATTTTCCGGCGCCGGACGGACCGGTGATCGCCACGAACTCGCCCCGCGCCACGGCGAGGTCGACCCCGCGCACGGCATGCGCGGGCGCGCCCTCGCCGTGGTGGGTCTTCACCAGGCCCTCGGCGCGCAGCACAGCGGTGGCGTCCTCGGTCATTCCAGTTCCTCCTGGCACCGCTCCAGCCAGTCGAGGTCGGCCTGCAGATGCAGCATCGCGCCTTCGATGAGCAGCTGGGCGATGCGGTTGTCCCGGTTCTCGGCCGCGGCCAGTTTCGACAGATTGCGCATGGTGTTGAGGTACTGGCGCCGCTGCTTGTTGATGAGGGCGATCTGGTCGGCGAGACCGGTCTGCGGGGCGAGGGCGAGCTTCATGAAGAACTCGTCCCGTACCCGCGGCTCGTCCTCGGTCTCCTCGAACCAGGCGTGCAGCGCCTCCCGCCCGGCGTCGGTGAGGTGGTAGACCTTCTTGTTGGGCCGGCTGGACTGCTCGACGTCCTCGCCCTCGATCAGTCCCGACTTCTCGAGGCGGCCGAGGGTGACGTAGATCTGGCCGACGTTCGGCTGAGGGTACGCGGAGCCGAGCAGTAGCTCAAGGTCCTGCTTCAGCTCGTAGCCATGGGCCGGGCCGCGGGCCAGGAGTGCCAGGAGGGCAAGGCGCACTCGTGCTGTCCTCCTAGTCTGCGGAATGTGCTCCAGGCCCTAGTATCCCGCATACCTAACAGGTATACATGGCCCCTGATGCCGGGCGAAGGTGCCAGTGTGCAAGGAGGAACCTATGCGGTGGATACGTGCCGCCGGTAGGGGCCTCCTCGTACTCGCCGTGATCATGGCCGGGTACATCGCCTCCGGCGCCCGGGCCGACGAGGGCGCGGGCGACGGCCGCGGCCCGCTCACCCTGGCCACCGCCGGCGATCTCACCGGCTATCTCGGCCCGCTGCTCCAGGGCTGGAACCGCACGCACCCCGGCGAGAAGGTCACCCTGGTCGAGCTGCCGGACTCCGCCGACGAGACCCATGCGCAGATGACCACGGACCTGCGCGGCGGCGACCGGGGCCGCTTCGACGTCCTCAACATCGACGTCAACTGGACCTCGGAGTTCGCGGCGGCGGGCTGGATCCGTCCGCTGCCCCAGGGCCGCTTCCCGCTGAAGAGCTTTCTGCCGCCGGTCGTGGACACGGCCACCTACGACGGACGGCTGTACGCGGTCCCGTATGTGACGAATGCCGGACTTCTCCTGTATCGCAAGGACATCCTCGCCAAGGAGGGCGTGCCGCCGCCGCGGACCTGGGCCGAGCTGGAGCACGACGCGAAGACCATCGCGCCGAAATACGGACTCGGCGGTTATGCCGGCCAGTTCCTGCCCTACGAGGGGCTCACCGTGAACGCCGCCGAGGCCGTCTACTCGGCGGGCGGCACGATCCTCGGCGACGAGGGTGCCCGGGTCACCGTCGACTCGGCGGCCGCCCGCGAGGGCATCGGCTTCCTCGCCCGGGGCGTCCGCGAGGGCTGGATACCCAGGGCCGCGCTGACGTACAAGGAAGAGGAGTCCAAGCAGGCCTTCCAGGACGGCAGGCTGCTCTTCCTGCGCAACTGGCCCTACGCCTACGCCGTCGCCTCCGCCAAGGGCTCCAGGGTCGCCGGCAAGATCGGCGCCGTACCGCTGCCCGGGCCCGACGGGCCGGGGACCAGTGTGCTCGGCGGCTCCGACCTCGCCGTCAACTCCCATGCCCGGCACCCCGATTCGGCCGCGCGCCTGATCGCCTACCTCACCAGCGCCCCCGTTCAGCGCCAGGTGCTCATCCGGGGCGCCCTGCCGCCCGTACGCGCCGCGCTCTACGAAGATCCCGCGCTGGTACGGCGGTTCCCCTACCTTCCGACGCTGCGCACCGCCGTGCTCACCGCCGCCCCGCGCCCCAAGAGCCCGCGCTACGACCAGGTCAGCCTGGTGGTGCAGGCGGTCGTGCAGGACGCGCTGACCGGGCGCGAGACGCCCGAGGCGGCGGTGCGCCGACTGGCCCGGGAGCTGGCGGCCGTCTCCAGCCGCTAGTTACTTGTTAGGTAACGCGGACATCTCATCTGGCACCTCAGTGCCCCTGTATGTCTATATTTGATACCCCAACTCACCGGTAGCCACTGTTCTTTTCATTGACACCTCTGCGATACACCTACCTAACATGCATGCATGTTGAGTAAGTACCACTGGTGGCGCGACGCGGTGATCTACCAGGTCTATGTGCGCAGCTTCCTGGACAGCACCGGCGACGGCATCGGCGATCTGGCCGGTGTCCGGGCGGGGCTGCCGTATCTGAAGAAGCTCGGCGTCGACGGCATCTGGCTGAGCCCGTTCTACCCCTCGCCGCAGCACGACCACGGCTACGACGTCGCCGACTACTGCGGAGTCGACCCGCTCTTCGGCGACCTCGCCGAGTTCGACCTGCTGATGGCGGCCGCCCGGCGGCTCGGCATCAAGGTGCTGCTCGACATCGTGCCCAACCACTGCTCCAGCGAGCACCCGTGGTTCCGCGAGGCCCTCGACAGCGCGCCCGGCAGCCCGGCCCGCGCCCGCTTCCACTTCGCCGACGGCCGCGGCCCGGACGGCGCCGAGCCGCCCAACAACTGGCACGCCATGTTCGGCGGCCCGGCCTGGACCAGGGTCGGCGACGGCCAGTGGTACCTGCACATGTTCACGCCCGAGCAGCCCGACTGGAACTGGCGCGACCCCGAGGTCGCCGCCGAGTTCGACCGGGTGCTGCGCTTCTGGCTCGACCGGGGCGTCGACGGCTTCCGCATCGATGTGGCGGCCGGCCTGTACAAGCACCCCGGACTGCCCGACTCGGACGACCCGGAGGCCGACGCCCGCACCCGCGACTCGGTCAACCCGCTCGCCTGGAACCAGCCCGAGGTGCACGAGGTGTGGCGCTGGTGGCGCGCGGTGTGCGAGGAGTACACCGCCCGCGACGGCCGTGAACGCCTCCTCGTCGGCGAGGTCTCCGTCCCCACCGCCCGCGAGCACGCCCTGTACGTCCGTCCGGACGAACTCCACCAGGCCTTCTTCTTCGACCTGCTCGGCGCCTCCTGGGACGCCGACGCCTTCCGCAAGGTCATCTCCGAGGCCATGCAGGACATCGCCGGCACCGGCTCCACGGTCACCTGGGTCCTCAACAACCACGACCAGGTCCGCACCGTCACCCGCTACGGCGAACCCGCCACCGAGAGCAGCGGCCTCGGCGCCGCCCGCGCCCGCGCCGCCGCGCTGCTGATGCTGGCGCTGCCCGGCGCCGCGTACATCTACCAGGGCGAGGAACTGGGGCTGCCCGAGGTCGTCGACCTGCCCGACGACGTCCTCACGGACCCGATATTCCGCCGCACCGGCAGCCGCGCCCGGATCCGCGACGGCTGCCGGGTGCCGCTGCCCTGGTCCGGGCAGGCCTCCCCGTTCGGCTTCACCTCCGGCGCCGAGTCCGCCAAGCCGTGGCTGCCGCAGCCGGAGTACTTCGCCGAGTACGCCACCGACCGCGCCCTCGCCGACACCCGCTCCTTCTGGCACCTGTACCGCGACGGCCTCCAACTGCGCGCCTCGCTGCCCCAGTTGGGCGAGGGAACGCTCCGCTGGCTGGACACCCCGCCCGGTGTCCTCGCCTTCACCCGCGGCGACGGCCTGGTCTGCGCCGTCAACTTCGGTACGGCCCCCACGCCCGCGCCCGCCTCCGGCACCCCGCTGCTCTCCAGCGGCCCCGTCCCGCCCGGGGTGCTGCCCGGCTCCACGGCGGCCTGGTGGCTGACCGACCTCTGATCCCCCGTCAACTCCGCTCGATCGAAAGGCCCGTCAACGATGATGCGACGACGCACGACCCTGCTCACGAGCTGTACCGCCCTCGCCCTCGCGCTCGGCGCCACCGCCTGCGGCGGCGGACCGGTCTCGGCCGGCGGCGGTGACAAGGCGCTCAGCGGCCAGACCGTCACCGTGGCCGGCGTCTGGTCCGGCAGCGAACAGAAGAACTTCCAGAAGGTGCTGGACGCCTTCACCGCGAAGACCGGCGCCAAGACTCAGTTCGTGTCCACCGGCGACAACGTCTCCACCGTCGTCGGCAGCAAGATCGAGGGCGGCAACGCGCCCGACGTCGTGATGGTCCCGCAGGTCGGCGTCCTCGACCAGTTCGCGAAGCAGGGCTGGCTCAAGCCGCTCTCGCCGACCGCCCAGCAGACCGTCACCGCCGACTACGCGCCCGTCTGGAAGAAGTACGGCAGCGTCGGCGGCACCCTGTACGGCCTGTACTTCAAGGCCGCCCACAAGTCCACCGTCTGGTACAGCCCCGGCGCGCTCACCCAGGCCGGGGTCAAGCCGCCGAAGACGTACGACGAGATGCTGAAGGCCGGGCACACCGTCTCCGACTCCGGGCTCGCCGCCTTCGCCGTCGCCGGTGAGGACGGCTGGACCCTCACCGACTGGTTCGAGAACGTCTACCTCTCCCAGGCCGGACCCGAGAAGTACGACGCCCTCGCCGCCCACAAGCTGAAGTGGACCGACCCGAGCGTCGTCAGGGCGCTCACCACCCTCGGCAAGCTCTTCAAGGACAAGCAGCTCATCGCGGGCGGCCAGAAGGAGGCCCTGAACACCGACTTCCCCGGCTCGGTGGAGAAGGTGTTCGGGCCCAAGCCCGAGGCCGGCATGGTCTACGAGGGCGACTTCGTGGCCGGTGTCGCCCACGACCAGTTCGGCAAGGCCATCGGCAAGGACGCGAACTTCTTCCCGTTCCCGGCGGTCGACGGCGGCACCGCACCGGTGGTCAGCGGCGGAGACGCGGCGGTCGTGCTCAAGGCCGGCAAGAACGCCAAGGCCGGCATGAAACTGCTGGAGTACCTGGCCACCCCCGAGGCCGCGGCCGTCTGGGCCAAGGCGGGCGGCTTCCTGTCCCCGAACAAGAAGCTCGACCTCGCCTCGTACGCCGACGACGTCACCCGCGCCACCGCCAAGTCCCTGGTCGGCGCCGGGGATTCGGTCCGCTTTGACATGTCCGACCAGGCCCCGGCGGCCTTCGGCGGCACCAAGGGCGCCGGCGAGTGGAAGCTGCTCCAGGACTTCCTGCGCGACCCGTCGGACCCGAAGGGCACCGCGGCGCAGCTGGAGTCCGCAGCCGCGAAGGCCTACCAGGACTGAGACTGACCATGACCGCCACCACAGTCGTGAAACAGCAGGCGGCCCCGCGGTCCGCCACCGGCCCGGCGCGCGAGCGCCGCGGCCGGCGGCGCGCCCGGCTGATCGCCCTGCTCTTCGTCTTCCCCGCGCTGCTCCTGCTCGGCGCGCTCGTCGTCTACCCGGTGCTGTTCTCCGTCGGCCGCAGCTTCTTCGACGCCTCCGGCACCCGGTTCGTCGGCGGCGGCAACTACGCCGAGATGTTCCGTGACCCGGCGACCCTGAAGGCCATCCGCAACACCACCATCTGGGTGGTCGTGGCCCCGGCCCTGCTCACCGGTCTCGGCCTGATCCTGGCCGTCCTGGTGGAGAAGGTCCGCTGGGCGACGGCGTTCAAGCTGCTGCTCTTCATGCCGATGGCGGTGTCCTTCCTCGCCGCCGGCATCATCTTCCGGCTCGCCTACGACCAGGACCCGTCCAAGGGAGTGCTGAACGCGGCCGTGGTCTCCGTCCACGACGCCTTCAAGGGCACGTCGACGTATCCGACGGCCCGCGGCCGCGCGGGACTGCTGACCCAGGACCGGGACGGCTCGTACGGTACGACCGCCTCGACGGGCCAGTCGGTGACGCTCCCGATGGTCGGCGTGCTGCCCAAGGACCTGCCCAAGAACGCCGCGCCCGCCTACCCGGCGGCCGGTCGCAAAGCCGCGCCCGGCGAGCTGCGCGGCGTCGTCTACCTGGACTTCACCCCCGGCGGGGGCGGCAGGCAGGGCAAGGTCGACCCGAAGGAGAGCGGACTGCCCGGTATGAGGGTCGATGCGGTACGGGACGGCGGCACGGTCGCGAGCACGACGACCTCCGCCGACGGCTCCTTCACCTTCTCCGGGCTGCGCGCGGGCTCGTACACGGTGAGACTCCCGGCATCGAACTTCGCCCCGCCCTACCAGGGCGTCTCCTGGCTCGGCCCGACACTCGTCACCCCGGCGATCATCGGCGCGTACCTGTGGATCTGGACCGGCTTCGCGATGGTCCTGATCGGCGCCGGACTGTCCGCCCTGCCCCGGGACGCGCTGGAGGCGGCCCGGATGGACGGGGCGAACGAGTGGCAGATCTTCCGCAGGATCACCGTGCCGCTGCTCGCCCCCGTGCTCACCGTGGTCTTCGTGACCCTCGTGATCAATGTGATGAAGGTCTTCGACCTCGTCTACATCATCGCGCCCGGACCCGTGCAGGAGGACGCCACGGTGCTGGCCACCCAGATGTGGCTGGTCTCCTTCGGCGGCGGCAACAACCAGGGCCTCGGCAGCGCCCTCGGCGTCCTGCTCCTCCTCCTGGTGATCCCCGCGATGGTGTTCAACGTCCGCCGCTTCCGGCAGAGTCAACGATGAGGAGTCAGCGATGAACGCGATCAGGCGGGGCCTGGGCAACGGCCTGGTGCAGGCGTTCCTGGTGGTGATCGGCCTGGTCTGGCTGACCCCGCTGGCGGGCCTGTTCCTCTCCTCCCTGCGCTCGGCGCAGGACACCGCGAAGGGCGGCTGGTGGACGGCCCTGGCCGCCCCCGGCCAGCTGTCCTTCGACAACTACTCGGCGCTGCTGAAGAACTCCGGCATGACCCAGGCCTTCTGGAACACGGTACTGATCTCGGTACCGGCGACGACCCTCGTCGTGGTCATCGCCGCCCTCGCCGGATACGCCTTCGCCTGGCTGGACTTCCCGCTCCGGGAACCAATCTTCCTGCTGGTGGTGGCCCTGTTGGTGGTGCCGGTCCAGATCGGGCTGCTGCCCGTGGCCAAACTCTTCGGCGCGCTGGGCCTGTTCGGCACGATCCCCGGCGTCGTCCTCTTCCATGTGGCCTACGGCCTGCCGTTCGCCGTGTTCCTGCTGCGCAACTACTTCGCGGAGATGCCGAAGGAGATGCTGGAGGCGGCGCGGATGGACGGCGGCAGCGAGTGGCGCATCTTCACCCGGCTGGTCCTGCCGGTCGGGCGCCCCGCGATCGCCTCGCTCGCGATCTTCCAGTTCCTGTGGGTGTGGAACGACATGCTCGTCGCCCTGCTCTTCGCCGACAGCTCCTCCCAGCCGCTCACCGTGGAACTCCAGTCCCAGATCCGGCAGTTCGGCAGCAACATCGACGTGCTGGCGCCGGGCGCGTTCCTGTCCCTGATCGTGCCGGTCGTGGTGTTCTTCGCCTTCCAGCGGCACTTTGTGCAGGGAGTCATGGCGGGGTCGGTGAAATGAGAGGCGGCGGGGACCGAAGTCCCCGCCGCCTGTGTGCTCTACGCCCAGCCGGGCGTCACGGCGACGCCGGCGGATACAGCGACCTCGGCAGCTGCGAAGCCGCCGCCGAGTCCAGGAGCCACAGCGTGCGGGAACGGCCGTACGCCCCCGCCGCCGGCGCCTGGATCTCACCCGCGCCCGACAGGGCGATGGCCGCGGCCTCCGCCTTGTCCGCGCCGGCCGCGAGCAGCCACACCTCGCGCGCCGACCGGATCGCCGGCAGGGTCAGACTGATCCGGGTCGGCGGCGGCTTGGGCGCGCCGTGCACGCCGACCACCGTGCGCTCGGTCTCCCGCACGGCCGGCAGCTCCGGGAAGAGCGAGGCCACATGGGTGTCCGGGCCCACGCCCAGCATGAGCACGTCGAAGGTGGGCACCGAGCCGTGGTTCTCCGGCCAGGCCGCCTTCGCCAGCTCCGCCGCGTACGCCTCGGCGGCCGCGTCGACGTCCTTGCCGTACGGGCCGTCGGAGGCGGGCATGGCGTGCACGCGCTCCGGATCCAGCGGTACGGAGTCCAGCAGGGCCGCGCGGGCCTGCGTGACATTGCGCTCCGGGTCACCCTCGGGGAGGTAGCGCTCGTCGCCCCACCACAGGTCGAGGCGGGCCCAGTCGATGGCGTCCCGTGCGGGCGCCGCCGCCAGCGCGGCCAGCAGGCCGTTGCCGTTGCGGCCGCCGGTGAGGACCACGGACGCGGTGCCCCGGGAGGTCTGCGCGTCCACGATCTTCGTGATCAGGCGGGCCGCGGCGGCCTGCGCCATCAGCTCCTTGTCGTGGTGGACGACCAGCTGCGGAGTGCTCACTTCGCCGCCGCCTTCCTCGCCGGTGCCTTCTTCGCGGTCTTGGCCGCCGCCTTCTTGGCGGGAGCCTTGACCGCCTCCGACTCCGCCACGGGCTCCGGCCCGGCCGCCTCCTCGGCAGCCTGCTCCGGGGCCGTGGCCAGCCGCTCCACGCCATAGCGCAGCGCCGACGCGTAGGTGTCGTCCGGGTCGAGCCGGCGCAGCTCCTCCGCGATCAGCTCGGCGGTCTCCCGCCGCTTCAGCGCCACCGCGCGGGCCGGCTGGCCCTCGATGGACAGCGTGGCCAGCGAACCGTCCGCGCGGTCCAGCACGATCGGGCCGCAGCTCGTGTCCATCCGGACGGCTGTGAGACCGGGACCGGGCGACAGCGAGCGCCGGACGGGGACGTCCAGCCGGTCCGCGAGCCACATCGCGAGCAGCTCACAGCTCGGGTTGAACTCCTCGCCCTCCACCTCGACGGTCTGCACCTCGCACACGACCTGGTCCAGGGCGGCCGCGAGCATCGAACGCCACGGCGTGATCCGGGTCCAGGACAGGTCGGTGTCGCCGGGCGTGTAGGCGTCGGCGCGGGCGGACAGCTCCCGCACCGGCTGCTCGGCGGCATAGGTGTCGGTGACCCGGCGCTGGGCGAGCGCGCCCAGCGGGTCCTTCGCCGGGTCCAGCGGGGCGTTCACCGGCCACCACACGACGACGGGCGCGTCCGGCAGCAGCAGCGGCAGCACGACCGAGTCGGCGTGGTCGAGGACCTCGCCGTACAGCCGCAGCACGACCGTCTCGCCGGTGCCCGCGTCCGCGCCCACCCGCACCTCGGCGTCCAGGCGGGACGTCGTACGGTCGCGCGGGGAGCGGGAGACCCGCTTGATGACCACCAGCGTGCGCGAAGGGTGCTCGCGCGACGCGTCGCTGGCGGCCTTCAGCGCGTCATAGGCGTTCTCCTCGTCGGTGACGATGACGAGGGTGAGGACCATGCCGACGGCGGGCGTGCCGATGGCGCGGCGGCCCTGCACGAGCGCCTTGTTGATCTCTCCGGCGGTGGTGTCGGTCAGGTCTATCTTCATGGCCGGCGCCAGCTCCGTCCGTCTCGTGCGAGCATCTCGTCCGCCTCGGCGGGGCCCCAGGTGCCCGACCCGTACTGCGCGGGCCTGCCGTGCTTGTCCCAGTACTCCTCGATCGGGTCGAGGATCTTCCAGGACAGCTCGACCTCCTCCGTGCGCGGGAACAGGTTGGCGTCGCCGAGCAGCACGTCCAGGATGAGGCGCTCGTACGCCTCCGGGCTGGACTCCGTGAAGGACTCGCCGTAGGCGAAGTCCATGGAGACGTCCCGGATCTCCATCGAGGTGCCCGGCACCTTGGAGCCGAAGCGGACCGTGATGCCCTCGTCGGGCTGGACGCGGATGACGATCGCGTTCTGGCCCAGCTCCTCCGTAGCCGTGTGGTCGAAGGGGGAGTGCGGGGCCCGCTGGAAGACGACGGCGATCTCCGTCACGCGACGGCCGAGGCGCTTGCCGGTGCGCAGATAGAAGGGGACGCCCGCCCAGCGGCGGTTGTCGATCTCCAGCTTGATCGCCGCGTACGTGTCGGTCTTCGACTTCGGGTCGATGCCGTCCTCTTCGAGGTAGCCGATGACCTTCTCGCCGCCCTGCCAGCCGCCCGCGTACTGACCGCGCACGGTCGACCTGCCCAGGTCCTTCGGCAGCCGGACGGCGCCGAGCACCTTCTCCTTCTCGGCGGCCAGCGCGTCCGCGTCGAAGGAGGCGGGCTCCTCCATGGCCGTGAGGGCCATGAGCTGGAGCAGGTGGTTCTGGATGACGTCACGGGCGGCGCCGATGCCGTCGTAGTAGCCGGCCCGGCCGCCGATGCCGATGTCCTCGGCCATGGTGATCTGTACGTGGTCCACGAAGGACCGGTTCCAGATCGGCTCGAACATCGTGTTGGCGAAGCGCAGCGCCAGGATGTTCTGGACGGTCTCCTTGCCGAGGTAGTGGTCGATCCGGAACACCTGGTCCGGTTCGAACACCTCGTGCACGACCTTGTTCAGTTCCTCGGCCGACTTCAGGTCGTGCCCGAACGGCTTCTCGATGACGGCGCGCCGCCAGGAACCGCCCGACTGGTCGGCCAGCCCGTGCTTCTTCAGCTGCTGGATGACGACCGGGAAGGAGCGCGGCGGCACCGACAGGTAGAAGGCGAAGTTGCCGCCCGTGCCCTGCTGCTTGTCCAGCTCCTCGATGGTGGAGCGCAGCCGCTCGAACGCGTCGTCGTCGTCGAAGGTGCCCTGGACGAAGCGCATCCCCTGGATGAGCTGCTGCCAGACCTCCTCGCGGAACGGCGTCCGGGCGTGCGCCTTGACGGCGTCGTGGACCTCCTGCGCGAAGTCCTCGTGCGCCCACTCGCGGCGGGCGAAGCCCACCAGCGAGAAGCCCGGCGGCAGCAGACCCCGGTTGGCGAGGTCGTACACCGCGGGCATCAGCTTCTTGCGGGACAGGTCGCCCGTGACACCGAAGATGACCAGACCCGACGGCCCCGCGATACGCGGGAGCCGTCGGTCGGCCGGGTCACGAAGCGGGTTCGCTCCGGAACCGGAAAGGGGTGACAAGTCAGCCCTCCGAAGGGGCGAGGCGCTCGAGCTCCGCCTGGGTGGACTTCAGCAGGTCGTTCCAGGACGCCTCGAACTTCTCGACGCCCTCGTCCTCCAGCACCTGCACCACGTCGTCGTACGAGATGCCGAGCTTCTCCAGCGCGTCCAGGTCGGCACGCGCCTGCTCGTAGGTGCCGGCCACGGTGTCGCCGGTGACCTCACCGTGGTCCTCGGTGGCCTCCAGCGTGGCCTCCGGCATGGTGTTGACCGTGTTCGGCGCGACCAGCTCGGTGACGTACAGCGTGTCCGGGTACGCCGGGTCCTTCACACCGGTCGACGCCCACAGCGGACGCTGCTTGTTGGCGCCCGCGTTCTCCAGCGCGTTCCAGCGGTCGGAGGAGAAGACCTCCTCGTACGCCTCGTAGGCGAGGCGCGCGTTGGCGACGGCGGCCTTGCCGCGCAGCGCCTTGGCCTCGTCGGTGCCGATGCCGTTCAGGCGCTTGTCGATCTCGCTGTCCACGCGGGACACGAAGAAGGACGCCACGGAGCGGATCAGCGACAGGTCCAGGCCGCGCTCCTTGGCCTTCTCCAGGCCGGCCAGATAGGCGGCCATGACCTCGCGGTAGCGCTCCAGGGAGAAGATCAGCGTGACGTTGACGCTGATGCCGAGGCCGATGACCTCGGTGATCGCCGGCAGGCCCGCCTTGGTGGCCGGGATCTTGATCAGCGTGTTGGGGCGGTCGACCAGCCAGGCCAGCTGCTTGGCCTCGGCGACCGTCGCCTTGGTGTGGTGCGCGAGGCGCGGGTCGACCTCGATGGAGACCCGGCCGTCCTGACCGCCGGTGGCGTCGAAGACGGGGCGCAGGATGTCGGCGGCGTCGCGCACGTCCGCCGTGGTGATCATGCGGATGGCCTCTTCGACGGTGACCTTGCGGGCGGCGAGGTCCGTGACCTGCTGCTCGTAGCCGTCACCGCCGCTGATCGCCTTCTGGAAGATCGTCGGGTTGGTGGTGACGCCCACGACGTGCTGCTGGTCGATCAGCTCGGCGAGGTTGCCGGACGTGATCCGCTTGCGCGACAGGTCGTCCAGCCAGATCGCGACGCCTTCCTCGGAGAGGCGCTTGAGTGCGTCTGTCATGGAATTACATCTCCTACGTGTCGTATATATGAGCGTCAGCGCTGGGCGGCGGCGAGGGATTCCCGGGCCTTGGCGGCCACATTCTCGGCAGTGAAGCCGAACTCGCGGAAGAGCACCTTGCCGTCGGCGGAAGCACCGAAGTGCTCCAGGGAAACGATGCGGCCGGCGTCCCCGACATAGCGGTACCAGGTCAGCCCGATGCCCGCCTCCACGGCCACGCGGGCCCTGACCGACGGCGGGAGCACGGAGTCCCGGTACCCCTGGTCCTGCTCCTCGAACCACTCGACGGACGGCATCGACACGACACGCGTGGGAACGCCCTCGGCCTGCAGCTGCTCACGCGCCTCGACGGCCACGTGCACCTCGGAACCGGTGGCGATCAGGATCACCTGCGCCTGGCCGCCCTCGGCCTCGAACAGGACATAGCCACCCTTGGCGGCGTCCTCGTTGGGCTCGTACACCGGCACGCCCTGGCGGGTGAGCGCGAGGCCGTGCGGCTGGCCCTTGCCGAACTCCTTGGTGTAGCGCCCGAGGATCTCGCGCCAGGCGATCGCTGTCTCGTTGGCGTCCGCCGGGCGGACGACGTTCAGACCGGGGATCGCGCGCAGCGAGGCCAGGTGCTCGACCGGCTGGTGCGTGGGACCGTCCTCGCCGAGGCCGATCGAGTCGTGCGTCCACACGTACGTCACCGGCAGGTGCATCAGGGCCGACAGACGCACCGCGTTGCGCATGTAGTCGGAGAAGACGAGGAACGTACCGCCGTAGACACGGGTGTTGCCGTGCAGGGCGATGCCGTTCATCTCCGCGCCCATCGAGTGCTCGCGGATACCGAAGTGGATCGTCCGGCCGTACGGCTTGGCCTCGGGCAGCGGGTTGCCCTCGGGCAGGAAGGAGCTTTCCTTGTCGATGGTCGTGTTGTTCGACCCGGCGAGGTCGGCGGAGCCGCCCCACAGCTCGGGGATCACCGCGCCGAGCGCCTGCAGCACCTTGCCGGAGGCGGCACGGGTGGCGACACCCTTGCCCGGCTCGAAGACCGGGATCTTCTCCTCCCAGCCGGTGGGCAGCTCGCCCGCCGCGATGCGGTCGAACTCGGCGGCCCGCTCCGGGTTGTCGTCCCGCCACAGCTGCAGGGACTTCTCCCACTCGGCCTTCGCCTGCGCGCCGCGCTCCAGGGCCTTGCGGGTGTGGGTGATCACCGCGTCCTCGACGGCGAAGTGCTGCTCCGGGTCGAAGCCGAGGACGCGCTTGGTGGCCGCGACCTCCTCCTCGCCCAGCGCCGAGCCGTGCGCGGCCTCGGTGTTCTGGGCGCTCGGGGCCGGCCAGGCGATGATCGAGCGCATCGCGATGAAGGACGGCTTGTCCGTGACCTTCTTGGCCTCCTGGATCGCGGCGAAGATCGCGGCCGGGTCCAGGTCGCCGTTGTCCTGGGCCTCGACGCGCTGCACATGCCAGCCGTAGGCCTCGTACCGCTTGACGGTGTCCTCCGAGACGGCCGTCTCGGTGTCGCCCTCGATCGAGATGTGGTTGTCGTCCCACAGCAGGACCAGGTTGCCGAGCTTCTGGTGGCCGGCGAGCGAGGAGGCCTCGGCGGAGATGCCCTCCTGGAGGCAGCCGTCACCGGCGATGCAGTAGACGAAGTGGTCGAAGGGGGACTCGCCCTGCGACGTGTCCGGGTCGAACAGGCCGCGCTCGTAGCGGGCGGCCATCGCCATGCCCACCGCGTTGGCGACGCCCTGGCCGAGCGGACCGGTGGTGGTCTCGACGCCCTTGGTGTGCCCGTACTCCGGGTGGCCCGGGGTCTTCGAGCCCCAGGTGCGGAAGGACTCCAGGTCCTCCAGCTCCAGGCCGAAGCCGGCCAGGTAGAGCTGGGTGTAGAGGGTCAGGGACGAGTGGCCGGCGGACAGCACGAAGCGGTCGCGCCCGACCCACTCGGGGTCGGCGGGGTCGTGCCGCATCACCTTCTGGAAGAGGGTGTAGGCGGCGGGAGCCAGGCTCATCGCCGTACCGGGATGGCCGTTGCCGACCTTCTGTACGGCGTCGGCGGCCAGAACACGGGCGGTGTCCACGGCCCGCTGGTCCAGGTCGGTCCACTCAAGATCTGTGGTGGTCGGCTTGGTGCTCACCCTGGGTCAGGGCTCCTCTCCACATGTCGTTCGCCGGTCGTCGGGGCATACGCCCACCCGGCCGCCGGCGTGCTTCTGCCCGCCGGCCGCTGCCGAGCCTACCCCCGTAAGCACGTGCGTTTTTTCGAGTCATTCCAGACTGCCGGGAGTCTGTGCGATCCGCCTCCCGACTGGCCGACACGCCATTTGGCACATGAATACGGGGCCGGTCATCTGAGCGCTCAATCGAGAGGTGGGACCCCTCTTATGGGGCGTGCGCCAACACGACCCCACCCCCGCGAAGGCCGGGGTATGGGCAACGTCTAAAGTGGCGTGGTACGCGCGAGCCTTTACCGGGACTTCACACGGGGAGGCTTGCTGGGATGTCTCTGTCAGGGGTGTGCGTGACGGCCGTCGAATCACGTCCAGCGGGCGTGCTGGGTGGTGCGAGCCAGGGCCCGGTTCACCGGCCGTTCGGGGCCCGTGTCAAGGCGTTCGTGGCGCTGACCAAGCCGCGGATCATCGAGCTGCTGCTCATCACCACCGTTCCGGTGATGTTCCTGGCGCAGCAGGGTGTGCCGGACCTGACGCTGGTCCTGCTCACCTGCATCGGCGGCTATCTGTCCGCGGGCGGCGCCAACGCGCTGAACATGTACATCGACCGGGACATCGATGCCCTGATGGACCGCACGGCGCAGCGGCCGCTCGTGACCGGCATGGTCAGCCCGCGTGAGTGCCTGGCCTTCGGCATCACCCTCGCGGTCGTCTCGACGCTGCTGTTCGGATTCACCGTCAACTGGCTGAGCGCCTGGCTCTCGCTCGGAGCGCTCCTTTTCTACGTCGTCGTCTACACGATGATCCTCAAGCGGCGTACGTCGCAGAACATCGTGTGGGGCGGTATCGCCGGCTGCCTCCCGGTGCTGATCGGCTGGTCCTCGGTCACGAACTCGATGTCCTGGGCGCCGATCATCCTCTTCCTCGTCATGTTCTTCTGGACGCCGGCGCACTACTGGCCGCTGTCCATGAAGGTCAAGGAGGACTACGCGCGCGTGGGCGTGCCGATGCTCCCGGTCGTCGCCTCCAACAAGGTCGTCGCCCGGCAGATCGTCATCTACAGCTGGGTGATGGTCCTGGTCTCGCTGCTCCCCACCCCGCTCGGCTACACCGGCTGGTTCTACACGGTGGTCGCGCTCGCGGCCGGCGGCTTCTGGCTCTGGGAGGCGCACGGCCTGCAGAACCGGGCGAATGCCGAGGTGACCGGCGCGAAGCTGAAGGAGATGCGGCTCTTCCACTGGTCGATCACCTATGTGTCGATCCTCTTCGTCGCGGTCGCGGTGGACCCGTTCCTGCGCTGACACACGCCGGGCGTACGTCACAGAGGCCTGCTCTCGCCAGCCGATCTACTCGTGAGTAGCATCCTGGGCATGGCAGACACGCAGCAGGTTGACCCGAAGGCCGAGCGCAAGGCGGCCAAGCTCGCCCACCAGATCAGCGCCTTCGCCAAGGCACACGGCGGCGCGGAGGGCCAGGTGGCCCACATCGGCGAGCGCGGCGCCCGTATCGTCCTGGTCGGCGAGGACGGCGGCTGGGGCGACCTCGTGGCTCCCAGCACCGAGATCGCCCAGCAGGCGGTGGAGAAGGCCGGTATCACCGTCCACGAATCCTTCGACGGGGAGTTCGCCGCCAAGGTGCAGACGGGCCCGTACGAGTGGAAGCGCATGGCCGGCATTCAGATCGGCGGTTGATCAGCGCGCCCGAAGGGGCGCGGGGAACGGCGCGAGTAACCGAGAACGACCCGCAGTCGCCGAACTACGAACAGTCCCGAGTTCATCCGCGACCTCGAACCCCGTTCACCCGTTAGGCCGGTCAAAGCCAGCGCACGCGGGAGGGTCGGGATGATCGAAACGCCGTCCCTCGTGGACCAGTACTGCCACGGCGTACTACGGACGGAGCTGGGCCTCGGCACGTTCGAGGCCCAACTCGCCCGAACCGAGGGCCCACCCGCGCCCGGCACCACGCTCTTCGACACCCAGACGGGATTCGCCGTACGCCGCTGGTGCCCGCCCCTGCTCGGCCTGGAACCCCACTGCCCGCCCGCCAGATATCTCGCCCGCCGTCGCGAACTGGGCGCCCTTGAAGCGGGCCGCAGGCTGCTGCGGGGCAGCGGCATCACCACCTACCTCGTCGACACCGGCCTGCCCGGCGACCTCACCGGCCCCGCCGAGATGGCCTCCACCGGCGAGGCCGAGGCCCGCGAGATCGTCCGGCTGGAGCTGCTCGCGGAGCAGGTCGCCGACACCTCCGGCACCGTCGAGTCCTTCCTGGCCAACCTCGCCGAGTCCGTGCACGGAGCCGCCGCGAACGCGGTCGCCTTCACCTCCGTCGCGGGCCTCAGACACGGCCTGGCCCTCGCGCCCGAACCGCCGGGGCCGGGGGAGGTGCGGGGCGCGGCGGGCCGCTGGCTGGCCGGGCGGCGGGTCGGTGGGGCGCTCACGGACCCCGTGCTGCTGCGCCATCTGCTGTGGATCGCCGTCGCCTCGGGCCTGCCCCTGCAACTGCACGCCGGGCTCGGCGAGCCGGGCTCCCGCATCGACCGCACCGACCCGGTGCTGCTCACCGACTTCGTACGGGCCACGGCCGGGCTCGGCACCGATCTGATCCTGCTGCACGGCTACCCGTACCACCGGCACGCCGCCCACCTGGCCGGCGTCTTCCCGCACGTCTACACCGACTCCGGCGCCGCGCTCGTGCGCACCGGCGCCCGCGCGGCCACCGTCCTCGCCGAGATCCTGGAGCTGGCCCCGTTCGGCAAGATCCTCTTCTCCACCGGCGCCCATGGACTGCCTGAACTGCACGTCGTCGGCGCGCGCCTCTTCCGCGAGGCCCTCGGCCGGGTCCTGGGCGCCTGGGTCGCCGAGGGCGCCTGGTCCCTGGGGGACGGCCAGCGGGTGGCCCGGATGGTCGCGGCGGACAACGCGCGCCGGGTTTACGGACTCGGATGAGGTGTCCAGACTGGGCGGATGCCGACCGCATCGCTGCTCGACCGGTTCCTGGAAGAACTGCTGCCCCTGCGACCGCGCGCGTTATGGGCACACGGCTCACTCGCCGGCGGTGACTATCAGGAGGGCCGCAGCGACCTGGACCTGATCGCCGTGCTGCCGGGCCCGGTGCGCCTCGGGACCGTGCGGCGGGTGGTGGCCGTGCACCGGAGGCTGCGCACCCTGCCGCTGGCGGCCAAGCTCCACTGCAGCTATCTCACCCCGGCCGTCCTGGACGCCCCGGACCGCTCGCACCTCACCTGGGCGCACGGACACGTGATGCGCCGCCCGGTCACCCCCGTCACCCGGCGCGAGCTGCACGACTTCGGCCGGGTGCTGCACGGCGAGCCGCCGGCCGGGCTGCTCCCGGCGGTGCCGGAGCGGCAGCTGAGCGACTTCGTGGTACGGGACCAGCGGGACTACTGGCGCCCGGCGGTGGACAAGGCGCGGCTGTGGCGGCAGGACGTGTGGGTCGACCTGGGGCTGCTGACCTTCGCCCGGGCCACCGTGACCCTGCGGGACGGGCGGCTTATCTCGAAGCGGGAGGCCCTGGCCGGGCTTCCGGCGCTCGGCGCGCCCGCCGAGGTCGTCGCGGACATCACCCGCCGGCGCTACGACGACGCTCCCGCCCCGGCCGTCCAGGACTGGCTCGCCCGGCGCGCGGAGCTGACCCGCGCCTACCTCGGCCCGGCGATCGACGCGCTGGTCACCACCTACGGGTGACTCACGCGCGCGTGCCCACCGTCACCCCGGCCGACGCGTCGGGCAGGTCGAGGCCGGCCTCCGGGCGTTCCCGGAGCGACAGCAGCACGCGCAGCACGCCGATCCACACCAGGCAGGAGCCGAACATGTGCAGGCCCACCAGCAGCTCGGGCAGATGTGTGAAGTACTGCACGTAACCGATCACGCCCTGGCCGAGCAGGATCAGGAACAGATCGCGGGTGCGGGCGAGCGGACCCTTCGGCGCGTCCACCGCCTTCAGTACGAACCACAGCGCGAACGTCAGCGTCACCACGATCCAGGCGAGCACCGCGTGCAGCTTGGCCACCGTCTCCCAGTCGATGGGGATCCGCTTGACCTCGCTGGTGTCACCCGCGTGCGGCCCGGCTCCGGTCACCACCGTGCCGGCCGCGATGAGCAGCAGGGACGCGACCACCAGGAACCACACCAGCTGCTGCACGGCCTTGCCGACCAGCGGCCGGGGCGCGGCGTCGCCCTCGCGGGTGCGCTGCCACATCACCGCGGCGACCGTGGTCAGTGCCGTCGCCAGCAGGAAGTGCGCCGCGACGGTGTACGGGTTGAGGCCCACGAGCACGACGATGCCGCCGAGGATCGCGTTGCCCATCACCAGCCAGAACTGCGTCCAGCCCAGCCGGGTCAGGCTGCGCCGGTACGGCTTCTCGGAGCGTGCGGCGATGATCGCCCAGCCGACCGCGGCACACAGCACGTACGTCAGCATCCGGTTACCGAACTCGATCGCGCTGTGGTAGCTCAGCGCGGTCGTCGGCGTCAGCGAGCCGTCGGTGCACTCGGGCCAGGTCGGGCAGCCGAGGCCGGAGCCGGTCAGGCGTACGGCGCCGCCGGTGATGACGATGACCACCGACATCACGAGCGCGGCGAGGGCCGCCCGCTGGACGGTCCGGGGGGACGGGGTCCAGCGTTCGGCGATGAAGGCGAGCGGGTTGCGCACGGCCGCTGCGGCGTCGGCGGGGTTCAGCTTGGGCACGCGCACCATCGTAGGCCGCCGCTTGTGCACGCTTTCACGAGGGTCCGCCGTGCCCTCACTCCCAGCGGAAGAACTTCCCGGCAGCGGCCAGCCCCACGACCGCCCACACGGCCAGGATCCCCAGGTCGGCCCAGGGCATCCCGGCGCCGTGCTGGAGCACGTCCCGCAGGCCGTCCGACAGCGCGGAGATGGGCAGCAGCCCGAGCACGGCCTGCGCGCCCGAGCCGAACCTGTCGAGCGGCACGATGACCCCGCCGCCCACGAGCAGCAGCAGGAAGACCAGGTTCGCGGCGGCCAGCGTCGCCTCCGCCTTCAGCGTCCCCGCCATCAGCAGACCGAGCCCGGAGAAGGCGGCCGTACCCAGAATCAGAAGCAGGAGGACTGCCGCCGCGTTGCCGTGCGGGTGCCAGCCCAGCGCGAAGGCGATCGCCGTCAGCAGGATCACCTGGAGGACCTCCGTGACCAGCACGGACGCCGTCTTCGCGGTCATCAGGCCCCAGCGGGGCAGCGGCGAGGAGGCGAGCCGCTTGAGCACGCCGTAGCGGCGCTCGAAGCCGGTCGCGATGGCCTGCCCGGTGAACGCCGTCGACATCACGGCGAGCGCCAGGATGCCGGGGGCGAGGAAGTCCACCGCCTTGCCCTTGCCGGTGTCGACGATGTCCACGGAGCTGAAGAGCGCCAGCAGCAGGGTCGGGATGACCACGGTCAGCAGCAGCTGCTCGCCGTTGCGCAGCAGCATCCTCGTCTCCAGGGCCGCCTGTGCCGCGATCATGCGGGGGAGCGGCGCCGCACCCGGCTTCGGGGCGTACGTACCAACGGTCACGAGCGCAGCTCCTTGCCGGTCAGCTCCAGGAAGACGTCCTCCAGCGTGTGCCGTTCCACCGAGATCCGGTCCGGCATCACTCCGTGCTGGGCGCACCAGGAGGTCACGGTGGCCAGCAGCTGCGGGTCGACCTTGCCGACGACCCGGTAGCTGCCCGGGGTCAGCTCGGCGGCCGTGCAGTCGGCCGGGAGCGCCTTGAGCAGGGAGCCCACGTCGAGGCCGGGGCGGCCGGTGAAGCGCAGGGTGTTCTCGGCGCCGCCCTTGCACAGCTCCTCCGGGGAGCCCTGGGCGATGACCCGGCCGCCGTCGATGATCGCGACGTCATCGGCGAGCTGCTCGGCCTCTTCCATGTAGTGCGTGGTGAGGATCACCGAGACGCCGTCGGCGCGCAGGTCCTTCACCAGGTCCCAGGTGGCCCGGCGGGCCTGCGGGTCGAGCCCGGCCGTCGGCTCGTCCAGGAACACCAGCTCCGGGCGTCCCACGACGGCCATGGCGAGCGCGAGCCGCTGCTGCTGGCCACCGGACAGCCGCCGGTAGCCGGTCCGGCCGCACGAGCCGAGCCCGAGGCGCTCGATGAGCCCGTCCACGTCCAGCGGGTGGGCGTGCAGCTTCGCCACGTGCCGCAGCATCTCGTCCGCCCGGGCACCGGAGTAGACGCCGCCGGACTGGAGCATGACACCGATACGGGGACGCAGCTCGGCGGACTGGCGCACCGGGTCGAGGCCCAGGACGCGCACCGTGCCGGCATCCGGCTTCCGGTACCCCTCGCAGGTCTCGACCGTGGTCGTCTTCCCCGCCCCGTTGGGACCGAGTACGGCGGTCACACCCGTCCCGGCCACCAGGTCGAGGCCGTTCACCGCGGTCTTCGTGCCGTACCGCTTCACCAGGGCCTGGACCTGGACCACGGGCTCACTTCGCATGGGTCCAGAGTCTAGGGAGACGCCGCACCGCTCAGACGCCCGGGTGCGGGAACTCCTCCGCACGGGGCCGGAGCACGGGCAGCCACCGCTCCGGATACGCCACGGCGTCCGCCATGGGAAACAGCCGTACGTCCGCCGCCCCCACCGAGGGGAGCTGCGCCGCCGGGCGCCATCGAATTGCCTGTTCACAGCCTTGCCGAATGATCGATCAAAGATCGTTTTCGCAGGTCAGATTAGGTATGCCTAAGTGACGCAAGGCACCGTTCGATGATCCGGACGGCGCTTGTCAGGCTCTGAAGAATTACGCAACAATGGCGTTGTGAAAAACGTCGGCGAGGCTCGGGAGACCCCCCTGGGGGTCCCGCAGGAGGAGTTCGCGACCGGTGAGCGTTCCACGCGCAACCGGGTCGCGCGGTCCATCCTGGACCACGGCCCGTCGACCGTCGCCGAACTCGCCGGCCGGCTGGGACTGACCCAGGCGGCCGTCCGACGCCACCTGGACGCGCTGGTCGCCGACGACGTCGTGGAGGCGCGGGAGCAGCGGGTGTACGGGGCGCGCACGCGCGGCCGCCCCGCCAAGGTCTTCGCACTCACCGACTGCGGCCGCGACGCCTTCGACCAGTCGTACGACAAGCTCGCCGCGGACGCGCTCCGCTGGATCGCCGAGCAGGGCGGCGGCCCGGAGGCGGTCGCCGCCTTCGCCCGCGCCCGGATCACCGCCCAGGCGAGCGCCTACCGCAAGGCGATCGAGGCCGTCACCCCGGACAAGCGCGCCGAAGCACTGGCCAAGGCGTTGAGCGTGGACGGGTACGCTGCTACGGCGCGCAGCGCACCGGTCGGCGAGCAGCTGTGCCAGCACCACTGCCCGGTCGCCCATGTCGCGGAGCAGTTCCCGCAGCTGTGCGAGGCGGAGACGGAGATCTTCGCCGAGCTGCTGGGTACCCACGTCCAGCGACTGGCGACCATCGCGCACGGCGACGGCGTCTGCACAACGTTTATCCCGAAGATCACCCCCCAGAATTCCACTGACGCACCTGCAAGCACGGCCGGGAGGAACCCCGCATGACTCTCCCCACGGAGACTGCCCACCCTGAGCTCGAGGGCCTGGGCAAGTACGAATACGGCTGGGCCGACTCCGACGTGGCCGGTGCCTCCGCCCGGCGCGGCCTGAACGAGGACGTCGTCCGGGACATCTCGGACAAGAAGTCCGAGCCGGAGTGGATGACCAAGCTGCGCCTCAAGGGTCTGAAGCTGTTCGAGAAGAAGCCCATGCCGAACTGGGGCTCGGACCTCTCGGGCATCGACTTCGACAACATCAAGTACTTCGTGCGCTCCACGGAGAAGCAGGCGGAGTCCTGGGAGGACCTGCCCGAGGACATCAAGAACACCTACGACAAGCTGGGCATCCCGGAGGCCGAGAAGCAGCGCCTGGTCGCCGGCGTCGCCGCCCAGTACGAGTCGGAGGTCGTATACCACCAGATCCGCGAGGACCTGGAGGAGCAGGGCGTCATCTTCCTCGACACCGACACCGCGCTGAAGGAGCACCCGGAGCTCTTCAAGGAGTACTTCGGGACCGTCATCCCGGTCGGCGACAACAAGTTCGCGTCGCTGAACACCGCCGTGTGGTCCGGCGGCTCCTTCATCTACGTCCCGCCGGGCGTCCACGTGGAGATCCCGCTCCAGGCCTACTTCCGCATCAACACGGAGAACATGGGCCAGTTCGAGCGGACCCTGATCATCGTCGACGAGGGTGCCTACGTGCACTACGTCGAGGGTTGTACGGCCCCGATCTACAAGTCGGACTCGCTGCACTCCGCGGTCGTCGAGATCATCGTCAAGAAGAACGCCCGCTGCCGCTACACGACCATCCAGAACTGGTCGAACAACGTCTACAACCTGGTCACCAAGCGCGCCGTGGCCTACGAGGGCGCGACCATGGAGTGGATCGACGGCAACATCGGCTCCAAGGTGACGATGAAGTACCCGGCCGTCTACCTGATGGGCGAGCACGCCAAGGGCGAGACCCTCTCCATCGCCTTCGCGGGCGAGGGCCAGCACCAGGACGCCGGCTCCAAGATGGTCCACATGGCGCCGAACACCTCGTCCAACATCGTCTCCAAGTCGGTGGCGCGCGGCGGCGGCCGTACCTCGTACCGCGGCCTGGTCGAGATCGGCGAGGGCGCCGCGGGCTCCAAGTCCAACGTGCTCTGCGACGCGCTGCTCGTCGACACCATCTCCCGCTCCGACACGTACCCCTATGTGGACGTCCGCGAGGACGACGTGTCCATGGGCCACGAGGCGACCGTCTCCAAGGTCTCCGAGGACCAGCTCTTCTACCTGATGAGCCGCGGTCTGACCGAGTTCGAGGCGATGGCGATGATCGTGCGCGGCTTCGTCGAGCCGATCGCCAAGGAGCTGCCCATGGAGTACGCGCTGGAGCTCAACCGGCTGATCGAGCTGCAGATGGAAGGCGCGGTCGGCTGACGCCACCCGCCAGAGCAGCCTCCAGATTTCTTGACGCAGGAAGAGAGCACAACGACAGCCATGGCTGAGGCCCAGAACTCCCCATCGGTGGGCTCCACCACCGCCGGCCAGATCGCGGTCGCCGCCGAGTCGACCGTCGTCTCGCGCATGAGCGCGCCCCCGTCCTTCGACGTGGCGGACTTCCCGGTCCCGCACGGCCGCGAGGAGGAGTGGCGGTTCACCCCGCTGGAGCGCCTGCGCGGTCTGCACGACGGCACCGCGGTCGCGAACGGCGACGGCGTGAAGGTCGACGTCCAGGCCCCCGAGGGCGTCACCGTCGAGACGGTCGGCCGCGACGACGCGCGGATCGGCAAGGCGGGCACCCCGGTGGACCGCGTGGCCGCGCAGGCGTACTCCGCCTTCGAGAAGGCCTCGGTCGTCACCGTCGCGAAGGAGGCCGTCCTCACCGAGCCGATCCGCATCGCGGTGCACGGCGAGGGCGGCACCGCCTTCGGCCACCAGGTCATCGAGCTGGGCGCCTTCGCCGAGGCCGTCGTGGTCATCGACCACACCGGTGACGCGGTGCTCGCCGCCAACGTCGACTACGTCCTCGGTGACGGCGCCAAGCTGACCGTCGTCTCCGTCCAGGACTGGGACGACAAGGCCGTGCACGTCGCCCAGCACAACGCGCTGGTCGGCCGGGACGCCTCCTTCAAGTCCGTGGTCGTCACCTTCGGCGGTGACGTCGTACGACTTCACCCGCGCGTGGAGTACGCCGGCCCCGGTGGCGAGGCCGAGCTGTTCGGCCTGTACTTCACCGACGCCGGGCAGCACCAGGAGCACCGCCTGCTGGTCACCCACAACACCCCGCACTGCAAGTCGAACGTCGTCTACAAGGGCGCGCTCCAGGGCGACGACGCGCACGCGGTCTGGATCGGCGACGTGCTCATCGAGGCCAAGGCCGAGGGCACGGACACCTACGAGATGAACCGCAACCTGGTGCTCACGGACGGCGCGCGCGTCGACTCGGTGCCGAACCTGGAGATCGAGACCGGCGAGATCGTCGGCGCCGGCCACGCCTCCGCGACCGGCCGCTTCGACGACGAGCAGCTCTTCTACCTGATGGCCCGCGGCATCCCGGAGCATGAGGCCCGCCGCCTGGTGGTCCGCGGCTTCTTCGCCGAGCTGGTCCAGCAGATCGGTGTCGCCGACATCGAGGAGCGGCTGCTCGCCAAGATCGAGGAGGAGCTGGAGGCGTCGGTCGCATGACGTCGTTCGTACGCGCCTGCGGGCTGAGTGAGCTGGAGGAGGACACCCCGAAGCGGGTGGAACTCGACGGCACGCCGGTCTCGGTCGTGAAGACCGAGGGCGAGGTGTTCGCGATCTACGACATCTGTTCCCACGCGAACGTCTCCCTCTCCGAGGGCGAGGTGGAGGACTGCCAGATCGAGTGCTGGCTGCACGGCTCCGCCTTCGACCTCCGCACCGGCAAGCCGTCCGGCCTCCCGGCCACGCGCCCCGTCCCCGTATACCCCGTAAAGATCGAAGGGGACGACGTTCTCGTCTCCCTCACCCAGGAGTCCTGAGGCACCCATGGCAACGCTTGAAATCCGAGACCTGCACGTCACCGTCGAGGCCGACAACGCCACGAAGGAGATCCTCAAGGGCGTCGACCTCACCGTGAAGCAGGGCGAGACGCACGCCATCATGGGCCCCAACGGCTCGGGCAAGTCGACCCTCGCCTACTCGCTCGCGGGTCACCCGAAGTACACGATCACCAGCGGCACCGTGCTGCTCGACGGCGAGGACGTCCTGGAGATGTCCGTCGACGAGCGCGCCCGCGCCGGCCTGTTCCTGGCGATGCAGTACCCGGTCGAGGTCCCCGGCGTCTCGGTCTCCAACTTCCTGCGCACCTCCGCCACCGCCGTCCGCGGCGAGGCCCCCAAGCTGCGCACCTGGGTGAAGGAGGTCAAGGAGGCCATGGAGCGCCTCAACATGGACACCTCCTTCGCCGAGCGCAACGTCAACGAGGGCTTCTCCGGCGGTGAGAAGAAGCGCCACGAGATCCTCCAGCTCGAACTGCTCAAGCCGAAGGTCGCGATCCTCGACGAGACCGACTCCGGCCTCGACGTCGACGCCCTTCGCATCGTCTCCGAGGGCGTCAACCGCGTCCGCGAGACCGGCGAGGTCGGCACCCTGCTGATCACGCACTACACGCGCATCCTGCGCTACATCAAGCCCGACTTCGTCCACGTCTTCTCCGGTGGCCGGATCGTCGAGTCCGGCGGTGCCGAGCTCGCCGACAAGCTGGAGGACGAGGGCTACGAGGCATACACGAAGGGTGGCGTATCCGCGTGACACAGCTGCCGGGCCTCCTCGACACCGAGGCGATCCGCAAGGACTTCCCCGTCCTGGACCGGCTGGTCCACGACGGCAAGAAGCTCGTGTACCTGGACAACGCGGCGACCTCGCAGAAGCCGCGCCAGGTACTGGACGCCCTGAGCGAGTACTACGAGCGCTACAACGCCAACGTCCACCGCGGTGTGCATGTGCTCGCCGAGGAGGCCACGGCGCTGTACGAGGGCGCGCGCGACAAGGTCGCGGAGTTCATCAACGCGCCGAGCCGCGACGAGGTGATCTTCACCAAGAACGCCTCCGAGTCGCTGAACCTCGTGGCGAACATGCTGGGCTGGGCCGAGGAGCCCTACCGGGTGGACCACGAGACCGAGATCGTCATCACGGAGATGGAGCACCACTCCAACATCGTGCCGTGGCAGCTGCTCGCGCAGCGCACGGGCGCGAAGCTGAAGTGGTTCGGCCTGACCGACGACGGCCGCCTCGACCTCACCAACATCGACGAGATCATCACGGAGAAGACGAAGATCGTCTCCTTTGTGCTGGTGTCGAACATCCTGGGCACGGTCAACCCGGTCGAGGCCATAGTGCGCCGCGCCCAGGAGGTCGGCGCTCTCGTCTGCATCGACGCCTCCCAGGCCGCCCCGCACATGCCGCTGGACGTGCAGGCCCTGCAGGCCGACTTCGTGGCCTTCACCGGCCACAAGATGTGCGGCCCGACCGGCATCGGCGTCCTGTGGGGCCGCCAGGAGCTGCTGGAGGACCTGCCTCCGTTCCTGGGCGGCGGCGAGATGATCGAGACCGTCTCGATGCACTCGTCCACGTACGCTCCGGCGCCGCACAAGTTCGAGGCGGGCACGCCGCCGATCGCGCAGGCCGTCGGCCTGGGCGCGGCGATCGACTACCTGAACTCGATCGGCATGGAGAAGATCCTCGCCCACGAGCACACGCTCACCGAGTACGCGGTGCGCCGCCTGGCCGAGGTCCCGGACCTGAGGATCATCGGCCCGACCACGGCCGAGGACCGGGGCGCGGCGATCTCCTTCACCCTCGGTGACATCCACCCGCACGACGTGGGCCAGGTCCTCGACGAGCAGGGCATCGCGGTCCGTGTCGGCCACCACTGCGCACGGCCCGTCTGCCTCCGCTACGGAATTCCTGCGACCACGCGAGCGTCGTTCTATCTGTACTCCACGCCGGCCGAGATCGACGCACTGGTCGAGGGGCTGGAGCACGTTCGGAACTTCTTCGGCTGAGGGACGTGAGCTGAGACCGTGAAGCTGGATTCGATGTACCAGGAAGTCATCCTGGACCACTACAAGAACCCGCACGGGCGTGGTCTGAGGGATGGCGACGCCGAGGTGCACCATGTGAACCCGACATGCGGCGACGAGATCACCCTCCGCGTGAAGTACGACGGCACGAAGATCGCGGACGTCTCGTACGAGGGGCAGGGCTGCTCGATCAGCCAGGCGAGCGCGTCGGTCCTCAACGAGCTGCTGGTCGGCAAGGACCTGACCGAGGCGCAGAAGATCCAGGAGACCTTCCTGGAGCTGATGCAGTCCAAGGGCCGGATCGAGCCGGACGACGCGATGGAGGACATCCTGGAGGACGCGGTCGCGTTCGCGGGTGTCTCCAAGTACCCCGCCCGGGTCAAGTGCGCCCTCCTGAGCTGGATGGCGTGGAAGGACGCGACGGCCCAGGCGCTGGGTGGCGCCGACGCCGAAAGGAAGACGGCATGAGCGAGACCGCTGAGATGAAGCCGGCCTCGGAGGAAGAACTCCGCGAGGCGCTGTACGACGTCGTCGACCCCGAACTGGGCATCGACGTCGTCAACCTCGGTCTGATCTACGGGATCCACATCGACGACGCGAACATCGCGACGATCGACATGACCCTGACCTCCGCGGCCTGCCCGCTGACGGACGTCATCGAGGACCAGGCCAAGTCCGCCACGGACGGCCTCGTCAGCGAACTGCGCATCAACTGGGTCTGGATGCCCCCGTGGGGCCCCGACAAGATCACGGACGACGGCCGCGAGCAGCTCCGGGCGCTCGGGTTCAACGTCTGACCCCGCTTCAACAGACGGCCGTACCGTTCGCGGTACGGCCGTTTGGCATGTCCCGTCGCCTTCGCCTGTCCCGTCGTCTTCGCACATCCCGTCGTCGAGGCTCCGCCCGGCACCCCGGACCGTAGAGTGAAGTCAGGGTTCTTTGCGGCCACTGTTCTCAACGACGGGGGAAGACAGTGCTGTTCGTACAGATCGGCAGGGAGTGGGCGGGCCTGTTGTCACCCGGACCGGCCGACCGGAGCGGGCCCGCCGAGCGTGTGATCCGGGAGGCGCTCGCGGCCGCGGCGTCGGGAGAGCTGGCCGCCCATGCCGAGGCGCACGGAGGGGAGCTGGCGCGGTACCTGCCCCACCTCATCGAGCGGGCGCGTACGGGCGTCCTGGACGACCACCGGGACCTGGAGGAGCTGGGCAGGGTGCTGGCCACCCTCGGTATCCACAGCACGGAGGCACAGGCCGCGGGGCACTTCCTCGTGGGGTACGCCCAGCGGTCCCTGGGCGAGGGCACGCGCCACTTCGAACTGGCCCGGCTGGCCTACCGCGACCTCGGCCGGCCCGTCCCCGAATGCCTCTCCGCGCTGGCCGCCGAGGCGAGCAGGCTGGAGCCGAAGAGCGAGGACCGGTCCCACCGGCGCCTCACCGAGGCGTTCGGCGCACTGGCGGCGGCCGACCGGGACTGCTCGGACCGGGTGGCCCCGGCAGTCCGCCACCACCTGCTGGTCCTCGAGGTCACCCGTGACCTCATGGCGGGCGGCGCCCCGCCCGCCGAGCTGCCCGCCGTCACCGAGGACGACCTGCACACGCTGAGAAGCGCCATGGTCGCCGCGCTGGACCGGCCCGACCGGGTGGCGGCCATCGCACGCTGGATCCAGTCGCTGCGCGGTCTGCCCGCCGACTCGACCGGGGAACTGGACGCCATGGTGGCCATGCTCGGCGAGGTCCACGCCCCCGAGCCCCGCATCCACCTGCTGTGCGACCTGATCGCCCATGGCGACCGCCGGCCCGGAACCACCCTTCAGCTGGCCAAGTCCCTCTCCGATGTGGGGCGTTGGAGCGAGGCCAAGGAGGCCCTCGTCGCCCGCGTCGGCGACCGGCCGGGACCGGAGCACCTCGAACTGGTCCAGTTTCTGGCGATGTTGTGCATCACCAGGGGGGATCCGGACGGGCCCGCCTGGGTGAGGAGACTGCGCGCCCTCGGCGGTGACCTGCCGGAGTCGGCGATGCCTCCGCCGTCGCAGGTCGCGGAGCGCAGGACACCCGAGCCGCGGGCCGTGTACGACCGCGGCAGCCTGACCATCGACCCGGGCCTCGCCGCGCAGGGCCAGGACGCGATCGCCGCGCACATGAGGGCGGCGATAGTCCGCGGGCTCCCCCGGGAGCAGGGGGCGGAGTTCCTCGCCGACATCGCCCGCACGGAACCGGAGCTGTACGCCCAGGTCATCGCGCTGCTGCCGCCCGACCTGCGCCCGCGGTCGGCCGCCGAGGAACATCTGGCCCGGGCCGAGCGCCTGTTCGCCCGGCGCACCTACCGCGAGGCCGTCTCCGCGTACCAGCAGGCACTCGCCGCCGATCCGAACCTGGAGTACGCCCACCTCGGCCTCGGCGACGCTTACTACATGCTCGGCGAGTTCCATGCGGCCGCCGCGCACTTCACCGAGTCCATCGCCATCAGGCCGACGCCCCAGGCGTACCGGTTCCTCGGCGACGCGCTGCTCAAGGGGCGGAACGACCGCCGGCGCGCGAAGGAGTGCTACGAGCAGGCCCTCGCCCTCGATCCCGAGTACGGCGGCGCCCGGGCGGCCCTCGCCCACCTGGAGCGATGGGGCCGGTGACCGATGACCACGACGCACGGGAACCCCGGTTCCTTCGGCGACCTGCTGCTGTCCAAGGTCCGCGAGGATCCGGACCTCGCGGGCTTCTTCCAGCGGAACCTCGCCCATGACACGGCGTCCTGGGAGCCCTGGCTGGCCGGCACCGCACCGGACTTCCGGGAGCCGGTCATCATCGCCGCGCAGGCCCTGTCCATCTGCTACCGCGACCGGGATCACGACCTCGGGCAGGCGGCGTTCTGGGCCGAGACCCAGCTGCGGCTGACCCGGACGCTGCCCGCGACCTTCGATCCGCGGCAGAGTCGGCTGGGCTACGGAAAGGACCAGCATGTCGCCGTCGCCCTCCGGGGGTTCGCCCGGGTGGAGACGATGCGCGGGGCCGTCGAGCACGCCTACAGCCTGCTGCGCGACGCCGAGCGGCACTTCCTGGCCGAGGAGGAGGTCAGACACCGGAAAGGGATCACCGAACGGCCGCTCGCCGAACGGATCCTGGGGGCGGGCGGGGACTTCCGTGACGACCTCTACACGCAACTGGCCCACCTCGCCTGGCAGGTCGGGGACGAGAACGGCGCACAGCACTACAGCGACCTCGCCATCGCGCACCGGAACGACGATCCGAGCGCCTACGGCGAGATCGAGGAACTGATTCTCCGCGGCAGGTTCCACCTGGACAGCGACCGACCGAACGTCGCACTGGACCACTTTCAGCGGGCGGCGAGCCTCGCCGAGAGCGCCGAGACCCAGATGTACGTGGCCGAGCTGAGGAGCAACGCCTACTGCTACCTGGCCGAGGCGTACGGCAGGCTCGGCACGCCGCGGACCGCCCTCGCCACGCTCGACAGGGCCCGGGCCCTGTTCGCGGACGAGACGGCGCCCAAACGGAACCGGCTCGCCCGGGTCGAGGTCTCCGCCGCACACGTCCTGCGCCGCCACCCCGGCCTCGGCGACCCCATGGCCCACCTCCTGCAGGCCCTGGAGTACTGCAGCCTGCCCGCCGAGCCGGGCGATCCGCACACCTGGACCACCACGGACGGCCGCCGGCTGCGGGTCGCGGCGCCGGCCGACGCATGGCCGATCCTGCTGGAGGCGGCCGAGATCCTGGAGGAGCGCGGGCACCTCACCGACCTGTGCGCGCTGCTCCGGGTCGCGACCGGCATCGCCGAGGAGGTACGCGCCGGGGCCGTCGACGAGGCGTCCCGGATCGCGGTCCAGGAGCAGCG
The DNA here is from genome assembly GCF_040680235.1 of Streptomyces sp. NPDC052101. Classification (NCBI taxonomy): domain Bacteria; kingdom Bacillati; phylum Actinomycetota; class Actinomycetes; order Kitasatosporales; family Streptomycetaceae; genus Streptomyces; species Streptomyces sp. NPDC052101. Next base: position 190,659 of record NZ_JBFAWH010000005.1, read on the forward strand.
CGGCCAGACCCTCGTGGCGCTGGCCCGCGCACAGCTGGCCCTCGCCCGGGAGACGGACGCTCCGCAGCACGCGGACGCCGCCTGGCGGACGCTGGAGACGCTCCGCGCGCGCACCTTCCTGGACATGGTCGGTGACGCGGTGCTCACCCCGCCCCGGGGCGTCCCCGCCGATCTGGCCGAGCGCGAGGCCGAGTTGCTGGAGCGGCGCCGGACGCTGCGCGCCGCTCCGGGCCGGGACAGCGGATTCTGGGCGGCGCACCGGGCCGTCGAGCGGCAACTGGCCGACGTCTGGCGGGACATGGCGGCCGGGTCGCCGGATGCCGCACCGTACGTGGCGGCCCGGCAGGCCCGCCCCACCTCGCACGCCGAGGTCGCCGCGCTGCTGCGCGCGGCGCCGCCCGGCCCGGGCGGCCGGGTGGTCGCGGTGAACATGCTCTTCCTCGACGACGAGCGGCTCGCCCTGCTCGCCGTGGCCGGCGCCGACCGCCATGTGCGCGTCGCCACGGCACGGGTGGACCGTACGCGGCTGGCCAGGTTCGCCGCGGCCAACTTCGGTTCGGCCGCGCGGGTCAGGGAGCTGGCGACGGACATGGAGGACCTGTTCCAGCACGAGCTGGCGGGCGTCGTCGCCCCCCTCGCCGACCTCTGCGAGCCGGGGGACACCGTCGTCCTGTGCCCCGCGGGACCGGTCCACAATGTGCCGCTCGGCGCGGTCCGGCTGGGCCAGGACGTGCTGCTCGCCCGCAACCCGCTGGTGCTCAGCCCGAGCGCGTCGCTGCTGCGCTCGCGGCGCCTGGTCGAGCGCCGCTCGGCCGGACGGACGTACGCGGTCTTCGGCGACCCCACCGGCGACCTGGCCGGTGCCCGGCGCGAGGCGGCCGAGCTGGCCAGGCGCTGGGGCGTCCGCTCCCGCATCGGGGCGCGGGCCACGGCCGGCGCGCTGCTCGAAGCGCTGGCCACGGACGGGACCGTCCATGTCGCGGCCCACGCGGCCTTCACCGCCGGCGATCCGCTGGCCTCCGGCATACGCATGGCCGACCGGCTGCTGAGCGCCCGCGAGATCCTCGGGGTCCGGGCGTCGGGCCCGGACCTCGTGACCCTGTCGGCCTGCGAGAGCGGTGTCTACGCGGCCGACCGCTCCGAGGACCCCATGGGGCTGCTGCGCGCGCTGCTGTTCGCTGGCGCCCACTCGGTCGTGGTCAGCCTGTGGAAGGTCCCGGACACCTCGGCGTACCGCCTGATGACCGCGTTCTACCGCGCGCTCGACCACGCCGGTTCGAAGGCACACGCCCTGCGCGAGGCCGCACTCGCGCTCCGCGAGGAGAACGACCGCTTCGACCGCTGGGCCGCCTTCACACTGGCCGGTTCATGGCTCTGACGACAGAGGGGACACGACTGCCCGTGTACGACGACGACTTCACCCTGGTCGACGCATTCGCGCTCGAAGTGGACGAGGAGGAAGCCGACCGGTCCGCGTACGCCGTCTCCGGCGAACAGGTCCTGAGGCTGTTCGGCCATGAGAACCGGATCGGCATCGCGATCCGGACCCCCGAGCGTGCCCCCGGCGCGGACGACGGTCCGGTTCCCGGCGGCGCCGTGTACGACATCGGCCTGATGCTCGTCGTCCACGCGCACCCCGAGTGCCGTTTCGTGTGGTCGCGTCTGGTGGTCGATCTGAGCGCGACGCCGGGAGCGGTCATCCAGGACATGGTCCCGAGCGAGGTGGAGGAGACCGCCGTCGAGGTGGAGGCCCGGCTCGGGGCGGGGCTGAAGTTCGCCACCGTGCTCTCGGCCGTCGATGTCGAGGCCCGGCCGGAGCTGGTCAGGAGGCGGACCGTGCACTTCCCGACCGTGACGGCCTCCGGCACCGGGTTCCACAAGGCCTACTGGGACTTCATGGCCAAGGACGACAGCTATCTGCACACCAACCGGGAACTGCGGCTCCTGGTGAGCGCGCCGGCCGACGCGCCCGTCGTGGGCTCCTTCTCCGTCCGGGCCAGGCTGCGCATGCCCGGGCTGAGGAACCTCGTACCCGTACGGAAGAAGGGCGGCCTGGACACGACGGTCCAGCTCGTCCCGGCCCCCGGCGGCGTGGAGTGAGGGGCACCGCTGCTTCGCGCTCCGCGCGATGTGTACGCTCGTACACATGGGATATCTGACGCTCGCCGGCGCCATAGCCGCCGAGGTCGCCGCGACGACGGCGATGAAGTACAGCGAGGGCTTCAGCCGGCTCTGGCCCTCGCTCGTGACGGCCCTGGGCTACCTCGTCTCCTTCGCGCTGCTCGCCCAGACGCTGAAGACCGTCCAGATCGGCACGGCGTACGCGATCTGGTCCGGGGTGGGCACCGCGACCATTGCCGTCCTCGGCCTGCTGCTGTTCGGCGAGGGACTGAGCGCCGTCAAGGTCGCCGGGATCCTGCTGATCATCGGGGGAGTGGTGGTGCTGAACCTGGGAGGGGCGAGCCACTGATGCCCCGCCGCTACGACCCCGACCGGCGCCGGCGCCTCATCGACGCGGCGATCCGCGTGGTCGGCCGGGACGGCATCGCCGGTCTGAGCCATCGCTCGGTCGCCGCCGAGGCCGATGTCCCGCTCGGCTCCACCACGTACCACTTCGCCACCCTGGAAGAGCTGATGGTGGCCGCGCTGCGGCAGGCGAACGAGACCTTCGCCAGGGTGCTGGCCGAGCATCTGCCGGAGCACCGGCAGGGAGATCTCGCCGCGGACCTGGCCCGCGCGCTCGGCGAGTGGCTGGGCGGCGACCGTACGGGCGTGGAGCTGGAGTACGAGCTGTATCTGGCGGCGCTGCGCCGGCCCGCGCTGCGCCCCGTCGCCGCCGAGTGGACCGAGGACGCGGCGGCGCTGCTGGCCCGGCGCACCGACCCGGTCACGGCCCGCGCCCTGCTCGCGCTGATGGACGGGATCTGTCTGCAGGTGCTGCTGACGGGCGGTTCGTACGACGAGGAGTACGCCCGCGCCGCGCTCGCTCGGCTGATCCCCTGAAGCCGCGCTCGGCAGGTGAGACGCGGTTCGCCCTGACCACCTCGCCCACGTTAGGTTTGCTCGCATGACCGACTCTGCTTCCCGCACCTCCGGCGCCGTCGCCGCCGGCCTCGCCACCCTCGCCTCCGACGGCACCGTTCTCGACACCTGGTTCCCGGCCCCCGAGCTGGCCGGGGAGCCGGGCCCGGCCGGCACCGAGCGGCTGACCGCCGAGCAGGCGGCCGAGCTGCTGGGCGAGGGCGCGGCCAAGGCGGTCGGCCCGGACGCCCGCCGGGGCGTCGAGGTGGTCGCGGTCCGCACGGTCATCGCCTCGCTGGACGAGAAGCCGATCGACGCGCACGACGCCTATCTGCGTCTGCACCTGCTCTCGCACCGTCTGGTCAAGCCGCACGGCCAGAGCCTGGACGGCATCTTCGGCCTCCTCGCCAACGTCGCCTGGACCTCGCTCGGCCCGGTCGCCGTGGACGACATCGAGAAGGTGCGGCTGAACGCCCGCGCCGAGGGCCTGCATCTGCAGGTCACCTCGATCGACAAGTTCCCGCGGATGACCGACTACGTCGCCCCCAAGGGCGTGCGCATCGCCGACGCCGACCGGGTCCGCCTCGGCGCGCACCTCTCCGAGGGCACCACGGTCATGCACGAGGGCTTCGTCAACTTCAACGCCGGCACGCTCGGCACGTCGATGGTCGAGGGCCGGATCTCCGCGGGTGTCGTGGTCGGCGACGGCTCCGACATCGGTGGCGGCGCCTCCACCATGGGCACCCTGTCCGGCGGCGGCAACGTGATCATCTCCATCGGCGAGCGCTGCCTGATCGGCGCCGAGGCGGGCGTCGGCATCGCGCTCGGCGACGAGTGCGTGGTCGAGGCCGGCCTGTACATCACCGCGGGCACCCGGGTCACCATGCCCGACGGCCAGATCGTCAAGGCCCGCGAGCTGAACGGCGCCTCCAACATCCTCTTCCGCCGCAACTCGGTCACCGGCAAGGTCGAGGCCCGCCCGAACAACGCGGTCTGGGGCGGCCTGAACGACATCCTGCACAGCCACAACTGACGTCTCGCACGCCCGGAGCGCCCTTCACCGCGCGGTGGAGGGCGCTCCGTCATGCGGGCAGGGTCGTGGCGAACCGTGCCAGCGCCGTGAAGTCGCCCTCGCGCAGGCCGACGCGCGGGTTGACATGGTGCAGGAGAGCGGGGGCGCAATGGTGCGCCGCCACATAGGAGACGTCGGCCGGGCTCTGCTCGTCGTCCACCCAGGCGAACGGGCGGCCCCCGGCGTACGCCACGATCGCCTCCGTCTTCCAGTGGACGCCGTCCGGGCGCTCGGCGAACAGGCCGCTGCCGAAGTCGACGTACGGCAGGTCGGTGGGCAGGCCGACGACCGGCGCGATCCAGACGTTCGCCTCCTCCATCCAGCTCGTCGCCCAGACCAGCTCGTAGCCGAGCCGCAGCAGCGCCGGGCCGTGCTCCGGGTTCAGCCAGACCCGCAGGGGACGCCGGTAGCCGAGGGGCACCCGGATCGTCGTATAGCCCTCGGGCCGGCGTTCCGCCTGGGCCGCGTACGGGTTGAGGGGGCCGTCGATTTTACCGACCGCAGGAGCTCGAATACCGGCTCTGAACTGCGACGATTCATAGACTACATGTCCGCAATGGCGAGTTGGGCAACGTTGCTGTAGCTCGTCCGGGTGGTCTCATGGGGCGGCCCGTCCACCGGGACGATGGACGGGCCGTGAAGGGTTTCGGCGGTGCAAGATCACATGGTTGGTCCGGGCTTAGCCCTGGCTGGGGCCGTCGTAGTAGCCGGGCCGGGCCAGCAACACGGAGTTGAAGTAGTAGCCCTGCTCGTCGTCCGGTTGATCGTCGCCGTCGAAGGGGCGCCAGAAGCTGAGCAGCAGCTCTGGCGCAACGAATGACGCGGGGTCCTCGTCGTCGGCGACGATGGCCGTGAGTTCCGACATTCGGGTCACGACCTCGCGGGCCGGCAGGCCGAAGACGTCGATTCCACGGAAGAACACGACGTCAGACGGTCCAGAAGGGCGTCCCAGCTCAACGGCCTCCAGCCGGTCACGCACGCATCCGATACTGATCATCAGGCCGCTCGGCCGGAAGATGTGCTGACCGCCCTGATCGGACGGGGAGAGAGCCGCTGGTTCCCGCAGCGAGTCCAGTGCGCTGTTCGCAGCCTGGCGCGACATGCCAATCTGCAGAGGTCCCACGCCGATGGGTGGGGCGAGCTCGAAATGCATGTCCGCATGGTGTCACGGGCCGCGCTTCTCGCCCGGAGCGGCTGATTCAGCATCTGCCGCGGAGTGTGCTGGCCCCAGGTTGGTGATCTGTGCTTCGAGGTCGGCGAGGCGCCGGTCTTGGAAGCGGAGGTTGGAGCGGGCAGCCTTGAGCCGTTCGTCGAGGGTGCGGTTGTCGGCACTGAGCTGGCGGACTCGCTGCTTGAGGGTGGTGTTCTCGGTGGTGATCCGCTGGATGGCCTCCTCGGTCCATTCGGCCTGCAAGTCCCGGATCTCGCCGATGAGTTCACCGATGCGGGTCCGCTGGGTGAGGATCTCGGCGTGAGCGGCCTTGAGGGCGTCCTCCGCGTTGAGTGCGCGTTCGCGCCAGGTCGCCTCGCGCTCGTCATCCTGCTCGGCGAGCGTCCGGGACCGGCGTGCGCCGGCGTCGACCATGGCCGAGGCGATGGCGGTCCTCGCCTCGGGGTTGTCATAGAGGAAGGTGCGGGAGACGTCTGCGCGTCGGGCGACGGCGGCGACGCTGATCTGTGCCTTCTCGCGCCGGAGGCGGGCGATGGCCTCGTGGACTCGCTGGAGGGCGTTCTCGGTCTTGTGACGACGGGCCGCCAGGGCGGCTGCCGTGCGGGGTGCTGGAACGCTGGCGGTCTTCATGCGATGTCCTGTTCGAGATCGTCGCCGTCTGTTGTGCACGCATCGCTGTACTCGTCCTGCTCCTTGCTGCCCGCGTCGGCGAGATCGACGGCGCGAAAGGCGGTGGACCACACGCGATGGAAGTAGTCCTGTGGTTTGCGCAGGTCCAGGGCGAGCGCGTCATCAAGGAGGCCAAGGCCGGCCAGGGCCTTCTCCAAGCCGTCGATGGCGCGGGCGGTCGGCTCGAAGTAGCGGTGGAGGTAGTCCGCGGTGGCGTCGTCCGGGGCGCCCTCGGCCAGCAGCCGCCACTGCTCGCGCTTGCGCCGCCAGTAGAGGAGGTCCGCGCCGGAGAGGACGAACTTGTCGCAGTTGTGGCAGTCGAGGTTCCAGGGACAGGCACCACCGTCGACGACCGGCTGGAAGGTGCAGAAGCCGCCCTCGGCCGGAGTGCTGCGGCGGGCCAGGTCGACCGCGATGGCCAGGGCCTGCTCCTTGGTGAGCGCCTCGGCCGAGTCCCCTGCGAGGAGCTCACCAGGAGCGGCCGTGCCGGGGCCGGCGACCCACACATGCTGGAGCACGTTCTCCAGGTCAGTGTTGGAGAGATGGACGTAGTGCTCGGCCATCCGGTCCGAGACGTGTCCGAGATAGCGGCGGATGTGGGTGAGGGTGGCGCCCTGGCGGAGGAGGCTGGTGGCCAGGGTGTGGCGGGCCTGGTGGGGGACGCAATGGCCGATGTCCATGGCGTCGACCCAGGGACGGAAACGGCTGTAGAACCACGGTCTGCTCAGTGCGATCGTCCCATCGGTGCTGCGGTAGCTGGTGGGGAACAGCGCGAGCCCGTCACGTTCCTTGCCCGTGGGGGTGTAGCCGTGTTCATCGGCGAACCGGCTGAGCGTCTTACGCTGCCGTTCGGCAATGAGCTCGAAGAGCGACTCGGGGATGCGGATGGCCGCGTCGTAGTTGCCGACTTTGGTCTGGTCATGCCAGAGCAACGCAAGTCCGCTGAGTCGGCTGATGCAGTTCCAGCGGAGCTCGATGACCTCCCCCAACCGCCGTCCGGTGACCACGAGGATCTCCCAGATGTCCCGAGCGCCCTCGTCATCCGGATCGTGGACGCGTGTGAACTCGGCGAGATTGTGTTCGTCGGCCAGTGCGCGTGCCGCCTCGTCGGCGAAGGGACGTCGCCGCTTCTGGTAGGCGGTGCCGCCGGCGTTCGGCAACGCTATGACGAACTCCCTGGCCAAGCCGATGGCGTCAGTAACGCCATCGTCCATCGCCTTGCGGAGGATCTTGCGGGTGTGGTTGAAGACCACCGATCGCGTGCCGGTCGTGACGATGCTCGGCTTCCCGTCGACCCGGACCGTGGCCAGAGACGGGAGTGCATGGCGCTCGCGATGTCGCTGATCTGCGACGAAGCGGTCGGCGTGTCCCTTCGCCAGGACTGCGGGGTCGCGGCCCCCGCCGGGGGCGTCGACCTCGAGGAAAGCGCTCAACTCGGTCATCGCCTGACGAATGTGGTCCAGCGTGTGGGCGCTGTTGGGGCAGCGCGGGGAGCGCAGGAGTTCGGCGAAGTAGTCCCACGTGATGTCCCGCAGCCATCGTTGAGAGATCGCGGTGAGGCTGACGTGCCCGAGCCGGTTCTCATAGCTGATACCGAAGTGCCTCGTTTCAAGGAATCCGGCCTCTTTGGCCTCCTCAGGAGTGAAATAGACCAGGCGCAACTCATGGAGGATCTCTTTCGCGATCCCGCTGGCGGTCTTGCTCAAGCAAGCAAGGTCCAGATCGACAATCGAGGTCGCATCCTGCTCGCGGCAGGTGTTCACTACCATGCGGAGCGCGGTGACATCCCAGCGGGCCGGACGCGACCGCTGTGTGTGAGTGAACAACCCCCACTGGATTTCTGCTCGCGGCAGCGGCCTAAGCCCGCGCAAATTCAGCTGAGCGGGCACGGAGACCGCGATCTCCTTGTCGCACCACGCTCGGAACTGGACGTGGTCGATGTAGCTGACAGCGGCTCGGCCGTCACGCCACGATCCGCCCGGAATGGACGCGCCGCCGGGAGAACCCGCTCTCCGGTAGGCGTGAGCGTGTCGCTGGCACAGTCCCAGCCGTGACTCTGCCAGCAGAGGACAGACGAGCACCGTGCAGGTCCCGAACCCCGGAGCAGGGCTTTGCTCGGCGGCCCACCCATCGAAGTCCGGTGTGGCTTCTTGGCCGGCTTGCGTCCGACTCCATTTCTGGAGGTGATATTTGCAGAGACGGTACTGGCCCGCCCGCGCGGGTCGCCCGGGGCAGATCAGACAGGTCAGATTCCCGTCATGCTCGGTTGTCTGGCTCAATGGTTCAGCAGCGCTGAGGAAGGCTGACCTGCTGACACCTTCTTTCGCGGCCGCGAGCCACTCCTGGCGATGGGCGTGGCAGAAGTCGCCGAGGCCAGTGGCGCGCTGGCAGTCGGTGACCCGGCAAAACCATCGATAGGTCTGGTGCCCTGGCGGGATCTGGACGATGTCGTCGCGGAACAGAGGATCGAAGGAGGGCGCGCCTGTCAGCGCGGTGAGGATCTCCAAGCGATCCCTGCCGATCCGCGTGTGATTCTGATGCGTGGTCAGCAAGGGCAGGAGAAACGCGTCCCGGCGCTTCATCGGCTCTCACCCCAGACCGTGCGCAGAGCGGCGTCGAAGACCGGATCATGGATGTCGACGTGACCGTAGACCTCGTCGACCATCGCGGCCGAGGCCCAGCCGCCTGCGTCTCGGGCGATCAGGGTGTTGCCTTCTGCGGCATCGAGAACCGCCGAGGTGAAGGTGTGCCGGAAGGCATGAGGTTTCACCAGCCCCAGACCAGCGCGTTTCCCGGCCCGGCCGAGCATCCGGCGGGCGCCGACCGGTGCCCACGGCTGGCCCGTATCGGCGCCGTGCAGTTGGACCAGGAGCATGCCGTGCCGAGCGTCGTGTGGGTACTCGGTGGTGATGTACTCGAAGTAGGAGTGCACCATCGCCGGGCTGACTCGCTTGATCAGCCCTCCGGTGACCGTCCCGCGCTCGACCTGCCACGGGTGCTTTGTCTTGGCTTCGGCCCGGTTCGGGTTGCCGGGCCGGTGGCAGACGTGGAGGTGCGGGGTGCGGCACTCGCCGCAGGCAGCGTTGTCCCGCAGGTGCAGGTCGACCAGGTGCAGCCCGCAGAGCTCGCCGATCCGCAGACCCCCGTCGGCGAGCCAGTCGACGACCAGCCGGTCCCGGGCAGCGTCCACTGTCTCCAGCAGCCTCTCCCTCGCCCCGTCCGGCAGCATCTTCGGGTGTCGACGGTGCGGCCCCTTCGGCGCCAGCGGGTTCGTGGACAGTGGCGACTTCACGTGACCGAAGAACGAGCGGCGGCGGTCCACCCGCGACGGCAGCCGGGACTTGTCGAGCTTCTTGCCGAGTTCGCCGTTGACGCCGAGGGAGGCCTGGTGCAGGTAAAAGCCCTTCAAGCAGGCCGCCGCGGTCGACAGTGCCGAGCGGCCGTAGGGGCGCTTGCCGACCCGCCACGGTTCTCCGAGGGGCATGCGCACCTTGGCGCCGACAATCCCCATGTACCGTTCCAGATCGCGCAGTTGGACCGTTTCGAAGGCCAAGCATTCGCGCTCCAGCCACCGCAGGTGATCCACCAGGTAGTACGCGTAGGTCTTCTGCGTGCCCGAGCCCTCGTGCTCACGCAGGAACCGGTCCGCCTCCGTGTGGAGCGTGCCCTCGGGCCAGACGATCGTCCATGATCTCCGCCCGTCCTTCCGCTCGATCTGCTGGACCCTCAGGTCTCCGATCACGACGTGCCGTACCACTTGTCCTCCGTACCGACTCCGGAACATGACAGACGTCCCGGTCCCGGTCGGTAAACGAGCCCACGACGCCTTCGTCACAGGCCCAGACAGACATCACGGGCGGCACTACCCGCGGTCGGTAAAGTCGATGTCCAGGAACAGCAGGGGGCGGCTCACGAGGACACCGTACGGCAGGGCCGACGGCCGCCGATCAAGCGGCCATGAGCGTCTCGTACCGGGCCAGCAGTTCGTCGGCCGGCTCCCGGCCGGCGGGCAGCAGCGGTGCGCGTACCGGGCCCCCGGGCAGGCCCAGACGGGCGAGGAGGGCCTTGGCGGTGACCGTGCCCGGCAGGCCCGCGCCCATCATCGCCTCGATCAACGGCGTTGCCCGCAGCTGGAGTTCGGTCGCCCGAGCGGTGTCGCCCGTGTCGAACGCGTCGAGGATGGCGGCGATACGGCCGGGGACGGCGTTCGCGACCGTGCTGACACAGCCCGCCGCGCCGACCGCGTACAGCGCCAGTACATGCTCGTCGCAGCCGGCGTAGTACGCCAGGTCCGTGTGTGCCAGCACCTTCTGGGTGCCGAGGAAATCGTAGGAGCAGTCCTTGACGGCCACGATCCGAGGATGCGCGGCGAGACGGATCATCGTCTCCGGCTCGATCCGGGTGCCGGTGCGGCCCGGGATGTCGTAGAGCATCAGGGGCAGGCCGCTCGCGTCGGCGACCTCGCGGAAGTGCGCCTCCACCGCCTCCTGCGGCGGCCTGCTGTAGTACGGCGTCACCACCAGCACCCCGTCGGCGCCCGCCGTCTCCGCCGCGCGGGCCAGCTCGACGGTGTGCCGCGTGTCGGCGGTGCCCACGCCCGCGACCAGGGGCACCCGCTCGCCGACCGCCTCCCGGACGGCCGCGATCAGCTGCGCCTTCTCCGCGTCCGAGGTGGTGGGCGACTCACCGGTCGTGCCGCTGAGCACCAGGCCGTCGCAGCCCTCGGCCACCAGCCGCGCCGCCAGCTTCCGGGCGCCGTCCAGGTCGAGGGCGCCGTCCTCGGTGAACGGCGTGATCATCGCGCAGAGAGTGCGGCCGAAGGGCCGGGCGGTGGTCCGTGTACGCGTCATAGGAGTAGTCTCGACACGATCTTGATGAAGCTCTACTTAATTCTTCTACGTGGTATAGCTAAGCATTGCTGAGATGTCTGGGTGGCGGCCGAAGGTCCTGTGTCCAACTCGGCCCTTCATGGGTCACTATGGCCCAAGGGTCACCGACGTCCGTCATGGGAGGCACCATGAAGCTCGGCAAGGCACTGGCCACCGGAGTCGCCGAGGAGCGGCCGCTCCACGAGGAGATCGGCCACGAAGAGCAGACCCTGCTCCCGCGGGAGACCGCCCGCATCGAACCGGCCGAGCCGGCCCGCGAAGAGGTCCCGGCCGTCCGATGAGACTCCGGCTCCCGGCGGAACGCCCGACGGAGCCGCCGACCGGATACAAGATCGCCCACCCGGTGCTGTCCCAGGACGGCACCCGGGCCGGGTTCACCGGTGTGTCGCTCGGCGGCGCGCTGCCGTACGGCGTGCTGGACGACGCCTCCTGCGTCTACGGCAGACGGCACCGCCCGCCCGCGCGGCTGTGCGACTGCGGTTTCCACTGCGTCCATGACCGCGCTGCCGCCGAGGCCATGCTGTGCACCGCCGAGCATCGGACGGCACTCCTGCTGGAGGTCTCCGTGCTCGGCGCCTACATCCGCTTCGAGCGCGGCTTCCGCTACGCCCGGCAGCGGGTGCGCACCGCCACCGCCGGCCCGTGCGCCTGCGGCACCACCGCCGCCGCGCTGGCCGACGCCGACTGGGGCAGACCCGGCTGGCGGGCCCTCGCGCCGGTCTGCGTCGGCTGCGTGCGCGGCCGTACGTCCGTCTCGCTCGCCGGTTTCGCCCGGCTCGCCGGGGAAGGGCTGCGGGTGGTGGCGCGGAGCGGCGGTACGGGATTCCCCTCCTGCGCGCCGGCGGGCGGCGCGGAGCCGGGTGTCCCCGAACTCGTCGCGGAGGCAGCCCTGTTGCAGGCTCGCCTCGACTGGTTCCAGAGCCAACTCGCCCGCCTCGGGGAACGTGGAACCGGGGGAGCGGGGCAGGGCTGACGGCCCGGGCCCTCGCCGCCCTCGGGGAAAGGGCACACCGATGACGCACAGGAATCCGCATGGTTCGGGTGCCAAGGGCCCCGACGAGCTGCGTCGGCAGTTCGAGCGCGCCAGGAGTCACTTCGGCGCGGGCGGGGCCGAATGGAAGGACCGGGCCCAGGTGCGGGCCGCCGACCTGAGGGACAAGGCCGGCGCCATGACCGTACAGCTGCGCGAGAGCGCCGCCCACCGTCCGGGGCAGGTCCTCGCCGGCATGCTCGGGGCGGCCGCGGTGACGGCGGTCGTCGCCCGGCGCCGGCACCGGCACCCCTGACCGAGGTCACCGCACGACGGCGCCGTCCTCCCGCTCAGCCTCTCGCCGACAACTCTGCCCGTCTGGACAAAAAAAGTTTTCGGTGGGAGGGTGGGCGCATGCTGGACGTGACCGTGATCGAGGACCCCGAGGCGGCGGCCGTGTCGCTGGACCCCATCAGGGCCCGGCTGCTCGCCGAGCTGGCCGTCGAACCCGCCTCGGCGGCGATGCTGGCCGGCAAGGTCGGACTGCCCCGGCAGAAGGTGAACTACCACCTCAAGACGCTGGAGCGGCACGGCCTGGTCGAGCTGGCCGGAGAGCGCCGCAAGGGCAATGTCACCGAGCGGCTGATGCGCGCGACCGCCGCGTCGTACGTCATCTCGCCGGCCGCCCTGCCCGCCGTGCAGCCGGACCCGGACCGCTTCCGCGACCAGCTCTCCGCGCGCTGGCTGCTCGCGCTCGGCGCCCGCCTGGTGCGGGACGTCGGCGCGCTGATCACCGGCGCCGCCAAGGCTCGCAAGCGGCTCGCGACCTACGCCCTGGACGGCCAGGTCCGCTTCGCCTGCGCCGCCGACCGCGCGGCCTTCGTCCAGGAGCTGACGGCGGGCGTGAGCGCGCTGATCCGCAAGTACGACACCCCCGACGCCGAGGACGGTCGCGACCACCGGATCGTCGTCGCCCTCCACCCCGCGGTCAAGGACCAGCCCCCCGTCGAAAGCTGAGCAGGAGCCCCGCCATGTCCAAGGAATTCGAGATCGTCCGCGAGTTTGAGGTCGACGTCCCTCCGGAGAAGGTCTGGGAGGCGATCACCACCGGAACCGGCGGCTATCTGTGGCCCATGGACCCGCCGGAGCCCCGGGTGGGCGGCTCGGGCCCCTTCGGATCCACCGTCACCGCCTGGGACCCGCCCCACCGCTACACCAACCGCAGCGAGGACGTCGGATTCCCGACCCAGTCCCTCAACCAGCTCGACTACACCATCGAGCCCCGTGACGAGGGCCGCCGCGCCTGGGTGCGTTATGTCCACAGCGGCATCTTCACCGAGGACTGGAACAACCAGTACGACGGCGCGAGCAAGCACAACAACTTCTATCTGCACACCCTGTGCGAGTACCTCACGCACTTCGCGCCCCGCCCGGTCGCCTTCGCCCAGCTGAACGGGCCCGCTGCCTCCGGCACCCGGGAGGCGCTCGCCGCCGTCGGCCACGCCCTCGGCCTGGCGGACGACGCGGCCGCCGGCACGAAGGTCGCCCTGCGGGGGCCCGGCGGGCGGGCCCTGGACGCCGTACTCGACTACCGCAACCCGTACTTCATCGGCCTGCGCACCGACAACGCGCTCATCCGCTTCTTCGGGCGCGGCCACTGGGGCGCCCCGCTCGGCATCAGCGTCCACGACTTCGCGCCGGACGCCGATGCCCAGGGGAACGAGAGCGCCTGGCAGGACTGGCTGAACGGGGTGTTCAGCCAGTCCTGAGCGCCTCTGCCGTCCTGCCGGCTACGGGCGGAAGCGCAGCACCTGCGGGTCGTGGTCGCTGATCTGGTCGTTGAACTCCGCGTTGACGTGCACGCTGTCGTACTCGAAGTCGCAGCCGCGCCGGATCGCCGGGCTGATCAGGATCTGGTCCAGGACCTGCTCGTTGCCCTGGTAGTCGTAGGTGTAACGCTCGCTCCTGGGCAGCGACTTGATCGCCGACCACAGTTCGCCGTCACCCTCGAGGATCTTCGCGGTGCCGGAGAACTCGAAGTCGTTCATGTCGCCGAGCGCGACGACGTTCGCGTTCTTCTGGACGGCCAGGATGTCCTTGACGAAGGCGTTCACCTCGGTCGCCTGCGCGTGGCGCTGGATCTCCGAGCTGCGCGTCGGCGGCTGGTACTGCGAGGTCAGGCCCTGGTCGCCGCCCTTGGAGACCAGGTGGTTGGCGATCACGAAGACGGTCTTGCCGCGGAAGACGAACTGGCCCACCAGCGGCTTGCGGCTGTCCTTCCAGGCCGCGTTCGCCGGGTCGATCCGGCCCGGCGAGACCGTCAGCTCGGCCTTGCCGTTCTCCTTGGTGACACCGACCGCCGTGGTGGAGTCGCCGCCCGCGCGGTCCACGAAGGACACCCGCTGCGGGTTGAACAGGAACACCTGGCGGATGTTGCCGCCCGGCTGGCCGCCGTCCTGGTCGTTGACCGGGTTGATCGAGCGCCAGTCGTACTTCGGGCCGCCCGCCGCGACGATCGCGTCGATCAGCTTGTTCACGGTGACGCTCGCGTCGACCGTCCCGTCGTCCGTGACGCCGTTGTTGTCCTGGATCTCCTCCAGGGACACGATGTCCGGCGACTGCAGGTTGTTCACGATCGCGGCGGCGTGCTTGTCGAAGGTGCTGTCCGACGGGTCGAGGTTCTCGACGTTGTAGGTCGCCATCGCCAGCTCGCGGCCCGACTGCTTCCGCGTGGTCTCCCGCTCCAGGCCGCCGCTCTTCAGGGTGCCGAGCCGGCTCGCGACGAGCGAGTAGCCGCCGAACTGGTTGAAGTCCAGCGGGCCGGTGGTGGTGCCTTCGAGCGTGTCGCCGACGTTCGCCTTCGGGAAGTCGGCGGTCGAGCCCAGCGACTGTATCTGCAGTCGGCCGGTGTTCTGCGAGCCGTAGGAGCCGTAGACCGTGCCGCCGCGGCGGTTGCTGTGCTCCCACGGCTTCACCGTCACCCACAGCTCGCTGTACGGGTCGGTCGCGGTGACCACTCCGGCGTCGGCGACCTGGACGTTCATGCCCTCCAGGGACTCGTAGTAGTCCAGGGCGTACGTCGACGGGTCCAGGGTCAGGCCGTTGATCGAGCCGCCGGCGGCGGTGTCACCCGCCGGGGCGTACTCGTCCGGCACCGAGTCCTCGTCGATGACGACCGGAGCCGGGACCGCGTTGCCGGTGGACACGGTGGTGACCGTCGGCTTGGTGATCTCCGTGACCGACTGGTTGCCGGAGGAGGTGCCGCCGGGGACGTACTCGGAGACCGTGCCGGTCACCGTGACCGAGTCGCCGGCCGCGACCTTCGGAGCGGAGCCGGTGAAGACGAACACGCCCTCGCTGGTGCGCGGGTCGTCGTCCGGGTTCGGGTCCTGGAGCCAGAAGCCCTTGGAGGAGCCGTACGCGCGGGTGGCCGTGACGATGCCCGGCACGTCCGTCACCTGCTGCCCGGCGTACGGCGAGATCCGGGTCGTGCCCTGGATGTCGTGGATGCGCACCGTGTCGGCGTGCGCGGGCGAGGTGAGGACGACGGCGGACGCCGCGCTGCAGACGGCGGCGACGGTGAGCGCGGCAAGGCGCGCGGAAGACCTGCTCGGCAAGGGTTCCCTCCAGGGACATGACAAAGTGCCGGAACGAGGGCGGAACGGGAGCGTGTGGGGCTCGTAGCCCTCCGTGACACGCATAGAGCCGAGTGAACAGTTGTCCCCCCAACTTCTACGCGCGTCAATCTCCTGCCTGGCGACGGGAGTTGTCAAGGTTTCGGCCATGTACGGCGGCCGACGGGGAGATGAACCGGGCGGCATGGGTGGAAATCCGTCTAGGCTGAGCGGCTGAGCCCGTTCACGGTCCGAGGAGAACCAGCCGATGTCAGACAGCTCCCCCCTGCCGCCCGTACGGCTGCACCCCGAAGCGGAGCTGGCACGCGCCGCGCTGTCCACGCCATTGCTCTCCCGCGCCGCCCGCCTCGCCCGCTGGGCCGGACCCGGCACCCGCGTGGACGCCGGCGGCGAACTGGTCGAGGAGCAGCTTCCGGCCGCCGCCGAACTGCTCGGACTGAGCGGCGACGACGCCGCGGGGTATGCCGGCGAGGCCTGGCGGGTCGCCCTGGACGCGGGACTGGTCGAGATCGTCGACGAGGAGGCCGGGACCGTCCGCGCGGGCGATGACCTGAATTTGCTCACCGGGGGCTCGCCGGCCGAGGTGCTCGGCGTGTGGCTCGCCGCGCTGGAGACCGTCATCGCCGATGCGGGCGTCCCCGATCTGGATGATCTGGTCGGCGCCCTGGGCGAGGGCGGCGAGATCGATTTCTCGTCACTCGACTGGGACCCCGAGGCCGAGGCCGAGTTCCTGGACGGCGTCCTCGGCAATCTCTATCTGCTGACCGTGAGTGAGGACGGCCCCGGTGACGGCCCCGTCCCGCTGCCCGCGCTCGCCGCGTCCATGATCGTCCCCGACGACATGGGCGAGCCCACCAACGACGTCCTGGAGCAGGTCTCCGACGCGATGATGCGGCTCGACGACCAGTTCCGGACCCTGGAGCCGGTCGGGCTCGTGGACTACCAGCCGGTGGACGAGGCCCTCATGGCCGACGCCGACGAGGAGCCCGCCGCGCCGGTGGACGACACCGACGTCTCCCGGTACGGCATGGTCCGGCTCACCCCGCTCGGCGCCTACGGACTGCGGGCCCGGCTGCTGGAGGCCGGATTCGCGGCGCCGGCCGTCGGTGAACTCGCCGACAAGGGCGCGGACGTGCTGCTCGCCGGCACGGCCGGGTTCGGGCAGGCGGCGGCGCAGGCCGAGACCGAGCAGTGGCTCGCGCGACGCGAACCGCTGGACGCGGCAAGGGAGTTGCTGGCCGCGGCACGGGGTGCCGACGCGGGCGCGCCGCTGCGCCGGCTGCGCTGCCAGCAGGCCCTGTCCCTGATCGGCACGGAGGCCGAGCCGGCCCTGCGGGAGGTGCTGGACGACCCCGAACTGGGCGGCCTGGCCCGCGTGTGGCTGAGCGAACGGGGCGCCGCCGGGGTGCCGGCGCCGTCCCAGGAGCTGGTGTTCTGGCTGACCGTCGACACGGTGGCCGCGCAGCTGGCCGCCGAGGGCAACTCCGAGGAACTGCAGGCGCTGGTGGAGGGCCTGGCGGCGCAGCACAGCGGGTTCTTCTCGACCGCCTGGCGGGTGGAGCACCCGGCGACGGCGGACGTCCTGGAGGCGATGGGACGGCTGCACCCGGACAAGAAGGTGGCGAAGGAGGCACGGAAGGCGGCCTTCAAGGCCCGCTCCCAGCACGGTGGTTGAAGGTCCCGGTTGAAAGTCTCCTGAGCCGGCCATGGGTCGGCTCATACGGATTCTCGAACATGGGCCTCTGAAGCAGCCCGGCGCTCAACTCCCGCTCAGGGCGCGGCGAGAGCGTGTGCACCGAACCGAGGTCCGCCCCCCTCCCCGGTACCGGGGTCGCCCTGGCGGGCAGCGGCGGCGCGCTCGTCGGCGCGCCGAAGGCCCTCGCCGCGACCGACCGGGCGCCGCACCCTCACCCTCAAGCTGCTGCTCGGCGTGGACCGGGACCCCGCCGAGGACGGCGAGGGCACAGAAACCGTCCTCGTGACAGGGCCTGGCGCCGCGAGGAGCTGACATCTAACATTTCAGTCCATGCAGGCCCTACGACCCGTTCCCCGCGCCCTCCTGCGGGACCGCGCCTACGCCGCCATCCGGGACGCCATCGTGGCCGGGGAGATCGAACCCGGCGCGGTGGTGCGCGACGCCGATCTCGCCGAGCAGCTGGGGCTGTCCCGGGCGCCGGTGCGCGAGGCCTTCTCCCGGCTGGTGGACGAGGGGCTGCTGGAGAGCAAGCCGCAGAGCTACACCCGGGTCACCCCGCTCGTCGCGGCCGACGTCCGGGACGCGGCCGCCGTGGTCGGCGCGATGCACGAGCTGGCCACCCGGACCGCCGTACCCAGGCTGCGGCGGACGGACGTCGAGGAGATGCGCGCGGCCAACGACCGCTTCGCCGCCGCCGTACGCGCGGGCGATGTGGACGAGGCGCTACGTGCCGACGACGACCTGCACGACGTACTGATCCGGGCCGCCGGCAATCGCGCGGCCGCCGCCACCGTCGCCCGCTACACCCCGCTCATCCGCCGCCTGGAGCGGCAGCGCTTCGGTGAAGGAGGCTCGTGCCGCTCAGCCGGGCTGCACGAGCGGCTGATCGAGGCCTGCGTCGACGGCGACGTGGACGGCGCGGTCCGGATCACGGAGGAGATCTGGCGCACGCTCACCGCCCTGGCCGACCCCGACTGACCCTGGAGGCCCCGTGTCCCTGTCGTCCTACGCCCGCTACCCCCTCCTCTTCGGCCCCTCCCCGGTGCACCCCCTGGAGCGCCTGACCGCACATCTCGGCGGCGCCGCGCTGTGGGCCAAGAGGGAGGACTGCAACTCCGGGATCGCCTACGGCGGGAACAAGACCCGCAAGCTGGAGTACCTGGTCGCCGACGCGCTCGCCCGGGGCTGCGACACGCTCGTCTCGATCGGCGGCGTGCAGTCCAACCACACCCGTCAGGTCGCGGCCGTGGCCGCCCGCGCGGGTCTCAAGTGCGTGCTGATGCAGGAGAGTTGGGTCGAGTGGCCGGACTCCGTGTACGACAAGGTCGGCAACATCCTGATCAGCCGGCTCGCCGGGGCAGAGGTGCGGCTGGTGCGGGCCGGGTTCGGCATCGGGATCAAGGAGAGCTGGGAACAGGCCTTGCGAGACGTCGAGGCGGCCGGCGGTAAGCCGTACGCCATCCCGGCCGGTGCCTCCGACCATCCGCTCGGCGGGCTCGGCTTCGCCAACTGGGCCTGCGAAGTCGCCCAGCAGGAGCGGGAGTCGGGGGTCTTCTTCGACACGGTGATCGTGTGCTCGGTGACCGGGTCCACGCAGGCGGGCATGGTCGCCGGATTCCGGGCCCTTCAGGAGGCGGGCGGGCGTCCGCGCCGGGTGCTCGGCATCGACGCCTCCGCCGCACCGGCCCGCACCCGTGAGCAGATCACGCGCATCGCCCGCGCCACCGCTGAACTCATCGGTGTCAAGGGCGAGTTGGCCGAGTCGGACATCGAGCTGGACGAGCGGTACCACGCGGGCACGTACGGCATCCCCGACGAGTCCACCCTGGAGGCGATGCGGCTGGCCGCGCGCACCGAGGGGATGGTCACCGACCCCGTGTACGAGGGGAAGTCGATGGCCGGGCTCATCGACCTCGTCCGGCGCGGTGAGATCGGCAGGGACTCCACCGTGCTCTACGCCCACCTCGGTGGCCAGCCGGCGCTGAACGCCTACAGCGCCCTGTTCTAGCTCGGGCGGGGCCATTGTGCCCGTCTCGCGGTCGACACGGGGCGCGCCCGGCCGCAGATCGCAAATTCTTACGATCCGTGCGTCTATTCTCACTCTGAGTAGTCAAACTGCTTCATAGTCAGGTGAGAAAGGGTCAAATCATGCGCACGTTCCAGCGCGCCGCGCTCGTGGCCGCAGTGGTCACGGGGCTGTCCGCCTTCGGTGCCGGCACCGGCTTCGCCGACGACAACGACGGTCCGCACCAGGTCACCGCAGTGGCTGCCGCGGTGGCCACCGCCGTGGTCACGGCGGAGCCGCATTCGGACGCGCACGAGCACGAGCATTCACGCCCCTCGGAGGACCACGACCACGAGAAGCCGGGGAAGCATGATCACAAGCACCACCATGGTCACAAGCACCCGGGAGGAAAGCACGACCACAAGGAGGACGGTTCGAAGCCGGGTCACAAGGAGGACGAGACCAAGCCCGGGCAGAAGGGGGACGAGTCCAAGCCGGGCCAGGAGGAGGACGAGTCCAAGCCGGGCCAGATGGAGGACGAGTCCAAGCCGGGGCAGAAGGGGGACGAGTCCAAGCCGGGGCACAAGGAGGACGAGGAGAAGCCCGGTCACGAGCACCACGGGAAGAAGCCGGGTCACAAGCACCACAGGCACCACAAGCACCACAAGGCCGAGCACGAGCACCACAAGCACCACAAGGCCGAGCACGAGCACAAGCGCTTCTCCGACGTCCGCGTCGCCGTGAACACTTCGACTGAGTGACGGCGGCTGTCGGCGGGCGGGGCCATGATGGCGGTGTGCCCTGCCCCCCGACGCCCTGCCATCCCCCGTCGCCGGGCCCGGCCGAAGGCCTCGGTCGCCTGGAGTCGGGCCCCACGCCCCGGACCGCAGTGGCGTGGCTTCCCCCGGCCGAACTCTGGCCCGCCATCCAGCGCATCCGCGCCGCGCACGACCCGCAGATCCGCCGCTGGCCACCCCATGTGAACCTGGTCTACGGCTTCGTCCCGGAGGAGGACTTCCCGGCGGCGCTCCCGCTGCTGGCCGCCTCGGCCGCCCGCTGCGAGCCGTTCGACATCCGGCTCAGCGGCGTCCGCGCCTTCCGCCACCGCTCCTACGCCACCGTATGGCTCGACCCCGCTGCGGCCGGCCTGGAACCCTGGACGGAGCTGCGGCGCGCGCTGGCGGAGCCCTTCCCGTACTGCGCGGAGCGCTTCCCGCGGTTCACCCCGCACCTCTCGCTCGGACGCACCCGTGTCCCGCGCGTGCTCGCGGCCGAATGCGCCGCCCGGCTCGGCGTGCTGCACGCGCGCGTGAGCGAGATCGACGTGCTCTCCCGCCGCGGTGACGGCCCCATGCGCACTCGGGCCACGATCGACCTGGGCACCGGCGCCGTGCTGCGCCACCCCGGTCCTGCGTGACGGATGCTCGATAAGCTGCGAAGAGGATCCCCGGTTGGCAAGGAGTATCTGGATGCCGCAGGTCAGGCCCATGCGCGCGGACGCTCGGCGCAACTACGAGCGACTGCTGAAGGCGGCGGCGGAGGCCTTCGCCGAGCATGGGGAGAACGCGTCGCTCGACGACATCGCCAAGCGCGCGGGCGTCGGCGCGGGCACGCTCTACCGGCACTTCCCGACCCGGCAGGAACTGCTGCAGGCCGCGTATGTGGACCGCTTCGAGGCGCTGGGGACGCGGGCCGACGAGCTGGCGCGGGAACTGCCGCCGGGCGAGGCGCTCATGGCGTGGCTGAGCGAGCTGTGCGTGGCCACGATCCAGGTGCGGGGCCTGAAGCCGCTGCTGGGCTCGGCGGTCGCGGACGGCGGCTCGGTCGCGCGGACGGCGTGCGGCGCATCGGTGCAGGGCGCGGCGAAGCGGCTGGTGGAGGCGGCCCGGGCGGTGGGTGCCCTGCGGGCCGACGTGGAGCCGATCGAGGTGCTGCGGCTCGCGCACGGGATGGCGACGGCGTCGGAACTGGCGGACGGGCAGGGGCGGGAGATCCGGCGGTACTTGACGCTGCTGATGGAGGGGCTGCGGGCCTAGGCCCTGTCGTCAAACTCCCGCCTGCTCGGCGGCGTTTGGCACGCACTCCCCCACGCACGCACCAAACGCCGCCGACCCCGCCCTCCGGGCGGATGACGGGAGTTTGACGACAGGGCCTAGTGCCCCGGCAGGCGGTGGCTCCACGAGGCGGGCGGCACTGCCGCCTCCCGGAGGGGCGCGGGGAACTGCGCGATCAGCTCCCACGCGCCCGCACCTCAAGGGGCTACAGAGCCCTCGCTCCCGGCTCCACCATGTTCCGTACCGTCCGGGCCTTGACGAAGTCGCCCATGGCCGTCATGTCCCACTCGCCGGAGAACTGGCGGATGAGCTTGGCCATCATCACGCCGGTCTGGGGCTCGGCGTGGGTGAGGTCGAAGCGGACCAGTTCCTCGCCGGTGGCCGCGTCCACCAGGCGGCAGTACGCCTTGGCCACCTCCGTGAACTTCTGGCCGGAGAAGGAGTTCACCGTGAAGACCAGGCCGGTGACCTCCTGGGGGAGCCGGCCGAGGTCCACGGTGATCACCTCGTCGTCGCCTCCGCCCTCACCGGTGAGATTGTCCCCGGAGTGCCGGATCGCGCCGTTCAGGATCGTCAGCTTGCCGAAGTAGCAGCTGTCGATGGGGTTGCGCTGCGCGCCGTAGGCGATGACCGAGGCGTCCAGGTCGATGTCCCTGCCGCGGAAGGCGGGCTCCCAGCCGAGCCCCATCCGCACCTGGGAGAGCAGCGGCCGGCCGCCCTTGACCAGGGACACGGTCTGGTTCTTCTGCAGGCTGACCCGGCCCTTGTCCAGATTGACCTTCCCGGCACCGGGCGCCGGGGCGGGCGGCACCGGGGGAGCGGGCGGGGTGACCGGGGTCTGCATCGCGGGTGCGGGCGGTGTGACGGGGGCCTGGGCGGGAGGCGTCGGCGGGGCCGCCGGCTGCTGCGGCGGGGCGGCGGGCGCGGCGGCCGGCTCCTCCACCGTCACCCCGAAGTCCGTGGCGATGCCGGCCAGTCCGTCGGCGTACCCCTGGCCCACCGCGCGGGCCTTCCAGGCGCCGCCCCGGCGGTAGATCTCCACGACGACCAGTGCCGTCTCCGCGCCGAGCTGGGGCGGGGTGAACGTGGCCAGCACCGCGCCGGCGTCCGCGTCGCGGATCGTGGCCGTCGGCTCGATGCCCTGGAAGGTCTGGCCGGCCGCGTCCGGGCTGGCCGTCACCACGATCTTCTCGATGTCCGGCGGGACGGCGGCGGTGTCGACCGTGATCGCGTCCGGTTTCGCGCCGCCGCCGGACGCGTAGGCCACGCCCGGTCCCGCCGGCTGGTTGTAGAAGATGAAGTCCTCGTCCGAGCGCACCTTGCCGTCGGCGGTGAGCAGCAGGCCCGACACGTCGAGTCGCACGGGGGCGGCGACGTCCACCGTCACACGCGCGGTGGAGAGAGGGATGTTCGAGCCAGGGGTCATAGCTGTCATGCCGGGTGAACGAACGACACCGCTTTACCGTTCCCTTACCCAGCCCCCGATCGGCTCAGGGCACGACCACGATCTTCCGCCCCACCCCCGCCGCGAACTGCTCCAGCGCCTGCGGGTACCGCTCCAGCGGGATCCGGTCGCTGATGAAGACCTGCGGATCCAGTACCCCGTTCGCGAACAGCTCGGCCGCCCGCTCGAAGCTGTGGAGGACCGCCATGGAGCCAGTGATGGTGATCTCCTGGTTGTAGATCCGATACGGGTCGATGGTCACACGGGTCGCGTAGTCGGCCACCCCGAACTGCAGGAACGTTCCGGCCTTCGCCACCCGGTCCAGGCCGTCCTGGATCGCCGCCGCGTTGCCCGTGGCGTCCACGACCACGTCCCAGCCGTGCGGCCGGTCCAGCTCGTCCGCGCTCGCCGCCGAGGCGGACACCCCCAGCTGCCGCGCCGTCTCCAGCCGCGCCGGGTTCACGTCGACGACGTCCACGCTCGCCGCGCCCGTCCGCTTGGCCAGCTCCAGCATCATCAGCCCCATGGTTCCGGAGCCGTAGATCAGCACATGGGCGCCCAGGCGGGAGCTGAGGACGTCGTAGCCGCGTACCGCGCAGGACAGCGGCTCCACCAGGGCCGCGTCCTCGGTGCGCACATGCTCGGGCAGCTTCACGCAGTTGGCGACGGGGGCGAGTGCGTACTGGGCCGCCCCGCCCGCCGTGGTGACGCCGATCGCGGCCCACCGCTCGCACAGGTTGTTGTGGCCGGTACGGCAGTAACGGCACTCGTAGCAGTACAGGGAGGGGTCGACGGCCACCCGGTCGCCGACCGCGACCTCGGTGACCTGGCTGCCGACCCCGACCACCTCGCCCGCGAACTCGTGCCCGGGAACCAGCGGCAGCTTGGGCGCGAACTCGCCCTGGAGGATGTGCAGGTCGGTGCCGCACAGGCCGCAGGCGGCCACTTCCACGACGACCTCGCGCGGGCCCGGCGTCGGGTCCGGCACCTCGGCGACGACGGCGCGGCCCACGGACTCGATGACGGCGGCCTTCATTTCACGGCTCCCAACGACAGGCCCTGGACCAGCTTGTCCTGGGCGGCGAACCCCGCGGCGAGCACCGGCAGGGAGATGACGAGCGACGCGGCGCACACCTTGGCCAGGAACAGGCCCTGGCTGGTGATGAAACCGGTCAGGAACACGGGGGCGGTCTCGGCGACCACGCCCGTGAGCACACGGGCGAAGAGCAGCTCGTTCCAGCTGAAGATGAAGCAGATCAGGGCGGTCGCGGCGATGCCGGGCAGGGCGATGGGGGCGACCACACGCGCGAGGATCGTCGGCAGCCGGGCGCCGTCGATCTGCGCCGCCTCGATCACCGCCACCGGGACCTCGGCGAGGAAGGACTGCATCATCCACACCGCGATCGGCAGGTTCATGGAGGTGTAGAGGATGACCAGGAGCCAGATGTTGTCGAGCATCCCGGCGTTCTTGGCGAACAGATAGATCGGCAGCAGGCCCGCCACGGCCGGCAGCATCTTCGTGGACAGGAAGAAGAACAGCACGTCCGTCCACTTCTTCACCGGCCGGACCGAGAGCGCGTAGGCCGCCGGGAGGGCCAGCAGGAGGACACACAGTGTGGAGAACACCGACGCCACGGTGGAGTTGATCAGCGCGGGCCAGGGGCTCGCCCCGCCGCCGCTGCCGAAGAACTCGCGGTAGCCGTCCAGGGTGAGGGAGGCGGCGAAGGACGGCGGGTTGGTCGCCGCGTCCGCCTCGGAGTGGAAGGACGTCAGGGTCATCCACGCGATCGGCAGGAAGAACACGATCCCGGCGAGCCAGGCCATCAGACCCAGCCCGTTGCGGCGCAGTACGGCGTTCATGCGCGGGACACCTCCTCGCGGAACAGGGACGACACCACGCGCAGCGCGAAGGTCGCGATGATGATCGAGCCGATGACGACCAGGACGCCGGCGGCCGAGGCGAGGCCGTTCTCATGGGCCTGGTAGAAGCTCTGGTAGACGGTGTAGGGCAGGTTGGCGGTGCCCAGGCCGCCGGAGGTGATCGTGAAGACCGC
Organism: Streptomyces sp. NPDC052101; assembly: GCF_040680235.1. Taxonomy (NCBI): domain Bacteria; kingdom Bacillati; phylum Actinomycetota; class Actinomycetes; order Kitasatosporales; family Streptomycetaceae; genus Streptomyces; species Streptomyces sp. NPDC052101. Next base: position 215,339 of record NZ_JBFAWH010000005.1, read on the forward strand.
GTCGAAGTTCTGCACGATGTAGATCGAGCCGAGCAGCGCGCCGAGTTCGAGGTAGCGGCGCAGGTGCGGGAGTGTCAGATGGCGGAAGACCTGCCAGTCGTTCGCGCCGTCGACCCGCGCGGCCTCGATCTGCTGCTGGTCCCGGCTCTGCAGCCCGGCGAGCAGGATCAGCATCATGAACGGCGTCCACTGCCACACCAGGGAGGCCTCGACCGCGAGCAGCGGGGTGCGGGAGATCCAGTCGGGCTGTGGGCCGCCCACATAGTGCAACAACCCATTGAGCAGGCCGTATTCAGGGTTGTAGAGCACATGTTTCCAGAGCAGCGCCGCGGCCACCGGCACCACCAGGAACGGGGCGATGAGCAGGGTGCGTACGACACCCCGGCCGCGGAACCTGCGGTCCAGCAGCAGGGCGAGCAGCAGCCCGAGGACCAGGCTGGCCAGCACCACCCCCACCGTGAGCAGCACGGTCGTCCACACCGAGTGGCGCAGGTCGGCGTCGGTCAGCACCTGGCGGTAGTTGTCGAGGCCGGTGAAGTGGCGGGCCTTGGGGTAGAGGGCGTTCCAGTCGAAGAAGGAGATCACCAGCGTGGCCACGAACGGCAGCTGGGTCACCGCGATCATGAAGACGAGGGCCGGCAGCAGCGGCGCTCGGGTGGCCCAGGCGCGCAGCCGGGCCGAGGGTGGTTTCATCATGCGTGTGGGGGTGGCCGCGAGGCGGGCCGTGGTCGTCGCTGTCATCGTCCCTCGTACTCCTTGGAGATCTTCTCGGCGAGCGCCTGCGAGTTCTTGAGGGCCGAGCCCGTGGACTGGCGTCCGGCGATGGCCGCGCTGATCTCCTGGGAGACCTTGGTGCCGAGATCGGTGAACTCGGGGATGCCGACGAACTGGATGCCGGGCGCGGGCCGCGGCTGCACGCCCGGGTCGTTCGGGCGGGCGCTCTCGATGGCCTCCTTGGTCATCTCCTGGAAGGCGGCCGCCGACCTGCGGTAGTCGGCGTTGGTGTACGTCGACGCCCGCTTGCCCGCCGGGACGTCCGGCCAGCCGCTGGTCCGGCCGACCAGTTGCTCATAGCCCTTGCTGGACGCCCAGGAGACGAACTTCCAGGCCTTGTCGGGGTTGCGGGACGCCTTCTGGATGCCCCAGGCCCAGGTGTAGAGCCAGCCGGAGGACGGGGTCCGCACGACGGGGGCCGGGGCGTAGCCGAGCTTGCCCTTGACCGGGGAGCCCTGGGCCTCCAGCAGGCCGGCGGCGCTGGTGGCGTCGTACCACATGGCGACCTTGCCCTGGGTCATGTCGTTCAGGCACTCGGCGAACCCGGACTGCGCGGCGCCGGACTCACCGTGCGCACGGACGAGGTCGACATAGAACTTCGTCGCCTTCTCGAACTCGGGGGAGTCGAGACGGGCCTTCCACCGCTTGTCGAACCAGGTGCCGCCGAAGGTGTTCACCACGGTGGTGAGCGGGGCCATCAGCTCGCCCCAGCCGGGCAGCCCGCGCAGGCAGATGCCCTTCATGCCGGGCTGCGCGCCGTCCGCCTTCGCGGCGAGGCCGGCGACCTGCTGCCAGGTGGGATGGGCGGGCATGGTCAGGCCCTTCGCCGCGAACACGTCCTTGCGGTACATCAGGAAGGACGACTCGCCGTAGAAGGGCTGCCCGTAGAGCTTGCCGTCGTCGGCGGTGAGCGACTGGCGCATGGGTCGCAGGACGTCCTGTTCGTCGTACGACGGGTCCTTCGCCACATACGAGTTCATCTCGTGCAGCCAGCTGTTGCGGGCGTAGATCGGTATCTCGTAGTTGGACAGGGTGGCCACGTCGTACTGCCCGGCCTGGTTGGCGAAGTCCTGGCTGATCTTGTCGCGGACGTCGTTCTCGGGCAGGACGGTGAAATTGACCTTGATGCCCGTCTCCTTGGTGAAGTGGGCCGCGGTCAGCTTCTGCAACTCGGTCATCTGCGGGTTGTTGACCATCAGGACGTTGATGGAATCGCCGCCGGAACCGGACCCGCCCGCACCGACCCAGCAGCCGGAGAGCAGCGGGGCGAGCAGCGTCCCTGCGGCGGCCATGGCGAGCGTGGCTCGCGGTGGCCTCCGTCGGCTCTGGGTTCGCATGGATCGCTCCTGGATTTATCGGGATATAAGGGGCACTTATTGGTGTGAAGGGCCCCTATAGGGGCGAGTTTGTTTTTCAGACCCGGATGACCTGCGGGCCCAGCAGGGAGTAGCGATGGGCTTCGGCGGTCGGCAGGAGGGTGCTCGTCACGATCGCCTCCAGCGCGCCGACCTCGGCGAACCGGCAGAAGCTGACCGCTCCGAACTTGGTGTGCACGCCCGCGAAGACGGCGCGCCGCGCGGCCCGTATCGCCTGCGCCTTGACCTCGCTGACCGCCGGGTCGGGCGTGGTCAGGCCGTGCTCGCGGGAGATGCCGTTGGCGCCGATGTAGGCGAGGTCGACGACGAAGCCCGCCAGCATCTTCGTCGTCCAGTGGTCGACGGTGGCCAGCGTGCCGGCCCGGACCCGGCCGCCGAGCAGCAGTACCGAGACCTGCTCGGCCTCCGCCAGGGCGGCCGCGACCGGCAGCGAGGCGGTGACCACGGTCAGCGGCCGGTCGGTCGGCAGCGCCTCGGCGATGAGCTGCGGGGTGAAGCCCTCGTCCACGAAGACCGTCTCCGCGTCCCCGAGCAGCTCGGCCGCGGCGGCCGCGATCCGGCGCTTCTCGGGGACATGGCTGGTGGCACGGAAGGCGAGCGTCGTCTCGAAGCCGGCGCTCTCCACCGGACAGGCGCCCCCGTGGGTACGCCGCACCAGGCCGTGGTCCTCCAGGGTGCGCAGATCGCGCCGGATGGTCTCCCTGGCCACGCCCAGCTCCTCGGCCAGCGCGGTGACGTCGACCGAGCCGGTCGCACGTGCGGCCAGCACGATCGCGCGCCGGCGTTCTTCGGCCGTCCTCACGCTCATGTCGTCACCGCCTTCCCGTGGAGCTGCCCGTTCGGGCCCCGCGGCAAATTTCTACAGCGGGTCCGCGGCGCTGACCAGGCCTGCTGGCGGTCCGATCCTGCCCGTCTGTGCCCGTATGCCCGGTGGGGTGCCCGGCGCGGACCTGCGGCGGTCGCGGCGGGCGGGGTGGGAGCGGGCGTCCCGGATGCCCGAAACGGCGGCGGGCGGGCCCGTTCGGTGCCCGCCCGCGTGCGTGGGGGTTCGTTTTCGGCCGCCCCAGGGCCATCTTCCCGCCGCCCGTAGTGACCCGCCGCCCGAAGCGCCCGGTACGGAGTCCGGAGCGCTCAGTACGGCCAGACGGGCGGATCGTTCACGAAGTGCCCGCCGAGGTGGCTGTGCGCGGGGTTCTGCGGGTCCAGCTCGCCCTGCTCGGCGATCAGCTTCCCGGCGTACGGCTCGGAGTCGTCCTGCGGCTCGTAGCCGAGCGCCCGCGCGCTCGCCAGGTCCCACCACAGCCGGGTGTTGGCGGAGGAGCCGTAGACGACCGTGTGCCCGACGTTCTCGGCGGTCAGGGCCGCATGGAAGAGACGGGCGCCGTCGGTCGGGCTCATCCACACCGAGAGCATGCGCACGCCGGTCGGCTCCGGGAAGCAGGAGCCGATGCGCACGGACACGGTCTCCAGGCCGTGCTTGTCCCAGTACAGCTGGGCGAGGTCCTCGCCGAAGGACTTGGACAGGCCGTAGAAGGTGTCCGGGCGGCGCGGGGTGTCGACCGGGATCAGCGGCTCGCCCGCGCGCGGGGCCGGGGTGAAGCCGACGGCGTGGTTGGAGGAGGCGAAGACGATCCGGGGGACGCCCTCCTCGCGGGCGGCCTCGTAGAGGTTGTAGGTGCCCTCGATGTTCGCCTTCAGGATCTTCTCGAAGGGGGCTTCCAGGGAGATGCCCGCGAGGTGGAGGACCGCGTCCACGCCCCGCACGGCCTCGCGCAGCGCCTCCCGGTCGCCGAGGTCGGCGGTGATGGCGTCCGGCTCGCCCTCGACGGGGCGCATGTCGAACAGGCGCAGGGTGTAGCCGTACTCCGGCAGCAGGGACCGCATCAGGGTGCCGAGCCCGCCGGCGGCGCCGGTGAGCAGAACGGTGCGGGGAGCGGGCATCCTCGGTTCTCCTTGCGGCCGACATTCACATACGTGGACACGCTAAGGATTTCGTCGCGCCCGGTCAAGTGTCGCGTGATCTCCGTGAATTCGCTCCGGGTGTTGCGGATTCGCCTGCTTGACCTGCCACAAGAAGGGCCCGTAGCGTGGTCGCGTTCAGAAATATGGACATGGATCAGAGACATGCACCGGCGTGTCCCAAGGGAGAGCCCGTGACGCCAGCCCCTCTCGCCGCCCGGCTCCGCGAGCCGCGCGGGCCGCTCTTCTTCCCGGTCACGGCCTACGGCCAGGGCGGCACCCCCGACCTCGACGTCTACCGCACCCATGTCCGCCGGGGCGTCGCCGCCGGTGCCGCCGCCGTGTTCGCCTGCTGCGGCACCGGGGAGTTCCACGCGCTGCTGCCGGAGGAGTTCGAGGCCTGCGTCCGGGCGGCCGTCGAGGCGGCCGACGGACGCGTCCCGGTCGTCGCGGGCGCCGGCTACGGCACCGCGCTCGCCGTCCGCTACGCCCGTCTCGCCGAGGCGGCCGGCGCCGACGGCCTCCTCGCCATGCCGCCGTACCTCGTGCTGGCCGGCCAGGAGGGGCTGCTGCGCCACTACCGGGAGCTGGCCGCGGCCACCGCTCTTCCCGTGATCGTCTACCAGCGCGACAACGCCGTCTTCACCCCGCACACGGTGGTCGAACTCGCCCGCACCGACGGCATCATCGGCCTCAAGGACGGGCTCGGCGACCTCGACCTCATGCAGCGGATCGTCAGCGCCGTCCGCACCGAGGTCCCCGGCGACTTCCTGTACTTCAACGGCCTGCCCACCGCCGAGCAGACCCAGCTCGCCTACCGCGCCCTCGGCATCACCCTGTACTCCTCGGCCGTCTTCTGCTTCGCCCCCGAGATCGCCCTCGCGTACCACAGGGCGCTCGAAGCGGGCGACACGGCGACCGTCCGGCGCCTGCTGGACGGCTTCTACCGCCCCTTCGTCGAGCTGCGCGCCCAAGGCCGCGGCTACGCCGTCTCGCTCGTCAAGGCGGGCGTACGGCTGCGCGGCCTGGACGTCGGCGAGGTCCGGCCCCCGCTGCACGAGCCGGCCGAGGACCACGTCAAACAGCTCGCCCGGCTGATCGAGCGGGGATACGCACTGCTGGAGGAGGGTGCGTGAAGGCATCGGCGTTCGTCTATCCCTGGGACGTCAACGGGGACCCCGAGGCCCCGGCGCGCATCGCCGGGCTCGGCGTGGAGCAGGTGACCCTCGCCGCCGCCTACCACTCCACCCGCGCCCTGACCCCCCGCCACCCCCGCCATCGCATCGTCACCCCCGAGTACGCGGCCGTCCTCTACCCGCCGGGCGCCCGCTGGGCGGGCCGTGGCCTGCGTCCCCACCCCGCCGGACACTGGGCCCCGGGCGACGCCTACGGCGAGGCCGCGCGGGCCCTCGCGGAGGCCGGTCTGGAGGTGCACACCTGGGTCGTCCTCGCCCACAACTCCCGCCTGGGCGCCGAACATCCGGACACCTCCGTCGTCAACGCCTACGGCGACCCCTACCCCTGGGCGCCCTGCATCGCCCAGCCCGCCACGCGCGCGTACCTGGTCGACCTGGCCGCCGAGGCCGCCGTACGCCCCGGCGCGCGCGGCACCGAGCTGGAGTCCCTCGGCTGGTACGGGCTCCAGCATCTGCACGCCCACGACAAGATCTCCGGCGTCGCTCTCGGCGAGGCCGGGCAGTACCTGATGTCCCTGTGCTTCTGCCCCTCCTGCCGCGCCGGGTACGGCGAACGCGGCCTGGACGCCGATGAGTTGGCGGCCTCCGTACGGGCCGCGCTGGGGCCGCTGTGGCGGGGCGCGGCGGACGACGAGGGCTGGCCGACGGTCGCCGAGCTGCTCGGCGAGGAGGCGGCGGTCCGCACGCGCGCGTGGCGCGACGACACCGCCGGCACCCTCCAGGAACGGGCCGTCGCCGCCGTGCGCGCCGCCGCGCCGGCCGGCTTCCAGGTCCTGCTGCACGCCGACCCGGTCTCCTACCACTGCGGGGCCAACGCCGGCGTCGACCCCGCCCGCGTCCTCTCCGTCGCCGACGGCGTGGTGGTGCCCTGCGCGGGCGGTACGGCCCTGCTGTCGCCCTTCGCCGAGCAGGCCCGTGAGGAGACGGTGCTGGCCGCCAACTTCACCGTCGTCTCCGGCATGGGCGGCAGCCCCGGCACGCTGGCGGCGGACGCGGCACGCGCGCGTGCGCGAGGCGCGACGGAACTGCGGCTCTATCACGCCGGGCTGGCCTCCGACGCCGACCTCGCCGCGGCGCGCGAGGCGCTGTCGGCCCGCTGAGGGGCCGGCGGCGGCAATCCGCCGGAAGCTGTCGGCAATGCCGCCGGGGCGTCCACCGACCCGAATCTGCTGCCGGCGGCATGCGCTACCTCGCCCCGATTCTGCGCGGGCGCCGCCTGCCTCGGCGGCGGCGGCCTCGGCGGCGGGCGATCACGGCGGCGGCTGCGCGGCACCGATGAGTTTTCGCGCACCGGCCGGTCAGCCCTTCGTACGAGGAGCGCAACATCGAGGAGTGAGACATGACCATGGTCGACCTCGGCCCGCAGACCCGGATCCTGGCGCGGCTCGCCGAGTCCGTGACCGACGAGCAGCTGGCCGCCCGCACACCGTGCCCGGAGCACGCGGTTCGGAACCTGCTGGCCCATATCCAGATGCTCTCCATGGCGTTCCGTGACGCCGCCCGCAAGGACCTCGGTACGACGACCGACAGCGATCCGGCCGCTGCCGTCCCGGACATCGGCCCCGGCTGGCGCGAGGAACTGCCCAAGGCCCTCGACGAACTCGCCGACGCCTGGCGCGACCCGGACGCCTGGACCGGCATGACCCGCGCGGGCGGGGTGGACCTGCCGGGCGAGGTCGCCGGTGCCGTCGTGGCCGACGAACTGGTCATCCACGGCTGGGACCTGGCCCGCGCCGTCGGCCGGCCCTACGACCCCGACCCCGCCGCCCTGGACTCGGCCCATGTGTTCCTCCTCATGGCCGCCGAGAACACGGACCGCGACGGCCGGCTCTTCGGCCCCGTCGTCCCGGTCCCGGAGGACGCCCCGCTGCTGGACCGTGCGCTGGGCCTGAGCGGACGGGACCCGGGGTGGGGCCGGTGACTGAGTAGCCCGACCGGGTGCGGCTGAGTACATGGACCCGTGTGCGGGCCCCCTCCGCACCGGTTCACTGCTCGTATGACCACACAGCACCTCGCGCCGCTCCCGGGACCGCTCGACCGGGCGGACCGGGATCCCCATGCCTGGGTGGCCCCGACCGTCGCCACGGCCCTCGCGGTCGTGCTCGGTCCGGCCGCCGTCATGTTCGGCGGGCTGTCCGTGATGGCCACGGACAGCTGCGGGCCCGACGACTGCTCGGCCGCGCTGAACACCGCGCTGTCCTGGATCTTCGGGCTGATCTTCTACGGCTTCCCGGTCTCCGCCGCGGCCCTGCTCACGGCCTGGCTGCTGCCCTGGAAGCGCCGCTGGTCGGCAGCGCGGGTCTGGGTGGCCCTGGGCGCCCTGCTGCCGCCTCTGGCCGTGCTGTACCTGGCGTTCACGCTTCCCGCGCCGTGACGCGGTGCACCTAGGCCCCGGGTTCCACTTGCCCGAGCGGCCCTGGACCGGGCGCGCGCTGTCGTACGCTCCCTCCCATGCCGCTCACCCTCACCGTCCTCGGCACGGCCTCCCCGCATCCCGGCCCCGGCCGGCCCTGCTCCGGCTATCTGCTGTCCGGCGGGGGCGCCGAGGTGTGGCTGGACGCCGGGCCCGGTACGTTCGCCGAGTTGCAGCGGCACACGGATCCGGCGCGGCTGACCGCGATCTGGATCTCGCATCTGCACGCCGACCACAGCGCCGATCTGCTCTGTGCCGCCTACGCCTTCGCGTACGGCGGGATGACCCCGGCCGCGCCGATCCCGGTGTACGCGCCGCAGGACTGCGCCCGCCGGCTGGCCGGTTTCCTCGGGCGGGCGGACGTCGACTTCCTCAAGGGCGTCTTCGACTTCCGGGCCCTGTACGACGGCCTCGACGTGCGGCACTGGAACCTCCGGCTGACCGCCCGCGCCGTCGCCCACGACACCGAGGCGTACGGGCTGCGCGCCGAGTGCCAGGGCAGCGTGCTCGCGTACTCGGGGGACAGCGGGCCGTGCCCCGCACTCACCGAACTCGCCGCCCGTGCGGACCTGTTCCTGTGCGAGGCCGACATCGACGCCCATCGCGATGGCGAACAGGTCCACCTGACCCCGGAGGACGCCGGCCGCGCCGCCCGCGCCGCCCGGGTCCGGGAGCTGCTCATCGCCCACGTCGGGCCCACGCTCACCCGTGAGGAGGCCACCGCCCGCGCCGCCGCCGTCTCCGGGCGGCCCACCGGCACCGCCCGCGAAGGCGACACCCGCACCTTCTGACGCGCCGACTTCCTTTTGTCAGAGGCATTGACGAACCACGTGCCCCCTCCTACCTTCAACGCGTCGTACTTCGTACGTCATATATGAGACGCGATTGTGAGATCCGAGAGGGCCGCATGACCTCTGTGCCCACCCCGATCCCGTCCCGCACGCAGTTCGTGCTGGACGCGATCAAACACCGCATCCTGACCGGGCAGTTGACGCCTGGTCAGGCTCTGGTCGAGACGGAGCTGGCCGCGCAGTTCGGGGTGTCCAAGACCCCGGTGCGCGAGGCGCTGAAGACACTCGCCGGGACCGGACTCGTCGTGATGAGCCAGTACAAGGGCGTCACGGTGCGCATGGTGGACGCGGACATGGCACGCGAGGTCTACGACGTGCGGCTGCTGCTGGAGCCGGAGGCGCTGAGAAGGGCCGTCGGGCGAGGCGCGTCCCTCGACGCCGCGCGCTCCGCACTGACCCGCGCCGACGCCGCCACCGACACCGCCGAACGCTCCCTCGCCAACCGCGAGTTCCACCGCGCCCTCTATCTGCCCTGCGGCAACCCGCTGCTCGGCCGGATGCTGGACGAGGTCCGCGACCAGGCCGCCCTGGTCTCCGCCGTGGCCTGGGCCGCCGATCCCTCCTGGGAGCGGGAGGCCGCCGAGCACCGGGAGATCCTGCGGCTCGCGCTCGACGGTGACGCGGACGGCGCCGCGAGCGCCCTGCACGACCACATCGCCTCGTTCGTACGGCGAGCTTTCCCCTCGGACACCGAGGACACCGAGGACACCGAGGACACCGAGGACACCGAGGACACCCGGTCCCACCCAGCGGAAGGCCGTTCATGAGCAGTGTGACGTTCGAGACCGGGCGGGCGGCCCTGGCCGACGTGGTGGCCATCCCGGTGACTCCCTTCGCCGAGGACGGCTCCGTCGACACCGGCGCCCACCGGGCCCTGCTGCGTCGCCTGCTCCACGGCGGGATCAGGACCCTCACCCCGGGCGGCAACACCGGGGAGTTCTACGCCCTCACGCCCGAAGAACGCCGTCTGGTCACCGAGTTGACGATCGAGGAGGCCGGCGACCGCGCCGCGGTCCTCGTGGGCGTCGGCCACGACCTGCCGACCGCGATCGCCTCCGCCCGGCACGCCCGCGACCTCGGCGCCCCTATGGTCATGGTCCACCAGCCCGTGCACCCCTACGTCTCGGCCGCCGGCTGGGTCGACTACCACCGGGCCATCGCCGAGGCCGTCCCCGAGCTGGGCGTGGTGCCGTACATCCGCAACAGCCAGCTGCCCGGCGCCCGCCTCGCCGAACTCGCCGACCACTGCCCGAACGTCCTCGGCGTGAAGTACGCCGTACCGGACGCCGCACGGTTCGCGGGCTTCGCACGGGACGCGGGCCTCGACCGCTTCGTCTGGGTCGCCGGCCTCGCCGAGCCGTACGCCCCCGCCTACTTCTCGGCGGGCGCCACCGGCTTCACCTCCGGGCTCGTGAACGTCGCCCCGGCCGTTTCGCTGAACATGATGGAAGCGCTTCGATCCGGCGACTACCCGGCCGCCATGAAGGTCTGGGAGCAGATCCGCCGCTTCGAGGAACTGCGTGCCGCCCACGGCTCCGCCAACAACGTCACCGTCGTCAAGGAGGCCCTCGCCGCGCTCGGCCTCTGCCGCCGCGACGTCCGCCCGCCGAGCAGGCCCCTGCCCGAGGACGAGCGCGCCGAGGTCGCCGCCATCGCCGCCGGATGGCCCATATGAAGCGGCCGGAGGAACTCAGAAGCCACCAGTGGTACGGCACCGACGGCCTGCGCTCCTTCAGCCACCGCGCCCGCACCCGCCAGCTCGGCTACCTCCCCGAGGAGCACCTCGGCAAGCCGGTCATCGCGATCCTCAACACCTGGTCCGACATCAACCCCTGCCATGCGCATCTGCGGGACCGCGCGCAGGCCGTCAAGCGCGGGGTGTGGCAGGCGGGCGGCTTCCCGCTGGAGTTCCCGGTCTCCACCCTCAGCGAGACCTTCCAGAAGCCGACCCCGATGCTCTACCGCAACCTGCTCGCGATGGAGACCGAGGAACTGCTGCGCTCCTACCCCGTCGACGGCGCGGTGCTGATGGGCGGCTGCGACAAGACGACCCCGGCGCTGCTCATGGGTGCCGCCTCCGTGGACCTGCCGACCGTCTTCGTGCCCGCCGGTCCCATGCTCCCCGGCCACTGGCGCGGCGAGGTGCTCGGCTCCGGCACCGACATGTGGAAGTACTGGGACGACAGGCGCGCGGGCCTCATCGGCGACTGCGAGCTGACCGAGCTGGAGAGCGGCCTGGCCCGCTCGCCCGGCCACTGCATGACCATGGGTACGGCGTCCACGCTGACCGCCGCCGCCGAGGCGCTCGGGGTGACCGTGCCGGGCGCGTCCAGCATCCCGGCGGTCGACTCGGGACACGACCGGATGGCGGCCAGGGCGGGCCTGAGCGTCGTCGAACTGGTCCGCCGCGGCCGGCGGCTGTCCGAGATCCTCACCCGTGAGGCCTTCGAGGACGCCGTCACCACCGTGCTCGGCCTCGGCGGCTCCACCAACGCGGTGATCCACCTGATCGCCATGGCCGGCCGCGCCCGGGTGAAGCTCACCCTCGACGACTTCGACCGCATCGCCCGGACCGTGCCCGTCCTCGCCAACGTCCGCCCCGGCGGACAGCGGTACCTGATGGAGGACTTCCACTTCGCGGGAGGCCTGCCCGGCTTCCTGTCCCGTATCACCGACCTGCTCCACCTGGACCGGCCGACGGTGTCGTACGACAGCCTGCGCGAGCAGCTGGACGGCGCGCGGGTGCACGACGACGACGTCATCCGGCCCCGCGGCAACCCGGTCGCGAGCGAGGGCGGGGTCGCGGTCCTGCGCGGCAACCTCTGCCCGGACGGCGCGGTCATCAAGCACATCACCGCCGAGCCCCGCCTGCTGAAGCACACCGGCCCGGCCGTCGTCTTCGACGACTACCGGACCATGCAGCGCACCGTCGACGACCCCGCGCTCGGCATCACCGCCGACAGCGTGCTGGTGCTGCGGGGCGCCGGACCCAAGGGCGGCCCCGGCATGCCCGAGTACGGCATGCTCCCCATCCCGGACCACCTGCTGAGGCAGGGCGTGCGGGACATGGTCCGCATCTCCGACGCCCGGATGAGCGGCACGAGTTACGGCACCTGCGTACTGCACGTGGCCCCGGAGTCGTACATCGGCGGCCCGCTGGCGCTGGTGCGCACCGGGGACCTCATCACCCTGGACGTCGCGGCGCGCAGCCTCCATCTGCACGTGGACGACGGGGAGTTGGCGCGGCGCAGGGTGGCGTGGACGCCCCCGCCCGCCCGGTACGAGCGCGGCTACGGCGTCCTCTACAACGGGCAGATCACCCAGGCCGACACCGGCTGCGACTTCGAGTTCCTCGCCCGGCCGGGCAAGGTGCCGGACCCGTACGCCGGCTGACCTCGCCCTCGCGGCGGCTCCGTATGGCCGAGATGTCGAACAACGACCGGAAAGCGCTTCACCCAGAACGGAGAACAGTCATGGCCCAAGCCGCAGCCGTGGCGAAACCGCCCGCGCCACCCCGGCGGCGCCGCGCCTCCGCGACCCCGCGCAGGCTGCCGTACCTGCTGATCGCCCCGGCGGCCCTGCTGATGCTGGGCTTCATCGCCTACCCGGTGCTCAGCGTCTTCTACTACAGCCTGCAGAACTACAACCCGACCAAGCCGTGGCGGAACGGCTTCGCGGGCCTCGGCAACTTCACCCAGGCCTTCGCCCACGACCCCCAGTTCTGGGACACGCTGACCTTCAGCGCCAAGTGGGTCGCGGTGGAGGTCGGGCTCCAGCTGCTGTGCGGGCTGGCGCTGGCGCTCATCGTCAACCAGAGCTTCGTCGGGCGGGCGGTGGGCCGGGCCCTGGTCTTCTCCCCGTGGGCCGTCTCCGGCGTACTGACGTCCGCGATCTGGGTGCTGCTCTACAACTCCCAGACGGGCGTCACCCGTTACCTCGCCGACGCGGGGCTCGGGTCGTACGGCACCAGCTGGCTCTCGGACACGTCCACCGTCTTCCCGGCGGCGGTGGTCGCCGATCTCTGGCGGGGCGTGCCCTTCTTCGCGATCCTCATCCTCGCCGACCTCCAGTCCGTCTCCAAGGACCTGTACGAGGCCGCCGAGGTCGACGGGGCCGGCAGGATCAAGCAGTTCCGGCACATCACGCTGCCCCATCTGAAGGACGCGATCGTGCTGTCCACGCTGCTGCGCGCGGTGTGGGAGTTCAACAACGTCGACCTGCTCTACACCCTGACCGGCGGCGGCCCTGCGGGGGAGACGACGACCCTGCCCCTCTACATCGCCGACACCAGCGTCGACGCGCACAACTTCGGCTACGCCTCCGCCCTGACCACGGTGGCGTTCGTGATCCTGCTCTTCTGCTCGATCGCCTATCTGCGGCTGAGCAAGTTCGGAGGTGAGCCCACGTGATCACCGAGATCGCTCCCGCGCCCGAGCGCGTGGCCGCCGAGCCCGTCAAGGCCCGTAAGAAGCGCCGGGCCTGGGACGAGGTCCCGCGCTGGCAGATCTATGTCCCCTTGTCGATCTATCTTCTGTTCACCCTGATCCCCTTCTACTGGATCCTGCTCTTCGCCCTGCGCCCGGCCGGCTCGACCTCCCTCGTGCCCTGGCCGATGACCTTCGAGCACTTCCAGAAGGTGTGGACCGAGCGCAGCTTCGGCACCTACTTCGCCAACAGCGTCTACGTCGGCCTCGCCACCCTGGTGCTGACCACGGCCGTCGCGCTGGCCGGCGGCTACGCGCTCGCCCGCTTCGACTTCCGTCTCAAGCGCGGTTTCATGCTGGCCCTGCTCTGCTCGCAGTTCGTGCCGGGCGCGCTGCTGCTCGTCCCGCTGTTCCAGATCTTCGCCGGGCTGTCGATGATCAACTCGCTGGGGAGCGTGATCATCGCCGAGACCGTCTTCCAGCTCCCGCTGTCGATGATCCTGATCAGCGGGTTCATCCGGAACGTGCCGTACTCCCTGGAGGAGGCCGCCTGGGTGGACGGCTGCAACCGGCTGACCGCCTTCCGGATCGTCGTACTGCCGCTGCTGCGGCCCGGGTTGATCGCCGTCGGCTCCTTCGCCTTCGTGCACGCCTGGAACCACTTCCTCTTCGCCCTGATGTTCCTCTCCGACCAGAGCAAGCAGACCATCCCGGTGGGCCTCAACACCCTGATGAGCGCCGACAGCGTCGACCTGGGCGCGCTGGCGGCCGGCGGCATCATCGCGGCCGTACCCGTCGTGATCGTCTTCGCCTTCATCCAGAAGTGGCTGATCACCGGCTTCAGCGCGGGGGCGGTGAAGGGATGAGCGGTGAAGGGATGAGCATCGACATCGTCCTCGCGGGAGCGCGCGGCCATGGCCGCTGGCACCTCGACAACATCCGCAGGCTCCAGCGGCAGGGCCTCGTCCGCCTCGCCGGTATCTGCGAGCTGACCCCGCTCACCCCCGACGAGATCCCGGACGGTCTCGGCACGCCCGCGCAGTCCGCCGACCTCGGCGCGCTGCTCGACGCCACCGGCGCCCGGATCGCCGTGATCTGCACCCCCATCCCCACCCACACCGACCTCGCGCTGGAAGCCGCGCGCAGGGGCGTGCACCTGCTGCTGGAGAAGCCGCCCGCGCCGTCGTACGCCGAGTTCCGGCGCCTGGCCGACGGCGTCGACAAGGCCGGGGTGGTCTGCCAGATCGGGTTCCAGTCGCTCGGCTCGCACGCCGTGCCCGCGATCCGGCGGCTCATCGCCGAGGGCGCCGTCGGCGAGGTCATCGGCGTCGGCGGCGCCGGGGCCTGGGTCCGGGACGAGGCCTACTTCCGGCGGGCGCCCTGGGCGGGCCGGCGGCGGCTGAACGGCGTCGACGTGGTCGACGGTGTCCTCACCAACCCGCTCGCGCACGCCGTCGCCACCGGCCTCGCCCTGCTCGGCACCACCCGCGCCGAGGACGTCACCGGTATCGAGACCGAGCTGCGGCGCGCCCATGCCATCGAGTCCGACGACACCTCGTGCGTCAGGGTCAGCACCCCGCGCGGCCCGGTCACGGTCGCCGCGACCCTGTGCGCCGAGGAAGCGGCCGAGCCGTATGTGCTGGTGCACGGCAGCAGCGGCCGGATCACCTTCTGGTACAAGCAGGACCGGGTGCTGCTCCAGCGCGCCGGACACGGCCCGGAGGAGACCGGGTACGGCCGTACCGACCTGCTGCGGAACCTGGTCGGGCATCTTCAGGGCGGTGCGGACCTGCTGGTCCCGCCGGACACCACCGGTGCCTTCATGCGGGTCGTCGAGGCCATCCGCACCGCCCCCGACCCCGCCCCGCTCCCGGAGGGCGTCTGGCGGCCGCTGCCCGCCGAGCACCGCCGGGTCGTGCCCGGCATCGACGGCCTGGTCGCGGCCGCCGCCGACACCCTCGCCCTCTACTCCGAGCTGGGCGCCGACTGGGCCCTGCCGAAAGCACCGAGGACACCGAGAGCACCGAAGGCGCCGGACGAGGTGAGCCCCCGATGACCCCCTCGGACACCCTGGTCCTGCGCGTCGAGGGCCGCCCGGTCGCCCGGTACCTCATCCGGCCCGAGCTGCCCGCCCGGCTCTCCCCGCGCCCCTTCCTGCACCCCGTCACCACCCTGGCCGGCACGCCGGTCACCGAGCTGAGCCCCGCCGACCACCCGCACCACCTCGGCGTCGGTGTCGCCGTTCCCGACGTCGAGGGGCACAACTTCTGGGGCGGACGCACCTTCGTACGCGACCGGGGGCCGACCGAGCTGGACGACCACGGCACCCAGCGGCACACCTCCTTCCAGCTCCGCGACCCCGACGGGTTCGTGGCCGAGCTGCGCTGGGTCGTCGCCGGAACCGAGCTGCTGCGCGAACGCCGTACCGTCGCGGCCTGCGAACTCACCTCCTCCGCCTGGGCGTTGGACTTCACCTTCTCCCTCACCAACGTCACCCCCGACCCGCTGTCGATCGGCAGCCCCGCCACCAACGGGCGACCCGGCGCGGCCTACGGCGGCTTCTTCTGGCGGGCCCGCAGGGAGGACCGGGCGCCGCAGGTCTTCACCGCCGGCCGCGAGGGCGAGACCGGGATACACGGCAGCCGCGCCGACTGGCTGGCGCTCGCCGGGTGGGGGTCCCCCCGATCGAGCGGAGCCGGGAGCGGGGGAGGCTGGACGCTGGTGTTCGCCGGGGCCACCGAGGAGACCCGGCGTGACCCGTGGTTCGTGCGCGCCGCCGAGTACCCGGGCGTCGGCTCGTCGCTGGCGCACACCGAGCGGCTGGCCGTCGAGCCCGGCGGCACCGTCGTACGGCGGATCGTCACCGTCGTCGCCGACGGCCGGCTGGACCGGGACGAGGCGGCCGCGCTGGTCCGCAAGGCGGTGACCCGGTGACGACGTACACGAACCCGATCCTGGACGCCGACTGGTCCGACCCGGACGTGGTCCGCGTCGGCGACGACTTCTACCTCACCGCCTCCAGCTTCGGCCGTGTCCCCGGCCTGCCCCTGCTGCACTCGCGCGACCTCGTCCACTGGACCCTCGTCGGCCATGCCCTCGAACGCCTCCACCCGGAGGAGGAGTTCGCCCGTCCCCGGCACGACTGCGGGGTCTGGGCACCGTCGATCCGGCACCACGACGACCGCTTCTGGATCTTCTGGGGCGACACCGACCAGGGCATCTTCCAGATCAACTCCCCGGAGATCAGGGGGCCGTGGACCCGCCCGCACCTGCTCAAGGCGGGCAAGGGCCTCATCGACCCGTGCCCGCTGTGGGACGACGAGACCGGCGAGGCCTACCTCGCGCACGCCTGGGCGAAGTCCCGCTCCGGCATCAAGAACCGCCTCACCGGCCACCGGATGCACCCCGACGGCACCTCACTGCTGGACGCGGGAGAGGTCATCGTCGACGGCGACCGCATCCCCGGCTGGTTCACCCTGGAGGGCCCCAGACTCCACCGGCACGACGGCTGGTTCTGGATCCTGGCGCCCGCCGGGGGAGTGGAGACCGGCTGGCAGGGCGCCTTCCGCGCACGCGGGTTCTTCGGGCCGTACGAGGAGCGGATCGTCCTGGAACAGCAGGACACCGAGGTCAACGGGCCGCACCAGGGCGCCTGGGTGCGCACGGCCGCCGGCGAGGACTGGTTCGTGCACTTCCAGCAGCGCGGCGCGTACGGCAGGGTGGTCCACCTCCAGCCGATGCGCTGGGGGAACGACCGCTGGCCGGTCCTCGGTGACGAGGGCGCCCCCGTCGCCGCGCACCGGCGTCCCGCCCTGCCGGCGCAGCGGCCCGCGGCGCCCGCCACCGACGACGACTTCCCCGGCGGGCGGTACGGCCGCCAGTGGCAGTGGACCGCCAACCCGGGCGACGGCTTCGCCGTCCAGCACTCCGCGGACGGCCTGCGGCTGACCTGCGTGCGCTCGGCCGACGACCATGACGTGCGCGCGCTCCCGAACGTGCTCACCCAGCGGCTGCCCGGCCGTCCGTCCGTGGCGGAGGTCGAACTGCGGCTGGAGGGCACCGAACCGGGGGCGCGGGCGGGGCTCGTGGTGCTCGGGGAGGCGTTCTGCTGGATCGGCCTGGAGCGGGCGGCCGACGGGACGGTCCGGCTCGTGCACCGGTTCGCGGAGGCGGTGGCCGACCGTCAACGGGACGCCGGGGTGCCCCGCCTCGCACCCGAGGGGCGGGCCCGGCTGCGGATCGAGATCGGCGCGGGGGCGCGCTGCCGGTTCGCCTACGACACCGGGGACGGCCTTCGCCCCTCCGGTCCCGTCTCCGCGGCCACGCCGTGGCGCTGGGTGGGTGCCCTGCTCGGCCTGTTCGCCGTCGCGCCACAGGGACCGGGGCACGCGGGGGCGGCGGCCTTCACCCGGTTCCGGATCACGTCGTTGTAGTCCTTCCGCAGTGTCCTGAGAAGAAAAGAGCCGACGTATGAAGAGCAGCATCCGCAGAAGCAGACGCACCATCACGGCCCTCGCCCTGGGTTCCGTCCTCGCGCTGACCGCCACCGCCTGCGGCGACGACGGCAGCGGCAGCGCGGGCGACAAGGGAGGCGAGGGCTCCGGGAAGGGCACGATCACCTTCTGGGACGACAACGGCGGTGTCCGCACCGACATCTGGAAGCAGATCATCGCCGACTTCGAGAAGAAGTACCCGGACATCAAGGTCGACTACGTCGGTATACCGGCGGCGAGCGCCCAGTCCAAATACGACACCGCGATCCAGGGCGGCGGTCTGCCCGACGTCGGCGGTGTGGGCACCGCGATGCTCGCCGAGGTCGCGGCCCAGAACGCGCTGGAGCCGCTGGACTCCCGGCTGGCGAAGAGCACCCTGAACGGGAAGCTGAGCCAGAATCTCATCGACGTCAGCAAGGCGGCCGGCGGCGGTGACACGCTGTACCAGGTGCCGACCTCCGCGAACAACGGCACGCTGTGGTACCGGACGGACCTGTTCCGGAAGGCGGGCCTGGACGCGCCGACGACCTGGTCGAAGTTCTACGCGGCGGCGGACAAGCTGACGGACAAGGGCAGGAACGCGTTCGGGTTCACGATCCGGGGCGGCAAGGGCTCCATCGCGCCCGCGCTGGACGCGGTGTACGGGCAGAGCGGCATCACCTCCTTCTGGAACGGCGACAGGACCACCGTCAACGACCCCAGGAACGTCACCGCGCTGGAGAAATACGTCGCGCTCTACAAGAAGGACACCCCGTCCGCCGACGTCAACAACGACTTCACGAAGATGGTCGCCCAGTGGGACAGCGGCACGATCGGCATGCTGAGCCACAACCTGGGTTCCTACCAGGACCATGTGAAGGCACTGGGCAAGGACAGGTTCCGGGGCATTCCGAACCCCACGCGGGACGACGGCACCCGGGTGCAGGTGTCCAACCCGGTGGACGGGCTGAGCCTGTTCAGGTCCAGCGAGAACAAGGCCGCCGCCTGGAAGTTCATCGAGTTCGCCGTCTCCGCCCCGGAGAACTCCAGGTTCAACCGGTCGGCGGGGCAGGTGCCGGCGAACACGGACGCCGCGAAGGACGCCTGGGTCCAGTCGGCCGAGCCCACGAAACTCGCCGCTCAGGCGCTGAACGGGGCGGACACGAAGATCGTGCAGTTGCCGTACTACCTGCCCGACTGGAACACGATCTCCAAGTCCGACAACGAGCCCGCCTTCCAGAAGCTGCTGCTGGGGAAGGCGAGCGCGAAGCAGTTCCTGGACACCCTCGCCGACCAGCTGAACAAGGCGCAGGCGGACTGGAAGAAGAACCACTGATGCCCCTGACGCGCAGACGGGTGACGTCCGGCGAATCCCCCGAGACAGGATGGGGAACGGCCCTCCCCTTCTTCCTCCGGAAGGACGTGCCAGTCGCCAACCACGCCGTGAACGGCCGGAGTTCGAAGAGTTTCATCGACGAGGGCCGGCTCGGCGCCGTCCTCTCCGTCATCCGCCCCGGCGATCTCCTGCTCGTCCAGTTCGCGCACAACGACGAGAAGGCCGGCGACCCCACCCGCTACACCGAGCCGTGGACGACGTACCAGGACTGTCTGCGGCTGTACATCGAGGGCGCCCGGGCCCATGGCGCCCGGCCCGTCCTCGCCACCCCGGTCGAGCGCCGCCGGTTCGACGCCGACGGCAACGCCCTGCCCACCCACGGCGACTATCCCGCGGCCATGCGGGCGCTCGCCCGGCAGGAGGGCGTCGCACTGCTCGACATCGAGGCGCTGTCGCTCGCGCTGTGGCAGCGCCTCGGGGTGGAGGAGACGAAGACCTACTTCAACTGGACCGCCACCGAGCAGGACAACACGCACTTCAACCCGCCCGGCGCCATCGCCGTGGCCCGGCTCGTGGCGCAGGAGGTGCTGCGCACCCGGGTACTGGCGCGGCGCGACGTCGTACGGCTGCACGAGGACGTCCCGGTGTCCTGGATCACCTGGCCGCCCGCACCGGAATCCTGACCTCTCGCCTGTCACCTTGCCTGTCACCTTGCCCGTCACCTTGAGGAGACCCGCACAGTGCGTACACAGATGTGTCATGGACGTGTCATAGCAATGCTGGTGGGCTGCACGGCCCTGGTCCTCACCGTCACCGGAACCGCCTCCGCCACCGCCTCCACCGCCACCACCTCCGCCACCGCGCGGCCCGGCCTCCGGGACGGCCTCGACCGGCAGGTGCTGGCCGCGCAGGACGGCTGGGCGGCGTACGGCACGGGGACGACCGGCGGTGCCGCTGCCGACTCCGCGCATGTGTACACCGTCACCACCTGGGACCAGTTCAAGGCGGCCCTGGCCGACGGCGGCAGCGCGCCGAAGATCATCCGCGTACAGGGCACCATCCACGCCGACGAGCCCGGCTGTGCCTCGTTCGCCGTACCCGGCTACGACTTCGCCACCTACCTGAAGACCTACGACCCGGCGGTGTGGGGCCGCATCAGGAACCTGGACAACGAGCCCGCCGACAGCCCCGAGGGCCTGCGCCGCGCCTCCGCGGCCGCCCAGGCCGCGTACGTCGAGGCGAACGTCCCGGCCAACACGACGATCGTCGGCATCGGCGAGGACGCCGGGTTCACGGGCGCCAACCTGATGATCAAGGGCGTGGACAACGTCATCGTGCGCAATCTGCGCTTCGAGAGCGCCCTCGACTGCTTCCCGCAGTGGGACCCGACCGACACCGCCGTCGGCAACTGGAACTCCGAGTACGACGACGTGACCGTCTACGGCGGCACACACGTGTGGATGGACCACAACACCTTCACCGACGGCGCCCACCCCGACAGCTCCCTGCCGTCCTACTACGGGCGGATCTACGAACAGCACGACGGCGAGCTGGACATGGTCAAGGGCTCCGACCTCATCACCGCCTCCTGGAACGTCTTCGAGGACCACGACAAGACGACCCTCATCGGCAACAGCGACGGCGCCGCCACGGCAGCCGTCGACCGCGGCCACCTCAGGGTCACCCTGCACCACAACCTGTACCGGAACGTGCTGGAGCGCGCCCCGCGCGTCCGCTTCGGCAAGGTGGACTCCTACAACAACCACTTCGTCGCGGGCGGCGACGACTACGTGTACAGCTACGGCATCGGCATGGAGTCCCAGATCGTCGCCGAGCACAACGCGTTCACCCTGCCGGACGGCGTCAAGGCCGGCACGATCCTGAAGAAGTGGAAGGAAGCGCCGCTCACCGCCGCCGACAACTACGTCAACGGCGTCCTGACCGACCTGATCGCCGTCCACAACACCCAGGTGCCGGGCGAGATCCTGCAGTCCGGCGCCGGCTGGACACCGACTCTGCGCACGAGGATCGACCCGGCCCGGGCCGTACCCGGCATCGTCGACCACTGCGCGGGCGCCGGGCACCTGAGCTGACCCCTCCCCGTCCCTGGCCGGGACCGAATCCGAGTCCGGATGCGAATCCGAGTCCGAGTCCGCGTCCCGGCCCTTTCTCCTCCGCTCAGAGCCGCATCCCGAAGGAGCACGCCCTCCAGATTCCTGGGCCAGTCCGGAAGGCGTCACCCGTCGGGTGCGGCGGCCGGCGGCGTCGTGGGCATGGGTGGTCGTACGGCCGTTCACGGTCTCCGACAGGACCCTGCCGAGCCGGTCCCGCTCATAGACCAGCTCGGCGTCCGCGTTGGCCGCCCGGCACAGTCTGCCTTCGGGACCGTAGGCGAACGTCGTGACATCACCTGTGTCCGAGCGCTGCTCCACGACCCGCCCGAGCGGGTCCCTCGCGAAGCGCAGCGTCTCCCCGGCGCCGTTGGTGCGGCCGGGTCGGCGGTCTTGATGTCCAGCACCTTGCCAGGGACTTTGCCGTCGCTCATCAGCGAACCCCCGTTCGTGCAAGTGGGTCCGACCCTTGGGGGCAAGGGGTGAGTCACGCAAAGGTCATGCGCGGGCAACGCCCAGGCGGCAGGAAATGTGTATCAATCGGATAACAGCCCTCGCAGACCGAGGTGTTATGCGCGTAGACAGTCTCTGACCTGGTACATCACTCTCATTCACCAGATCCGGAGAATCCATGCGGAAGTCCCACAGAGTCGTCGCCGCCGGTGCTGCCTGCGCACTTGCCGGTGTCGCGCTGTACGGCGCCGGTGCGGCCAGCGCCGGGCAGTCGACGGCGAACTCCACCCACGAGCCCTACAACATGGGGCAGTTGGTGAAGGACATCGACACCTACTACGGCACGACCGCCGACAGCAACGGCGTCTACCAGGCGTCCCCGGACAGCCCGTACGCCAAGGACCTGGCCGACATCGACGCCGCCGCCAAGCGGTACATGGACAGGGCGGCCCGCAAGGCGCACCGGCACGGCGAGAAGCCGGCCGTCGTCTTCGACATCGACGACACCCTGCTGCTCAGCCTCGACTACGAGAAGCGCTACAACTACACGTTCAACCCCACCACGTGGAACGACTACGTGAACCGCGCCGACCGCCCGGCCGTCTTCGGCACCCCGGAGCTGGTGCAGTACGCCGCGTCCAAGGGTGTCGAGGTCTTCTACAACTCCGGCCTGAGCGAGGCCCAGCGCGCCGCCGCCGTCGCCAACCTGAAGAAGGTCGGCTCCGATGTGAACCTCGACGCCGACCACATGTTCCTCAAGGACAAGGCCAACCCGCCGGCCTATCTGAGTGACTGCGCCACCCCGGGCGCCTGGAACTGCACGACCGTGCAGTACAAGTCCGGCACCCGCAAGCACATCGAGGACGACCTCGGATACAAGATCATCGCCGACTTCGGCGACCAGTACTCGGACCTCGACGGCGGCTACACCGGCCGCACGTACAAGATCCCGAACCCGACGTACTTCGTAGGCTGATTCCCAGCCGTACGTCCTGAGCAGCCGCTCGTACCCGGCCCCCGTCACCGGCAGCACCGTGCCGTGGCGGGGGCCGGCCACATCGGACGCCCACGGTCGTTTCTCGTGCGGGCGCGGCAACCTCTTCCGGCCGCGGTGGCGACTGGAGCGCGTCATACCGCCCAGCTGGAGTCCGCGGTCAAGAAAACCGCCGCCGGCACCGTCATCCAGGTCCGCGGCGGCACCTACTACCCCACGGCCACCCCTGCCTTCAAGTCGATGGACGCGACAACGGCGTACGGGGCGCGCGGCTTCGACGGTTCGCTGCCGGCCACGACGTTTCTGACGACCGGGTCGAGCACCATCGGGGCGACCATGGACCGAGCCTATGAGTCACCGCCGGAGCCGGCATGGGCGGCGAAGTCACCGGTCACCGTGTAGGAACGCCCCCCGGCGGCACCGGTGATCGTGTAGCTGTCGCGCTTCGCGTCGCGGCCGCCGCGCTGGTGGTTGTACTGCCCGGCGAACACCCACTGGCCCGCCGGGACGGTACGGCCCTCCTTGAGGGTCCACGTGTAGACGACGAACCCGCCCCTCTCCTCGACCGTCTGCGTGAAATCCCCCTCCGGCAGCGAGCGCCAGGCACCCGTCGAGGAGACCCCGCCGGTCTGCGCGACCCTCAACTCGACCGTGAGGGAGGTCAGTTGCCCGGAGGCCTTCAGCGTCAGATTGCTCTGCGCCCAGTAGTCGTTGCTGTGCGGATCCACCGAACCGTCCGACCACAGCGGGCCGTCCTGCTCGCCGTGGGCGACGGGCGGCCGCCCGGAGGCCTGCGGGGTCCGGGACGGGGTGGCAGCCGGGGTGCGGGAGGGATGCGTGGCGCCCGTGCCGGGGGCCGGGCCGGCGGAGCCGGAGGGCGCCGGCGGTGGTGTCGTCGCGGTGGGCGACGGGCTGGGTGTCGGGGAGACCGCGACCGTCTGCTGGGCGGGCCGGTCGCCGCGGACCGCGGACGCCACCGCGTATCCGCCGACCGCGAGCACCCCGGCGACCGCCGCGGTGGCGCCGGCCACCCGCGCCCAGCCGAGGACCGGCCGACGCTCGGCCCGGCGGTCCGGGCGGGACTGCGCGGCCATGCCGCGTTCCACGCGGGCCAGGATGCGCGCGCGGTCGGGTTCATGGGCCTCGGCCGCCTCGTGCAGCCGGGCGCGCAGCTCGTCGTGCACGTCCTGCCGCCTCATCGGTTCCTTCCTCCGCTCTCGCCGCCCCGGGCCGCCATCGCCACGTGCACCCGCCGCGGATCACCCTGGGGGCCGAGCAGCCGCTGCAGTTCGGCCATGCCCTTGGACGTCTGGCTCTTAACCGTACCCACCGACACCCCGAGGGCCAGCGCGGTGTCCTTCTCCGAGAGGTCGAACGCGTGCCGCAGCACCACGCAGGCCCGTTTGCGGAACGGCAGTCTGCGCAGCGCCTCCTGGACGTCGACCACCCCGGCCACGTCCGGGTTCTCGGTCCTCTCCTCGCGGTGCGACCAGAACAGCGCGATCCGCCGGCGTTCGCGCACCGCGCTGCGGATCCGGGTGCGGGCCAGGTTGGCGACCACACCCCGTGCGTACGCCACCGGATGGTCGGCCGCGCGCACCCGGTCCCAGCGGTGCCACAGGGCCAGCAGCGCGTCCGCCGCCAGGTCGTCGGCGGCGTCCCTCTCACCGGTCAACAGGTGGGCGAGGCGGGCGAGTTCGGCGTGATGCCGTTCGAAGAAGGCATGGAACTCCGCGGCGGCGGCGTCGTCGACGACTGTGCCCACGCGTGACCTCTTCTCGATGCTTTCGTACGGGGTGTCGGACAGCGTATGGCAGTTCGAACCCGATTCCGTAACACCGAGAAAACCTGAATGCTGCTCGGGGTGAAGTGAGGGACGCCGCGCCTTACTTCAGCGCGGCCTGCATCATCGCCTTGGCCACCGGCGCCGCCAGACCGTTGCCGCTGACCTCTGACCGTGCCGCGTCCGACTGCTCGACCATCACCGCGACGGCGACCTCCTTGCCGTTGCTGTCGGACTTGGCGAAGGACGTGAACCAGGCGTACGGCGTCTTGCTGTTGTTCTCGCCGTGCTGGGCGGTGCCGGTCTTGCCGCCGACGGTGGCCCCGTCGATCAGCGCGTTCGTGCCCGTGCCGTCCTTGACCACGGTCTCCATCGCCGACTGCAGCTGCTCGGCGGTGGAGGAGCTGACGATCTCCTTGCTGTCCGCGCTGTCGTCGTAGTTCTGCAGCACATCACCGCCGCTGTCGGTGATCTGCGACACCATGTGCGGCGAGACCAGCTTGCCGCCGTTGGCTATGGCCGCGGAGACCATGGCCATCTGCAGTGGGGTCGCGGTGACGTCGAACTGCCCGATGCCGGACAGCGCGGTCTGCGCCTTGTCCATGCCGGAGGGGTACACGCTGGCGTAGGCCCGCACCGGCACGTCCCGCTTGTCGTCGTTGAAGCCGAACTTCTCGGCCATGGCCTTCACCTTGTCCTGGCCGAGCTGGACGGCCATATGGCCGAAGACGTTGTTGCAGGAGTACCGCAGGGCGGTGCGGATCGAGGCGTTCTTGCAGGGCGCCGACTTGTTCTCGTTGGCCAGCGGGCGCGTGGTGCCCGGCATGATGTACGGGTCGGGACTGTCGGTGGGGTCGTCCACGTTCTTGTACAGCCCGTTCTCCAGCGCGGCGGCCGCCACGACCAGCTTGAACGTGGAGCCCGGCGGCAGCGGCTGGCGCAGCGCGCGGTTGGTGAGCGGCTTGTCCTTGTCCGCGTTGAGCTGCTTCCAGGCGCCCCCGGCCGTGTTGGCGTCCGTGAGCGAGGAAGGGTCGTACGACGGCGTGGACACCGCGGCGAGGATCTTGCCCGTCTTCGGGTCGATCGCCACGGCCGCGCCCTTCGTGTCACCGAGCGCGCGGTAGCCCGCCTTCTGCACGCCCGGGTCGATCGTGGTGAGCACATTGCCCGGACCGGCGCGCTTGCCGGTGAGCGTGTCCATCACGGTCTTCAGCCGGGTGTCCGTGCCGTTGAGCAGGTCCTTGTAGACGCCCTCCAGCTGCGTGGGGGCGTAGGCCTGCGAGGCGTAGCCCGTCACGGCCGCGTAGAGCTTGCCGTCCGTGTACGTCCGCTTGTACGCGAGGTCACCTCCCTTGGTCCTTGCGGAGCCGGTGATCGCGTTCCCGGCCACGATGATGTTCCCCAGCGGCTCCGAGTACGTCCGGATCGCGTTCCGCCGGTTGTCGTTGTCGTCCGCGAGGGCCTTGCCGTCGTAGAACTGCACCCAGGTCGCCCTGACCAGCAGAGCGAGCACGAGCAGCAGCGCGAAGACGGACGCTCGCCTGATCGTCTTGTTCATCCCGCTCCGAAGACGATCGAGAAGGGGGCGAACGTTCCCGTACGCCCCGTTTTCTCATCGGGCGTTCAGGAAGCCGGCCTCGTACGCGGCGATCACCGCCTGGGTGCGGTCCCGGGTGCCGGTCTTGGCCAGCACCGCCGCCACGTGCGACTTCACGGTGGCGGGGCCGACGTCGAGGCGCCGGGCTATCTCGGCGTTGGTGAGGCCCGCGGCCATGTGCCGCAGTACCTCGCTCTCGCGCCCTGTGAGCCTGCTCACCCACGCGGGGGGAGCGGACGCCCGGCGCCCGTGTTCGGCCGCGAGGTCCCGTACGGCCGACGGGAACAGCAGGCTGTCGGTGCGCGCGACCAGCCGTACCGCCTGCACCAGGGTGTCGGCGTCGGTCCGCTTGAGCAGGAATCCGGCGGCGCCGGCGCGCAGGGCGTCGTACACGTAGGAGTCGTTCTCGAAGGTGGTCACGACGACGATCCGGGGCGGCGGCTCCAGGGTGGCGTTGATCTGCTCGGTGGCCCGGATGCCGTCGATCTCCGGCATGCGGACGTCCATGAGCACGACGTCGGGCCGCAGTTCCCGGACCACCGACACGGCCTCGGCGCCGGTCGTCGCCTCACCGGCCACCTCCAGGCCCGGTTCGGCCGAGAGGATGGCGCGCAGGGCGGTGCGGACCATGCGCTCGTCGTCGGCGAGGACGATCCGGATGGCGGGCTGGGTCATGCGGGTCCTTTCAGCAGCGGTGGGGTGCGTGCGCCGGTCGCGGTCGCGGATCCGGTCAGCGGCAGTCGTACGGACAGGCGCCACAGGTCCGCCGAGGGTCCCGCCTCGGCGGTGCCGCCGAGCAGCCGCACCCGGTCGGCGACGCCCCGCAGGCCGTGCCCGCCGCCGGGGCGTGGACCCCGGGCGGTGCCCAGGGGGTTCTCGACGGTGATCTCCAGATGGCCGCCGGTGGTGGCGACGCGGACCGCGACCGGTGTACCGGCGTGCTTCAGGGCGTTGCTCAGGCCCTCCTGCACGATCCGGTACGCCTCCCGGGAGACCAGCGGGGGCAGCGCGGCGAGGTCGGGGCCCACGGCGGCCGTCACGGGCTGTCCGGCGGCCCGGGTGCGGCGCAGCAGCCCGTCCAGGTCGCTCGCGAGGGTCGGGGCGGGTGCGGTGCCCGGCGCGTCCCCGTCCCGCAACACGCCCAGCACGGCGTCGAGTTCGCCGACCGTGCGCCGGGTGGTGTCCTCGATGGCGGCGAGCGCCTCACGGACGAACTCCGGGTCGCTGTCGAGGAGCCGGCGGGCCGCGCTCGCCTGAAGGGTGACGGCGCTCAGCGCGTGGCCGACGGAGTCGTGCAGCTCGCGGGCGAGCCGGTTGCGTACGGCGAGGTCGGCGGCGCGGGCCTCGGCGGCGGCCAGCCGGTCGGCCGGCGTGGGCCCGAGCAGCGCCGGTGCCCAGCGGGCCAGCAGCGCCCCGCAGCCGGCGGTGCACGCGGCGAGCAGAAGCAGCATGGCGAGGCCCGCCGGCGGGGACAGCGCGACCACCCAGGGGCGGTCGAAGCTTTCGGGAAAGCCCGTCCGGGGGTCGCGCAGCCCGGCGAACAGGGGCAGGGCGATCAGCGTCCCCGCGAGCGGCACCACGCCCAGCGTCATGCCCGACAAGATCCCGCCGAACCCCAGATGCAGCGTGTACCAGGCCGCCGTACGCGCCCGCGCGGCCCGGGTGCGGGCCGGGCCGTGGGCCAGGGCGTCCCCGTCGATCCCGCACAGAGCGCGCGCGGCGCCCGACTCCAGCGGCCGGGTCAGCGGGAACAGGGAGGTGAGCGCGGCGATCGGCAACCCGATGGCGAACGCGAGGAGTTGCAGCGGAAGCGAGGTGAAGACATCGGTCACGCCGCTGAGCGGCGTGACGATCACCGAGCCGACGAGGAGGTACGGCATGGAGAGCGCGCCGCCGAGGATCAGATGCACCCAGCGGCGCCGCGCCCGCCTGCCGAGCAGCAGGCCCAACACCCGGGTCATCGCGCGGCCTTGCCGGACCGGTCCGCGAGGAAGCGGCCGGTGCCGGTCACCATGATCAAGCGGACGGTCATCCGCCCAGCGTAGGCGAGCCGTGGGGTCGTCATGCGCCAAGGCTCCCGGCCGAGCGGCGGGTTCGCCTCGTACGGCGCGAGGATCCCGCTCCGCCGCACGGGGGAGGCGCTCAGGCGTCCAGGACGAGCACGACCTCGTCGATCTCCCGTCCCCGCCCGTTCGCGTACCCCCGGGCCCGGGCCGTCACGCGGAAGCCGCACTTGTCCAGCACCCGCAGCGAGGCGGCGTTGTCGGCCGCCGCCCGTGCGTACAGCGGGCGCTCGGGCACCTCGGCGAGCAGGGCCCGCAGGGCCGCCGTGGCGACTCCGCGCCCCCAGTACGCGCGGTCGATCCAGTACGTCACCTCGCGCTCGCCCGGCTCCCCGTAGACCGCGGCGCTGCCCACCACCCGCCCGTCGGCGAGCACCGTGCGCGGCACGTCGCAGGAGGCGCGGATGCGTTTCCACTGGGCGTCGAAGGCGTCCCGGTCGACCGGATCCGGCGGTCCGAACGCGGCCATGCGAAGCGCCTCCGGGTCCGTCATCTGCCGGAAGAACAGCGGCAGATCACTGTCCTGAACGACACGCAGCGCGATCTCCATGAGGCCTGAGCCTACGACGGCACGGGCACCGGGCCCATGACCGCCCGCGCTCAGAGCCTGCGCGTCGCCAGCGTCAGCCGGTCGCGCGCGTCGAACAGCGCGTCCTTGATCATCTGCTCGTGGGCGGGCGTCAGCCGGGCCACCGGCACCGAGCAACTGATCGCGTCCCGGGCCGGGGTGCGGTACGGGATCGCCACGCCGAAGCAGCGCAGGCCCAGCGTGTTCTCCTCGCGGTCGACCGCGAAGCCCTGCTCCCGTACCTGGTGCAGCTCCTCGATGAGCTTCTCCCGGTCGGTGATGGTGTGCTCGGTGAGCGCGGGCAGGGTCTCCGGCAGCAGCTTGCGCACCTGCTCGTCGCCGTACGTGGCGAGGATCGCCTTGCCGAGGGAGGTGGAGTGGGCCGGCAGCCGGCGCCCCACCCGGGTGAAGGGCCGCAGATAGTGCTGGGACTGGCGGGTGGCCAGATAGACGACGTTGGTGCCGTCGAGCCGGGCCAGGTGGATGGTCTCCGTGGTGTCGTCGGAGAGCCGGTCCAGGGTCGGCCTGGCCGCGGTCACCACCTCGTCGCCGTCGATGTACGACGTGCCCACGAGCAGCGCCCGCACCCCGATGCCGTACCGCGTGCCCGTCGCGTCCGTCTCCACCCAGCCCAGCTCCACGAGGGTGCGCAGCAGCATGTACAGGCTGGACTTGGGGTAGCCGACGGCCTCCTGTACGGCCGCGAGGGAGTGCATACCGGGCCGGCCCGCGAAGTACTCCAGCAGTTCAACGGTCCGTACCGCGGACTTGACCTGCGCCCCGCCGCCTGCGTCGCCTGCCGACATCGCCCTTGACCCCTTCGTTCGACGGGAAATAGTCTCCAACAGCATATTCATCATCAGAGACGGCGTTCAGTATATCGAACGATCCTGGTGACTGACCCAGACATACGTGGAGGGACCCGTGGTGGCAGCAGCACCAGTGTGGAGTGTCG
Organism: Streptomyces sp. NPDC052101; assembly: GCF_040680235.1. Taxonomy (NCBI): domain Bacteria; kingdom Bacillati; phylum Actinomycetota; class Actinomycetes; order Kitasatosporales; family Streptomycetaceae; genus Streptomyces; species Streptomyces sp. NPDC052101. Next base: position 244,664 of record NZ_JBFAWH010000005.1, read on the forward strand.
ACCCGCGCACCGGGAAGCAGCGTGAACAGGTTGCGGTGGAGGCCACGGTCCAGGAGGTGGACGCCGCGGTCGAAGCGGCGTACGCCGCCCGCGGCGCCCTCGCCGACCGCGCCGTGCGCTCCGCCTTCCTGCGCTCGGCCGCCGCGGCCCTCGACGCGGCGAGGGACGGCCTGATCGAGACGGCCGACGCCGAGACCGCCCTCGGCCCCGTCCGGCTGACCGGCGAACTCGCCCGGACCGGCTACCAGTTGCGGGCCTTCGCCGACATCGTCGACGAGGGTGCCTTCCTCGACGTCATCATCAACCACCCCGACGACACCGCGACCCCGCCCATCCCGGACCTGCGCCGCTACAAGGTGCCGCTCGGCGTCGTCGCCGTCTACTCCGCCTCCAACTTCCCCTTCGCCTTCTCCGTCGCGGGCGGCGACACCGCGAGCGCGCTCGCCGCGGGCTGCCCTGTCGTCGTCAAGGCCCACCCCGACCACCCGGCCCTGTCCGAGCTGGTCGCCAAGGTGCTGCGCCGGGCCGCCGCCGAGCACGGCATCCCCGAGGGTGTCATCGGCCTCGTGCACGGCTTCGAGGCGGGCGTCGAGCTGATCCGGCACCCCCGGGTCGCCGCCGCCGGCTTCACCGGTTCGGTACGCGGCGGGCGGGCGCTCTTCGACGCGGCCGCGGCACGCCCGGTGCCGATTCCGTTCCATGGCGAGCTGGGCTCGCTGAACCCGGTCCTGGTGACCGAGGCCGCCGCCGCCGAGCGCGGCGAGACGATCGGCGTCGGGCTCGCCGGGTCCATGACGCTCGGCGTCGGGCAGTTCTGCGTGAAGCCCGGGCTGGTGCTGGTGCCGTCCGGCGCGGCGGGGGACGGGCTGGTCAAGGCCCTGACGGACGCGGTGAGCAGCACCGAGTCCGGGGTGTTGCTCGACCACCGGATGCGGGACAACTTCATCGCGGGCGTGGCCGAGCGCGCGCGGCTGCCCGAGGTGGACTCCCCGGTCACCCCGGGTGCGGGCGGCGCGCACACCGTCAGCGCCGGGTTCCTCACCGTGCCGGCGAGCAGGCTGGCCGAGGAGGCGCCGTACGACCAGCTCCTGGAGGAGTGCTTCGGGCCTGTCACCGTGGTGGCCCGCTACGAGGACGAGGGGGAGGCCGCGGCGGTGCTGTCCCGGCTGCCGGGCAACCTCACGGCGACCGTCCAGCTGTCGGCCGAGGAGGCGGCCGGTGAAGGCCGGGGCCCGGAACTCCTCGCCGAGCTGACGCCGCTCGCCGGGCGTGTGGTCGTGAACGCGTGGCCGACGGGTGTCGCGGTGGCGCCCGCGCAGCACCACGGGGGGCCCTACCCGGCGACGACCTCCACCTCGACGTCCGTGGGCGGTACGGCCATCGAGCGGTGGCTGCGGCCGGTGGCGTACCAGAACGCGCCCGCCGCTCTGCTGCCCCAGGAACTCCGCGACGAGAACGCCCTGGGGCTTCCCCGGCGGTTCAACGGGGTTCTGGAGCGGTAGTGGAACTCCCCGGGATCCCCTTCCCGCTGCGCACCCACGGGCCCGACGGGCACTGGTCCTACGAGGACGGAGTGCTGACCGGGTGGGCCGGGCCACGGCAGGACCGGTTCGTCACACCCACCGGGGAGGCCCTGGACCCCGCCGGTGACGCGCCCCGGCTGCTGGGCGCGCCGGACGGGGACTTCCAGCTGATCGCCCGGGTCACCGTCGGGTTCCGCGCGGCCTTCGACGCGGGCGTGCTGTACGTCCACGTCGGTGACCGGGCCTGGGCCAAGCTGTGCCTGGAGTACTCCCCGGACGTGCCCACCGTCTGCACGGTGGTCACCCGGGGGCACTCCGACGACTGCAACTCCTTCACGGTGGAGGGGAGTTCGGTGTGGCTGCGGATCAGCCGGACCGGGCGGGCCTTCGCCTTCCACGCCTCGCGGGACGGCGATCGGTGGACCTTCGTCCGGCTGTTCACCCTCGGCGACGAGCAGGAGACCGGTGCGGCGCTGGTCGGCTTCATGGCCCAGTCGCCGCTGGGGGAGGGGTGCGTGGTGACCTACGATCGCATCCGGTTCAGGACCGATTGGCCGGCCGACCTGCGAGACGGAAGCTGAGGGGGGCGGCACCGCCGACTCCCTTTGCCGCCCCGGAACCGGGCAGCAGGCGGTCACGTCCTCCGTTGCATGATCAATGAACGCGTGACCGGCGGTCTGATGATCCGCACCGCCCTGCCCGCAGAGACCGAGACCATCGCCGATCTGCACTTCCGCGCCCGTTCGACGTACTACCCGGACGGCGTCCCCCCGTCCGACTTCGACTGGTACGAGGCCTGGCGCGGCTCCATCGCGCGCCCCGACGGCCATGTGCTGTGCGCCGTCGAGCGGGGCCGGATCGCCGGGATCGCCTCCTTCCGTACCCCGGACGGCGCACCCGCGGAAACGGTCAAGCTGTTCCAGTTCCACGTCGACCCCGACCGCTGGCGCTCCGGCATCGGTACGGCCCTGCACGCGGCCTGCGTGGAGGAGTGGCAGGCCGACGGCAAGCGGACGGCCGTGCTCGACGTGCATGTGGACAACCGGCGCGCCCAGGGCTTCTACGCCCGCCAGGGCTGGGTCCCCGACCCGGAGAACCCGCCGGCCGAGGGGGACCACCACCTCTTCCTGCGCTACCGCGTGCCCGGGGAATGAACGCGGCTGTTTGAACGTTCACGTACTGGTCGCGGAGAGAGTCTTCGTGCCCGTAAGACCCGGAGAGAGCCGAAAACATGCGCGTCGAAATTTGGACCGATATCGCGTGCCCCTGGTGCTATGTCGGAAAAGCGCGTTTCGACAAGGCGCTCGCCGCCTTCCCGCACCGCGACGACATCGAGGTGGTGCACCGCTCCTTCGAGCTGGACCCGGGCCGCGCCAAGGGCGACGTCCAGCCGGTGATCACCATGCTCACCAGGAAGTACGGCATGAGCGAGGCGCAGGCCGAGGCCGGCGAGGACAACCTGGGCGCCCAGGCCGCCGCCGAGGGTCTGGACTACCGCACCCGGGGCCGTGACCACGGCAACACCTTCGACATGCACCGCCTGCTGCACTTCGCCAAGGAGCAGGGCCGGCAGGACGCGCTGATCCAGATCCTGTACCGGGCGAACTTCGCCGAGGAGCGGTCCGTGTTCACCGAGGGCGACGAGCGGCTCGTCGAGCTGGCCGTCGAGGCCGGACTGGACGCCGAGGCCGTCCGCGCGGTGCTCGCCGACCCCTCCCGCTACGCCGACGAGGTCCGCGCCGACGAGGCCGAGGCCGCGCAGCTCGGCGCGACCGGTGTGCCGTTCTTCGTCCTCGACCGCAAGTACGGCGTCTCCGGCGCCCAGCCCGCCGAGGTCTTCGCCCGGGCACTGACCGAGGCCTGGGGCGAGCGCGCCCCGCTGACGCTGGTCGAGCAGGGTGACGCCTGCGGACCCGACGGGTGCGCGGTGCCGCAGCAGGGCTGAAACCGCAGGCCGGGGCGGTCGTATAAGCGTTCCTAAGACCAACCACGTAAAAATTCGCAATGGACGGGTAGTTCCCTGGGACGCAGAGTGGTCCCATGGACACCACGGAGACGTTCGACAGCCTCGTCCGCGCCGAGTTCACCCCGAGGACCAGCTACTTCAACACCGCGAGCAACGGCCTGCTGCCCGCGCGCGCCGTCGCCGCCCTGCACGAGGCGGCGCTGATGCGGGCCGAGGGCCGCCCACTGCTCCCGCTCCACGAGAACGTGGAGATCTGCCGGGAGCTGTACGCCCGGCTCGCCGGCGTCCCGGCCGGCCGGGTCGCGGCGGGCGCCTCGGTCGCCGCGCACACCGGCGTCATCGCCCTCTCGCTGCCCGCGGGCGCCGAAGTCCTCACCGCCGAGGACGACTTCACCTCCGTACTGAACCCGTTCCACGTCCGCGGCGACCTCAAGGTGCGCACCGTCCCGCTGGAGCGGCTCGCCGAGTCCGTCCGCCCGGGCACCGCGCTCGTGGCGGTCAGCGCCACCCAGTCCGCCGACGGGCGGCTCGCCGACCTGCCCGCCCTGCGCGAGGCCGCCCGCGCACACGGCGCCCGCACCTATGTCGACTTCTCCCAGGCCGTCGGCTGGCTCCCGATCGACGCCGCACAGTACGACTTCACCGCCACCGTCTCCTTCAAGTGGCTGCTCGGCCCGCACGGCGCCGCCTTCCTCACCGTCCCCGAGGACTTCGGCGGGCTCACCCCGCTGCTCGCGGGCTGGGTCGCGGGCGAGGCGCCGTGGGACAGCTGCTACGGCCCGGTGGCCGAACTCGCCCACTCCGCACGGCGGTTCGACCTCACCCACGCCCTGTTCACCTACGCCGGACTGCGCAGCTCCCTCGAACTGCTCCAGGAGATCGGGGTGTCCGCCCTGCGCGGCCACGCCGTGCGCCTCGCCGACCGGTTCCGGGCCGGCCTCGCCACCCTCGGCCACGAGCCGGTGCCGGCCCCCGGCTCGGCCATCGTCTCCGTCCCCGGACTCGGCGTCCGCCAGCCGGAGTTGAGCCGGGCAGGCATCGAGGCCTCGGACCGCGCGGGGAACCTCCGTGCCGCCTTCCACCTGTACAACACCGAAGCGGACGTGGACCACCTGCTGAACGCCCTGGCCGGCTGACCCCGCTCAGGCCCGCGGAGCGTCTCGCTCGCACAGGCTGGCCTCGACCCGGCCGAGCAGGGTGAGCAGCTGCTCGCGCTCGGCCGGGGCCAGCCCGGCGAGGCTCTCCTCCTCCAGCACGCTCCACACCCGCCCCACCTCGGCCAGCAGCCGGGCGCCGGATTCCGTCGCCTCCACCAGCACCGCACGCCGGTCCACCGGGTCAGGCAGCCGTCGTACATGCCCGGCCTGCTCCAGCCGCTGCAGCATCTTCGTCACCGTGGACGGGTCCAGGCCGAGCATCCGGATCAGGTCCGACTGCCGGGCCGGCCCGCTCTCGCCCAGCGACATCATCACCAGCTCCTGGCCCGGATAGAGCCCCAGCTCGCGCAGCAGCCCGGCGGCGGCGGTCCGGTGCAGCCGCGCCACCCGGCTCAGCGCATGGCTGACCGGACCGCCCTGGGCGGCGGCGGGCAGCGTGCAGCCGTGCCCGGCCGTGCCCGCCGCGGTGGGTTCCCTGGTGGCGTCCATCGCTGCTCCCGCACCTTCCCGACTGCGCGTCGACACCTCTTCCGACTGCGCATCGACCGTCACAGCAGCCTACTCAGGGGAATTTACTTGGTCGGCCAATGATTGCAGTACAGTGACTTCGGCATTGTTACTTGGCCGACCAACAAAAGGACCCGGGAGCCCCCATGACCACCGCCTTCGACCCGATCGACCTGCCCGGCCTCCGCCTGGCGAACCGCATCGCCATGGCCCCGATGACCCGCAGCCGCGCCGCGGAGGGCGGCCTGCCCACCGACCTCACCGCCGAGTACTACACGCAGCGCGCCTCGGCCGGTCTGATCGTCACCGAGGGCATCCAGCCCTCGGCGGTGGGCCAGGGCTACCCCGACACCCCGGGCCTGCACACGCCCGAGCAGATCGCCGCCTGGCGCACGGTGACCGACGCCGTGCACGGCGCCGGCGGACGGATCTTCGCCCAGCTCATGCACACCGGCCGGATCGGCCACCCCGCCCTGCTGCCGGACGGCCTGGTCAATGTCGGCCCGTCGGCGGTGGCGGCGCCCGGCCAGGTCTACACCCACGAGGGCCCCAAGGACTTCGTCACGCCCCGCGAACTGACGGCCGAGGAGGTCCGCGCCACCGTCGCCGACTTCGCGGCCGCCGCCCGCGGCGCCATCGAGGCCGGCTTCGACGGGGTCGAACTCCACGGCGCCAACGGCTACTTGATCCACCAGTTCCTCGCCCCCGGCAGCAACCGGCGCACCGACGAGTGGGGCGGTTCCGTGCCCGGCCGCATCCGGTTCGCGCTGGAGGCCGTCACGGCCGTCGCCGAGGCCATCGGCGCCGAGCGCACCGCCCTGCGGCTGTCCCCGGGCAACCCGTTCAACGGCATCGAGGAGCCGGAGCCGGAGCCGACGTACACCGCGCTGGTCGACGCGCTGGAGCCGCTGGGCCTGGCCTATCTGCATGTGATGGAGGTCCCGGGCGGCCGGGAGCTGACCGCGGCGCTGCGCAAGCGGTTCGGCGGGGTGTTCGTGCTCAACCCGGCGACCGAGGGCCCGACCGGCCCGGACGCGCTGACGCTGATCGACGACGGCACGGCCGATGTCATCGCCTACGGGCAGCTCTTCCTCGCCAACCCCGACCTGCCGGCCCGGCTGAGCGCGGGCGGCCCGTTCAACCCGGCGAACCCGGCGACCTTCTACGGCGGCGGCCTTGAGGGATACACCGACTATCCCGCACTGTGACACACGCCGGGTGACACACCGTCCGACACACATCAGGGGCCTCCACCACGTCGGTGGAGGCCCCTGCGGCGCGTCGGGGTTCAGCGCACGGGAGTGAAGTCCCGCGCGCCGATGAACTCGGGCCGCCGCACCGGCGCCGCGAACGGCTCCACGGCCGCGTTGTCCACGCTGTTGAACACGATGAAGACGTTGCTGCGCGGGAACGGCGTAATGTTGTCGCCGGAGCCGTGCATGCAGTTGCAGTCGAACCAGGTCGCCGAGCCGGCCTTGCCGGTGAACAGCCGGATGCCGTGCTCACTCGCCAGCGCGGTCAGCGCCTCGTCGGACGGCGTGCCCGCGTCCTGCATCTGCAGCGACTTCTTGTAGTTGTCCTTCGGCGTGGCACCGGCGCAGGCCAGGAACGTCCGGTGCGAACCCGGCATGATCATCAGGCCGCCGTTGGTGTCGTGGTTCTCGGTCAGGGCGATCGAGACGGACACCGTGCGCATGTTCGGCAGGCCGTCCTCGGCGTGCCAGGTCTCGAAGTCCGAGTGCCAGTAGAAGCCGCTCGCGCCGAAGCCGGGCTTGACGTTGATCCGGGACTGGTGGACGTACACGTCCGAGCCGAGGATCTGCCGGGCACGGCCGACCACCCGCTCATCGCGCACCAGGTTCGCGAACACCTCGCTGATCCGGTGCACTTCGAAGACCGAGCGGATCTCCTTCGACTTCGGCTCCACGATGGAGCGCCCGTCGGCGCGGATCGCCGGGTCGGTGACCAGCCGGTCCAGCTCACGCCGGTAGACCTCGACCTCGGCCGGGGTGATCAGCTGGTCGACGGCCAGGAAGCCGTCACGCTCGTACGCCTGCAGATCGGCCGACGGGATCGGGCCCGGCGTGTCCGGGGAGCCCCAGACGACCGGGTCCTGACGCGGGACAGTCACCTCGGTGGTGCCGCGGGTCGGGTAGAGATCCTTCACGGGGGCAGTGGTCATGGCTTCTCACACCTCCTCGGGCTCGGTGAGCAGCGGGTAGACGCCGTTCTCGTCGTGGTCCTCCCGTCCGGTCACGGGCGGGTTGAACACGCAGATGCAGTGGAAGTCCTCCTTGACGCGCAGCGTGTGCCGCTCGTGCCCGTCGAGGAGGTACATGGTGCCGGGCGTGATGGTGTACGTCTCCCCGGTCTCACGGTCGGTCAGTTCGGCCTCGCCCCGGGTGCAGACGACGGCCTCGATGTGGTGGGCGTACCACATCGACGTCTCGGTCCCGGCGTAGAGGACGGTCTCGTGCAGGGAGAAGCCGACCCGCTCCTTGGCCAGCACGATCCGCTTGCTCTCCCAGGTGCCGGACTCCGCCTTGACGTGCCGGTCGGTGCCTTCGATGTCCTTGAACGATCGGACGATCACGTGGTGCTCTTCCTCCTGGCTTGTGCGGTTCAGACGGTTTCCCGGACGGCACGGGCGAGGACGCGCAGTCCCTCGTCCAGCTCGTCCGGGGTGATGGTGAGGGCGGGCAGCAGCTTGACGACCTCGCCCTCCGGGCCGGACGTCTCGATGAGCAGGCCCAGTTCGAAGGCCCGCCGCGCGACCCGCGACGCCCGGTCCTTGGAGTGGAACTCCAGGCCCCACACCAGACCGCGCCCGCGGTACTCCTTCACATCGGCGAGGTTCTCCTCGGTGATGGCGATCAGCGCCTGCTCGATCTGCTCACCCCGGGCCCGGGTCTGCTTCTCCATGGCCGAGCCGTCGGCCCAGTACGTCTCAAGGGCCGCGGTGGCGGTGACGAACGCCGGGTTGTTACCCCGGAAGGTGCCGTTGTGCTCGCCCGGCTCCCACACGTCCAGCTCCGGCTTGAACAGGCACAGCGACATCGGCAGCCCGTAGCCGCTGATCGACTTGGACACCGTGACGATGTCGGGGACGATCCCGGCCTCCTCGAAGGAGAAGAAGGCGCCCGTACGGCCGCAGCCCATCTGGATGTCGTCGACGATCAGCAGCATGTCCTGCCGTTCGCACAGCTCCTTGAGCGCGCGCAGCCATTCGGGCCGGGCGACATTGATGCCGCCCTCGCCCTGCACGGTCTCCACGATCACCGCGGCGGGCTTGTTCAGGCCGGAGCCCTGGTCCTCCAGGAGGCGCTCGAACCACAGGAAGTCGGGGACCGTGCCGTCGAAGTAGTTGTCGAACGGCATCGGAGTGCCGTGCACCAGCGGGATCCCGGCGCCGGCCCGCTTGAAGGCGTTGCCGGTCACGGCGAGCGAGCCCAGCGACATCCCGTGGAAGGCGTTCGTGAACGACACGATCGCCTCGCGCCCCTTCACCTTCCGCGCCAGCTTCAGCGCCGACTCCACGGCGTTGGTGCCGGTCGGGCCCGGGAACATGACCTTGTACGGCAGATCGCGCGGGCGCAGCACCAGATCCTGGAAGGTCTGCAGGAAGGACCGCTTGGCCGTGGTCGACATGTCCAGGCCGTGGGTCACTCCGTCCCGTGCCAGATAGTCGATCAACGCCCGTTTGAGTACGGGGTTGTTGTGGCCGTAGTTGAGTGAGCCGGCGCCGGCGAAGAAGTCGAGATAGGCATGACCGTCCTCGTCGTACATCCGGCTGCCCTGCGCGCGGTCGAAGACCGTGGGCCAGCCGCGGCAGTAGCTGCGCACCTCGGACTCGAGGGTCTCGAAGACGCTGAGGTCGGGCTGGGTGATGGTCACGGTGAATCGCTCCTCAGTGGGCGGTGATGTCGGTCAGCGGACCGATGCGATAGAGGACTTCGGGATCGTGCGGACCGTCCGGGAACAGCTCGGCGGGGAACAGCACCTCGCGCTCCAGGTGTGCGCCGTGCCGGGTGGCGAACGAGGTGAACAGCCGCTCGGAGGCGGTGTTGCCCGGGGTGATGGTCGTCTCCACGTCGGTGATGCCGCGCTCGGCGGTGAGCCGTGCCGTCAGCCCGTCCAGCAGGGCGGCGGCGATACCGAGGCCCCGGTGGCCGGAGTCGACGGCCACCTGCCAGACGAGCAGGGTGCGGGGGCGCTCCGGCCGCACATAGCCGGTGACGAAACCGACCGGCTCCCCGTCCGCACCGCGCGCCACGGCCGAGGTGGCCGCGAAGTCCCGGCACCACAGCAGATAGCTGTACGAAGAGTTCAGGTCGAGGGTTTTCGATTCCTTGGCGAGACGCCAGAGCGCGGCTCCGTCGGTCACCGCCGGCTGGTCGATGAGCAGGTCTGCGGGTGCGGCAGTCATGCGGCACGAATTTAGCGAGGCGAATTGGGAAATGCACGGCCGCCGTCGCTGTGCCGCACAGCGGGTGCAGTGAAATGCCCGGATTGCCCCATGGCGAATCAGGGCAAATCCACCCTACTGTGGGGTGTGTCACAGTAGGGAAACCGTCAATGATCCGCAAGAAAGCCGCTGACAAATCCCCTGTTTAGCTTTGCAAAAAGCGGGCAGAAGAAGACGGGAAGCTATCGTCCGGAGAATTGGCGGGAATTGTGAAACTAAATTGAATTCAGACGCCGGTGGTTCCGTCGATTCGTTCACGCAGAATGTCGGCGTGTCCGTTGTGCCGGGCGTACTCCTCGATGAGATGGATGAGCACCCAGCGCACACTGACCTCGACCCCGGTCATCGGCGCGTCGGTGATCCGCCCGGTATCCTCCAGATCCCGCTCGGCCAGCAGCTCCCGGCCGCGCGTGATCTCCGCCCGCCACACGGCCAGGGCTTCCTCCAGCCCGCGCTCAGGATCGAGGCCGTACCCCGTTCTCTCCTCGAACACTGGCGGTACGTCGAGTCCGGCCAACACCCGCTGGAACCAGGTCCGTTCGACCTCGGCGAGGTGCTGGACGAGCCCCAGCAGGGTCAGCGGCGACGGCTCCGCCGAGGCGAGCCGCACCTGCCCGTCGTCCAGTCCCCGGCACTTCAGCTCCAGCGTGGCCCGGTGGAAGTCCAGCCAGCCCTCCAGCATGGGGCGTTCGGGACCCGTCAGGACGGGGACCGGACGACCGTCGGGAAGGGTGGGAGGCGTGTTGTCGGTCATGCGGCGAGGATGACACGGGCCACTGACAACGCGGGGGTTCAGGGGCGGAGCCCCCTGGGCCTAGCGCCCGTCGCCGAGTGCCGCGCCGATCGCCGCCAGGCACCTCTGCACAGTCTCCGGCGAAGCGTCCGCCCCGTAGTGGTTGACCCGGATCATCTCCTTGGCCAGCGCACCCCCGCCGGCGGCGAGCGGCAGCGCGGGGTCGCTCTCCAGTGCCCGCGCCACCAGTTCCGAGGCCACTGCCCCCGACGGCACCCGCAGGGTCGTGGCGACCGGTGCCGCGTCCTTCTCCTCGTACACATACGGCTCAAGCCCCCCGCCCAGGGCGACCGCACCCTGCCGCGTGGCCAGTGCGGCGTCGCGGTGCCGGGCCATCACCGCGTCCAGGCCCACCGACTCGATCCGCTCCAGACACGCCTGAAGCGCCAGCATCTCCAACTGGGCCGGAGCGTGCGGCAGCACCCGGCGGCCGACGTCGATCCAGCGCTCCTTCCAGTCCAGCAGGGACAGATAGGAACGGCGCGGCGCACGGGGGTTGGCCGCCATCCGGGCCCAGGCCCGCTCGCTCACCGAGATCGCCGACACGCCCGCCGGGCCGCCCATCGCCTTCTGCGCGCCGATCACACACAGGTCGACACCCCACGCGTCCGGCAGCACCGGCTCCGCGCCCACGGAGGCGACCGCGTCCAGGTAGAACAGCGCGCCCTGCTCCCGTACCGCATCGCCGATCTCCGCGACCGGGTTGGTGTTGCCGGTCGCCGCCTCCGCGTGCACCAGCGACACGAAGTCGATCTCCGGGTGCTCGGCGAACGCCTCCCGGATCTGCGCGGCGGTGACCGCCGTGTGGAAGGGGACGGAGAAGTCGTGCACGGTCGCGCCGCAGGCGCGCAGCCAGTCGCCGAAGGTCTGGCCGTACGGGCCCGTGATCACGTTCAGGGCCACCGTGCCCGGACCGGCCGCCGCGCGGATCGCGCCCTCCAGCGGCAGCAGCGCCTCACCCTGGGTGACCAGCACGTCCTGGCGGGTGCCCAGCAGCCGGGCGATCCCGTCCTCGATGGCGGCGAAGCGCTCGGCACCGAGCGGGGGCAGATCGAGGAACGGGTGGCTCACGGCGGTGCTCTCTCTTCGGTCACGGAGGTCGGGACTCCCTTGATCTTAGGTCCAATGGCCCGGAAACCATGGGTTTGATTTGAGAGACTCAAACTCTTCCTTATAATCGGAACCCACAGTTCCCGCATAAGCTCCCCGACACGGAGATCACCCCATGAAAACGCTCGGACGCCGGACCCGCCTTCTGGCAGCCACCACCGCGACGGCCGGGCTCGTGCTCGTGGCCGGCTGCTCCTCCAGCTCGGGCAGCGGCCCGGCGACCGTCAAGGGTGTCCACATCGTCAAGGCCGGTCAGCTGACCACCTGCACCCACCTGCCGTACCCGCCGTTCCAGTCGGAGATCAACGGCAAGGTGCAGGGCTTCGACGTCTCCCTCATCGACCTCGTCGCCAAGAACCTCGGCGTCAAGCAGCAGATCCTCGACACGCCGTTCGAGAACTTCAAGACCGGCGCCTTCCTGAACTCCGGCCAGTGCGACCTGGCCGCCGCCGGCATGACGATCACCGCCGAGCGCAAGAAGAACGTCGACTTTTCCGACCCGTACTTCGAGGCCACCCAGGCCGTCCTGGTCGACAAGGACAGCGGGATCAACTCGCTCGCCGACGTCAAGGCCAAGGGCAAGAAGCTCGGCGCCCAGGCGCAGACCACCGGCGAGGACTTCGCCAAGAGCAAGGGCTTCGACCCGGTCTCCTTCGCCTCCTCCGACGCGGTCCTCAACGGCATGCGCACCGGACAGGTCCAGGCCGTCATCATCGACTACCCGGTCGTCCAGGGCTGGCTGAAGGACAAGGCCAACGCCGAGAAGTTCAAGGTCGTCGACAACCTCAAGACCGGCGAGCAGTACGGCTTCACGGTGAAGAAGGGCAACAAGGACCTGCTCGACGCCATCAACAAGGCCCTCAAGGACGCCAAGGCCGACGGCACGTACAAGAAGATCTACGAGCAGTGGATCGGCCCGTACGACGCTTCCGCCGCCTCCCCGGCAGCCTCCTGACCCCATGACCGACACGGACACACGTATCCAGCCGAAGAAGACCGGGCTGACCCGCCGGCAGAAGCGCCGGCTCTCGCGGGCGGCGCAGTACGCCGTCTTCGCCGCCGCGGTGATCGCCTTCGCGGTCACCGCGGACTGGGGCCGGCTGCAGAACCAGTTCGCGCAGGCCCACATCGCGAGGCAGCTGTTCCCGGACCTCATCACGGTGGCCCTCAAGAACACCGTGCTGTACACGCTGTCCGGCTTTGTCGTCGGCCTGGCCCTGGGCATGGTCATCGCCCTGATGCGCCTGTCGTCGGTGGGGCCGTACCGCTGGCTCGCCGGCATCTACATCGAGATCTTCCGCGGTCTGCCCGCGCTGCTGATCTTCATCTTCGTCGGCGTCGGCGTGCCGCTGGCCTTCCCGAGCATCCAGTACCCGGGGGGCACCTACGGCAAGGTCGCCGTCGCCCTCGGACTGGTCTCCGCCGCCTACATGGCGGAGACGATCCGCGCGGGCATCCAGGCCGTGCCCAAGGGGCAGATGGAGGCGGCCCGTTCGCTCGGGTTCTCGCCGGCCCGGGCCATGGTCTCCATCATCCTGCCGCAGGCCTTCCGCATCATCCTGCCGCCGCTGACCAACGAACTCGTCCTGCTCTTCAAGGACTCCTCACTGGTGCTGTTCCTCGGCGTCACCCTGGAGGAGCGCGAGCTGTCCAAGTTCGGCAACGACCTGGCCAGCTCGACCGCGAACTCCACGCCGATCCTGGTCGCGGGCCTGTGCTACCTGCTGATCACCGTCCCGCTCAGCCTCGTCGTGCGCCGTATGGAATCCAAGGCCCTGAAGGAGATCCGGTGACCCGCCCCGAGATCAGCGTCCAGGACCTGCACAAGTCCTTCGGCGACAACCACGTCCTGCGCGGCATCGACCTGGAGATCGGCCAGGGCGAGGTCGTCTGCGTCATCGGCCCCTCCGGTTCCGGCAAGTCCACGCTGCTGCGCTGTGTGAACCTGCTGGAGGAGCCGACCCAGGGCCAGGTCTTCGTCGGCGGCACCGAGGTGACGGACCCCGACGTCGACATCGACGCCGTACGCCGCCGTATCGGCATGGTCTTCCAGCAGTTCAACCTCTTCCCGCACCTGAACGTCACCGAGAACCTCACGCTCCCGCAGCGCCGGGTCCTTAGGCGGGACAAGGCCGAGGCCGCGAGGATCGCCGCCGAGAACCTGGCCCGCGTCGGCCTCTCGGAGAAGGCGGCGGCCTACCCCTCCTCCCTCTCCGGCGGCCAGCAGCAGCGCGTGGCCATCGCCCGCGCCCTCGCCATGGGCCCCCAGGTGATGCTCTTCGACGAGCCGACCTCCGCGCTCGACCCCGAGCTGGTCGGGGACGTCCTCGCGGTCATGCGCCGGCTCGCCCGCGAGGGCATGACCATGATGGTCGTCACCCATGAGATGACCTTCGCCCGCGAGGTCGCCGACCGGGTCGTCTTCATGGACGGCGGCCTGATCGTCGAGGACGGCACCCCGGACCGGGTCATCGGCGACCCGCAGCACGAACGCACCCGCCACTTCCTCTCCCGCCTCCTCGACCCGGCCATGGCCGAAGTGGAGGAGGAGACCTCCGACCAGGTGGGGAAGGCCCGGCCGTAGGTCGTTAAGGTGCGGTGCATGAGCGATGGCGCGGTGCTGCATGTGAAGGGGCGGGTCCTCGTCGGACCCGAGGACGTCCGCGACGAGCTGTGGGTGGTCGGGGGCCGGGTGTCCTACGACCGCCCCGCCGGCGTCCGCGACATCACCACCGTCGAGGGCTGGGTCCTGCCCGGCCTGGTCGACGCGCACTGCCATGTGGGCCTCGACGCGCACGGCCCGGTCGACGCCGCCACCGCCGAGAAGCAGGCACTCACCGACCGGGAGGCGGGCGCCCTGCTGCTGCGGGACGCGGGCTCGCCCTCCGACACCCGCTGGATCGAGGACCGCGCCGACCTCCCGAAGATCATCCGGGCGGGCCGGCACATCGCCCGCACCCGCCGGTACATCCGCAACTACGCCTGGGAGATCGAACCGGACGACCTCGTCGCCTATGTCGCCCAGGAGGCCCGGCGCGGCGACGGCTGGGTCAAGCTGGTCGGCGACTGGATCGAGCGCGACCTCGGCGATCTGTCTCCCTGCTGGCCGCGCGAGGCGGTCGAGGCGGCGATCGCCGAGGCCCACCGCCTCGGCGCCCGGGTCACCGCGCACTGCTTCGCGACGGACTCCCTGCGCGACCTGGTCGAGTCCGGCATCGACTGCATCGAGCACGCCACGGGCCTGACCGACGAGCTGATCCCGCTCTTCGCCGAGCGGGGCGTCGCGATCGTCCCCACCCTCGTCAACATCGCCACCTTCCCGCAGCTCGCGGCCGGCGGCGAGACCAAGTTCCCGCGCTGGTCCGCGCACATGCGGCGGCTGCACGAACGCCGCTACGACACCGTGCGCGCCGCCTACGACGCCGGGATCCCGGTGTACGTCGGCACGGACGCCGGCGGCTCCCTGGCCCACGGCCTGGTCGCGGGCGAGGTGGCGGAGCTGGTCACCGCCGGCATCCCCGCCGTGGACGCCGTGTCGGCGACCAGCTGGGGCGCCCGCGCCTGGCTCGGCCGCCCCGGCCTTCAGGAGGGCGCGCCGGCCGACCTGGTGGTGTACGAGGGCGACCCGCGCGCCGACGTACGGGTGCTGGCGGCGCCGCGCCGGGTGGTGCTGAACGGGATCGTGGTCGAGTAGCGGGACGGCCCCCGCAGAACGCCTGTGCCCGGCGATTCGAAGGAGAGTGCGGGATATCCACGTTTGAGTGAAGTGACCCTGGATCGCTGACCGTTCACCCACAGTGCGTACAAGGTTGACGTGTCCCAAGCATGTTTCCTCTGGGGGTCCCACCACCTTGAACAGCGACAACTTCCGCATGCCCGCACGCCGTCTCGCCACCGCCGCGACGGTCACCGCCCTGGCCGCCGGTCCCGCGGTCCTGGGCGCGGGCGCCGCGCACGCGACCACCGACCACGGTCGCGCCTCCGCCGTCGTCCTGCGCACCGGGCTCGACGTGTCCCTTCTCGACAAGACCGTCGACGTCCCGCTCGCGGTCTCCCTCAACGAGGTCCAGGCACCGCGGAGCGCCGACCGGACCGCGCTGTCCGCCCGGCTCGACGCGGTGGCCGGCGGCCGGCCGTTCACCGTCCTCGGCGCGGACGTCGCCTCCGCCAGGGCCACCGCGACAGCGCGGCGCGCCGAGGGCTCGGTGCGGGTCGTCAACGCCCGGCTGCACGTTCCCGGCCTGCCCCTGCTGTCCCTGATCGAGGTCGGCACGGTCACCGCCAGGGCGACCTGCGAGGCCGGCAGGGCACCGGCCGCCACGGCGAACGTCCTCGGCGCGGTCACGGTCCTCGGCAAGCGCGTCACGCTCACCGCGGGCGGCCCGACCGACGTGAAGGTGCCCGGCGTCGGCGAGGTCCGCCTCGACCTCGCCCAGCGGCGCACCACGACCCGCACGGCCGCCGCCACCGCCCTCGAACTCAAAGTCTCCGTCAACCCGTTGAAGCTCAACGTGGCCGACGTTCAGGGAACGGTCACCCTGGCCAAGGCGACCTGCGAGTCCCCGATGGCCCCGCCCAGCGGGCACCCGGTGCCGAGCCACGACCCGGCCGCCGGTGTGAAGCCGCAGGGCGCCCGGGCCGACCTCGCGGAGACCGGCGGCAGCTCCGCCACCCCGTACATCGCGGGCGGCGCGCTGGTGCTGGTGCTGGCCGGCGGGGGAGCGGTGACGGTGGCCCGCCGCCGCAAGGGCTGACACCGCGCCGCCAGCCGCTCCCCGCTCGCCGTCACACCGGGCAGGGAGCGGCCTCCCGGCCCGACCGGAGCGTCGCCGCCCACCTGGGCAGCTGCTACAGCAGGGCGGCCGACAGCGCCGACAGGAACCCGCTCACCGTGCCCCGGTCCCGCACGGCGACCCGCACCCACTCCGCACCGAGCCCCGGAAACGTGTCCCCGCGCCGCACCGCATAACCAAGATCACGCAACCGGTGCCGTACCTCGGCAGCGCCTGCCATCCGGACCAGCACGAACGGGCCCTCCGCAGGCTCCGCCACCCGGACACCCCGGTCGGCGAAGGCCCGCAGCCCCGCCACCAGATGGGCTCGGTCCGCCGCGATGCGATGCGCCGCATGCCCCGCCTCGGCCAGTGCCCGGGACGCCACGCACGCCTGCGCGGCCGCGAGGGCCGGCGTCGAGACGGGCCACAGCGGCTGCGCCCGCTCCAGCTCGGCGACGATCTCCGAAGGAGCCAGCACATACCCGATCCGCAGCCCGGCCAGCCCCCAGGTCTTGGTCAGACTGCGCAGCACCACCAGCCCCGGCACATCGGTCCGCCCGGCCAGCGCCTCCCGCTCACCCGGCACCGCGTCCATGAACGCCTCGTCGACCACCAGCACCCGTCCGGGACGGGCGAGTCGAACGATCGCCGCCGCCGGATGCAGCACCGACGTCGGATTCGTCGGATTCCCGATGACCACCAGGTCCGCGTCCTCCGGCACCGCCGCCGGATCCAGCCGGAATCCGTCCTCCTCCCGCAGCAGCACCCGGTCCACGGTGTGCCCCGCGTCCCTGAGCGCCGCCTCGGGCTCGGTGAACTGCGGGTGCACGATGACCGGTCGGCGCACCTTCAACGCGCGGGCCAGCAGCACGAAGGCCTCCGCCGCGCCCGCCGTCAGCAGCACCCGCTCCACCGGCAGCCCGTGCCGCGCCGCCACCGCCGCCCGCGCGGCCCGCCCGTCCGGGTAGGCCGCGAGGGACGACAGCGAGACGGCGATCTCCTCCCGCAGCCACGGCGGCGGCGTGTCCGCGCGCACGTTGACGGCGAGATCGACCAACGCGGCCCCGTCGTCCCGTACTTCGGCGTCCCCGTGATGCCGCAGATCGTGCCCGGACGCGCCGGTGTCCTCAGTGCGCATGACTGTGCGAGTGCCCCCCGTGATGGTGGTGCCCGTGGCCGTGCCCATGACCGTGGTGGCCGTCGTCGTCCGGGTGGAAGTGCGGCTGCTGCGGCAGCCCCACCTTGTCCTCGAAGCCCGGCAGCGCGATCCGGTACACGCACGAGTCGCAGTTCATGCGCAGATCACCCTTGACGGCCTCCTCGTACCGCTCCATCACCAGGTCGAGCAGCTCCGGCTCGGGCCCGATGACATCGGCCGAGCGCACCTCGATGTCCGGATGCGCGGCCGCCCAGCCCTCGGTCTGCTGCCGCACCCGGTCCGGCAGGATCCCGGTGAACAGGAAGTACGGGAGGACGACGATCCTCTGCGCCCCCAGCGCCACGCACCGGTCCAGGCCGCTCGGCACGTCCGGCGCCGCCAGCGACACGAACGCCGTCTCCACCCCGGCGTACCCGCGGCCCTCCCACAGCAGCCGCGCCGCCTTGTACACCTCGGCGTTGGCGTCGGGGTCGGTGGAGCCGCGCCCCACGAGCAGCACCGTGACATCCGCCCGGTCCCCGGGCGTGCGGGCCGTACCGCCGAGCGCGTCGTCCAGCCGCCGCTCCAGCACGCTCAGCAGCGCCGGGTGCGGGCCCAGCGGGCGGCCGTAGGTGTACGAGATGCCCGGGTGCCGTTCCTTCTCGCGGGCCAGCGCGGCCGGGATGTCACCCTTGGCGTGCCCGGCGGACACCAGCATCAGCGGCACCGCCGCGAACCGCCGTACGCCCCGCTCGACCAGCTCGGCGACGGCGTCGCCCAGCGGCGGCGGGGACAGCTCGATGAAGCCGCCCGCGACGGGCAGCTCGGGGTGGCGGCGCCCGAGCTGCTGGACGAAGTCGCGGAACGCCTCGGCTCCGGCGTCGTCACGGGTGCCGTGTCCGGCGATGAGCAGGGCGGGCGGGGTGGTCACGAGGTCTCCTCAGGCGAAACGGTGTGGTACAGCAGGGCGTTGAGCGCGGCGGCGGCGACCGCCGAGCCGCCCTTCTCGGACACGTTGCTCACGGCGGGCAGCCCGCTCTCGCGCAACGCGGCCTTGGACTCGGCCGCGCCGACGAAGCCGACGGGCAGGCCGATGACGAGTGCGGGGGAGGCGTCCAGGGTGAGCAGCTCCTCCAGGGCGGTCGGCGCACAGCCGATCACCCAGAGGGCCCCGGGACCGACCTGCTCGTAGGCGAGCCGGATCGCATGGGCGGACCGGGTGAGACCCGGCCCGGACTCGGCGTCCTTGAGCCGGCAGACGGTCTCCCGGCGGGTGATCCCGGCCGCGACCATCTCCACGTCCACGACGACCGGCGCACCGGCGTGCAGCGCGGCATGCGCCTTCACCAGGTCGTCCTCGTCCGTCACGAGGTCGGTCGCGTACTCCAGGTCGGCGGCGGAGTGGATGACCCGCTCCACCACCCCCCGGGTCAGCGGAGGGAAGTGTGAGGTGTCCAGGCGGGCGCGCAGCCGCCGGAAGGACTCCTGCTCGATCGGGTGGACCACACGGTTCACTTCGCCTCCTCCTGCGATGCCTGCCAGCGGTAGCCGCGCGGCGTCACCATGCGCCCCGCGATGTCCCGGGTCGCCGTGTTCCCCACGGTGACGACCGTCATCATGTCGACCGTCGCCGGGTCGAGCGCGGCCAGTGTCGTCAGCCGGCTGGACTCGTCCGGCCGCGAGGCGTTGCGTACGACACCCACGGGCGTCGCCGGCTCCCGGTGCTCGGCGAGGATCGCCAGCGCCTTGGGCAGCTGCCAGTCGCGGCCCCGGGAACGCGGGTTGTAGAAGGTGACCACGATGTCCGCCTCGGCCGCGGCCCGCACCCGCCGCTCGATGACCTCCCACGGCGTGTGCAGGTCGGACAGGCTGATGGAGACATGGTCGTGGCCCAGCGGCGCGCCCAGGATCGCCCCGGCGGCCAGCGCCGCGGTCACCCCGGGCACCCCGACCACGTCGATGTCGTCCGAGGCCTCGGCGAGCGCCGGGGAGGCCATGGCGTACACGCCCGCGTCCCCGCTGCCGATCAGCGCCACCGCATGCCCCTTGCGGGCCTCCGCGACCGCCGTACGGGCCCGCTCCTCCTCGGCGCCGAGCCCCGACTCCAGCACCCGGGTGCCGGGCCTGAGCAGGTCGCGGATCTGGTCGACGTACTGGTCGAGCCCGACCAGCACCGAGGCCCGGCGCAGCTCGGCCGCCGCCCGCGGGGTGAGCAGGTCCCGGGCGCCGGGTCCGAGCCCGACCACCGCGAGCCGCCCGCGCCCCGGACGCCGTACGACCGCACAGGTCGCCATCGCGGGCCGGGCCGTGGACTTCCGCTTGGGCACGAGGAGTTCACCGCCGCGCACCAGGGCGGCGGCCTCCGCCACGGACGGCGTCCCGACGGCCGCGAGCGGCGCGTCGGACGGATTGGGCACCTCGACGGCCGCGAGCCGCTCGGCGGAGTACGTCACCACCGGCACGCCCAGCCGCTCGGCGGCGGCCACGATGCCCGGCTCGTCCGCCTTGGCGTCCACGGTGGCCAGTTCGGCCACCGACCTGGCCGACAGCCCCGCCTCCCGCAGCGCGTCCTCGACGAGCCCGAGCACCTCCTCGACCGGCGCGCCCTTGGACGCGCCGACCCCGACCACCAGCGACGGCGGCCTGAGCAGCACCTCGTGCTCCGCCGGCACGACGTCCCGGTCGGTGAGCCGGACGGTGTACGACCCCTGCGCCGAGGTCGGCAGCGGGGGCAGCGGCCACGGCGACTCCGCCTCCAGGGCGACCGGTTCGCCGTCCAGCAGGGCGCGGGAGACCAGTGCGACCGAGCCCTCGCAGGGCAGTCCGAGCGTGTCCAGGCCCGCCAGTCCGACGGAGTCCGTGGCGGTCGTCACCACCGGCTCGGCGCCCAGCAACCCGCCGACCGCGCGGGCGAGTTCATTTGCGCCACCGGCGTGCCCGCCGACCAGTGACACCGCGAACCGGCCCCCCTCGTCGACGCACACCACACCCGGGTCGGCGGTCTTGTCGCCGAGCAGCGGCGCGAGCAGCCGCACCGTCGCGCCCGTCGCCAGGAAACACACCAGCTGCTCGCACTCGGCGAACGCGGTCCGTACCGCTTCCCCGACGGGACCCTCGTACACCCGCGTCCGGTCCGGCCAGGCCGCGGCCAGCCGGTCCCGAGCCGCCGCCCCCGCCGCCGTGGCGGAAATCAGGCCGATCACTGGACAACTCCTTCACATGACGCCGGGGCCCTGACGCCCCAGAGCAGAAACACAGGATTGGTCGCCGCGAGCCGGGTCACCCCGCCCGGCAGCGGCGCCAGCCGCGACGACTGCAGCAGCACCCCGTCGCAGCGGAACCCGGCCGCCGTGAGCGCCTCGCGCGCCGCCGGCACCCGGTCGAGGGCGGCCATGGCGACGACCACGGTCCGCCGCGCCCGCCGGGCGCACGCGGCGACGACGGCGGGCAGCTCCCGGCCGCCACCGCCGACGAACACCGCGTCGGGATCGTCGAGCCCGTCCAGGGCCCCCGGTGCCGAGCCGTGCACCACCCGCACCCCGACCCCGTGGGCCCGCGCGTTGGCGCGGATCCGTTCGACCCCGTCGGCCGCCTTCTCGACGGCGACGACGGCCGCGCCGAGCCGCGCGCACTCCACCGCCACGGAGCCCGAGCCGGCCCCCACGTCCCACACCAGGTCGCCCAGCCGGGGACCGAGCCGGGCCAGCGCCAGCGCCCGTACCTCGAACTTGGTGATCATCGAGTCCCGGTGCGCGAACTCGCCCTCGTCCAGCGCCCAGCGCGCCGGCCGCTCCGGCACGCCGGCGACGGTACGCACCCCGCCGAGCGCCCGCGCCTCGTCCAGGCACAGCACCACGCTCACCGCCGCACCCCAGTCCCGGGCCGCCGCCTCGGCGGGACTCGTCCGCTCCACCCGCTCCCGCTCCGGGTCACCGAGCGCACTCGCCACGACGAGCACCCGGTCACCGTCGCCGAGCGCGGCGCCCAGCTCGGCGGGACCGGCGCCCGGGCCGGTCAGCACGGCCACCTTGGGATGCGCCCGGCAGGCATTCACCGCCGTCCGCAGATCCCGGCCGTGCGCGCTCACCACGACCGCGTCGTCCCAGGGCAGCCCGAGCCGCGCGAACGCCGTCGCGACGGAGGACACCCCCGGCCGCACATCCAGCAGCTCGGCGCCGAACCGCTCGGCCAGCGCCCGTACGATCCCGAAGAACCCGGGATCCCCGGAGGCCAGCACCACCACCGCCAGCTCCTTGCCGGCGTACTCGGCGATCGTGTCCAGCGCCGGCGCCAGCGGCCCGAGCACCACCCGTTCGGCCCCCTCGGGCAGCCGTACCGCGTCCAGGTGCCGGCGCCCGCCGACCACCAGCGCGGCGCCCGCGAGGACGTCCTCGGCGACCGGTGCGCCCGTCCCCGTACCGACGACCGTGATCAACTCTTCGCCCTCTGCTCGCGCAGGGCCCGCCGGGCCTCCGGGTCGGCCTTGCGGTACCCGTGGAAGTGGCCCGGGTGGTACAGATGCGAGCGGGTGCCCTGCGCGTCGAGCGCCGGGCCGACCAGGAAGAGCGTGTGCTTCCAGAGCTTGTGCTCCTTGACGGTCTCCTCCAGCGTGCCGATCGTGCACTTCACGACCAGCTCCTCCGGCCAGGTCGCCTGATAGGCCACGACCACCGGGGTGTCCGTCGGATAGCCGCCCTCCAGCAGCTCGCGCACCAGCTGCCCGCTGCGCGCCGCCGACAGGAAGATCGCCATGGTGGTGCCGTGCCGGGCGAACTCGCGCACCTCCTCGCCGGGCGGCATCGGCGTCTTGCCGCCGCCCAGCCGGGTGAGCACGACGGACTGTGCGACCTCGGGAATCGTCAGCTCGCGCTGGGCGAGAGCGGCGACGGCGGAGAAGGACGAGACCCCCGGCACGACCTCCGCCGCGATCCCGATCTCCGCGCACCGGTCCAGCTGCTCCTGTGTGCCGCCCCACAGCGCCGGATCGCCGGAGTGGATCCGCGCCACCTTCAGACCCTCGGCGTGGGCACGCCGGTAGACGGCGACGACGTCCTCCAGGGGCATGGCCGCCGAGTCCAGGATCTCCGCGTCCGCACGCGCGTGCTCCAGGACCTCCTCCTGGACCAGGCTCGCGGCCCAGATCACCACGTCCGCCTCGGCGATCGCACGCGCGGCGCGGAACGTCAGCAGATCGGCGGCGCCGGGGCCGGCACCGACGAACGTCACCTTGCCGGTGGGGGCATCGGCCATGGGAGGGGTCCTCTCGTACGGAAACTGCGGGAACTGCGGAAACTGTGGGAACTGCGGGAACGACGGAAACGCAAGTCGGAATCGGTGAAATGTCAGGGTCTGGGGGAGTGCGATCGGCGCCGGATGTGCGCGAAGGCACCTCCATCGGATAGCAAGGGCCTATGGCGGTCTTCGTCGCGCTCGGCGCGTTCCTGATGACGCTGGCCGGCGGCTGGACGGCACAGCGCGTGACCGACCGTCGGCACCTGGTCCTTGGCCTGGCCGGCGGTCTGATGCTGGGCGTGGTCGGCCTGGATCTGCTGCCGGAGGCGCTGCACGCCGCCGACCGCGAGATCTTCGGCGTACCCGCCGCCCTGCTGCTGTTCGTGGGCGGATTCCTGCTGGCGCATCTGGTGGAGCGCACGCTGGCCGCACGCCAGGCCGCCCACGGCGGCGCCGAGGGCCACAACCACCGGGCGCCCGAGGTGGGCCTGACGGCCGCCGCCGCGATGGTGGGACACAGCGCCATGGACGGCGTGGCGATCGGCGCGGCCTTCCAGGTGGGCGGCGGCATGGGCACGTCCGTCGCGCTCGCCGTGATCGCGCACGACTTCGCCGACGGCTTCAACACCTTCACCATCACGAGCCTGTACGGCAACGCCCGCCGCCGCGCCATCGCGATGCTGGTCGCCGACGCCTGCGCACCGCTGGTGGGCGCGGTGTCGACCGCCTTCTTCCACATCCCCGAACCGGTGCTCGGCGGCTACCTCGGCCTGTTCGGCGGCGTTCTGCTCTACCTCGCCGCCGCCGAGATCCTGCCCGAGGCCCACCATGAGCACCCCGCGCGCTCCACCCTGCTGTGCACGGTGGCCGGCGCGGCTTTCATCTGGCTGGTGGTCGGCCTCTCCGGCGGCTGACCCGACCGGCCGCCTCACAGCTTCCCGCCCCGTCCGCCGTCCCGGCGCGGCGGCGCGATCAGCGTCGACAGATACGGCAGCGGCGTCCCGTCCAGCTCGGCGGCCGGCCGCACCGACTCCTCCGGCAGACCCAGCGCCGAACCCCACACGGCATCCCCGAGCCGCCCGGTCCGCGTGAGCGCCTGCGCCACCTCGGCCGCCTGCCGCCCGAACTTGTACGCGACGACGGTCCCCGGCCCGGCCAGCGCCTCCTGCAGCACCGCCGACCCGGCCGTCACCGGCACCAGCGTCAGCGGCTCGGTGCCCTCCGTCAGCACGGCACCGGAGCGCGCCGCCAGATCCTGCATGGCGGTGATCCCGGGCACGGTCTCCACGACGACACCCGGCACCAGCTCGGCGATCGTCTGCGCGAGATAGGTGAACGTCGAGTACACGTTCGGATCGCCGATGGTGGCGAAGGCGACGGCCGCATGCTCCTCCAGCAGCCCGGCGACGGTGGCTCCGGCCGCGTCCCACGCCGCCTCCCGGCGCGCCCGGTCGGTCCGCTCGTTCAGCGCGAACACCACCCGGACGACCTTGTCCTCGGGCACATAGTGCAACACGGTCGCCTCGGCGCGCCCCCGCTCCCCGGTATCCATCACGGGTACGACGACGACATCGGCCGCGCGCAGGGCGTTGACCCCCTTGACGGTCACCAGCTCCGGGTCACCGGGACCGACCCCGACACCGATCAGCCTGCTGCTCATGACGTCCGGCACCTCTCCACGAACCGACGGGCGACACCGGGCTCGGACGCCCAGTGCGTGTGCAGATAACTCGCGTGCACGCCCTGCTGTACAAAACCTTCGACCCGCCTCACGGGCGCCCGCACGCCCCAGGCGGGAGCGGCACCGGCGCCGGGCTCGACGACCGTGCGATGGAACTCGTGCCCCCGCATCCGCGTCCCGGCGGCGGCCAGCACACTGTCCCCGACGGCCACGGCGTCCCGGTAGCCGAGGGTCAGCCGTTCACTCATGCGGGCGGTGGCGTCAAGCACCCCGCACATGGGCCGGCCGTCCAGCTCCCGGCACAGATAGAGCAGTCCGGCGCATTCGGCGGCCACGGGGGCGCCGCCGAGGGCCAGTTCGGCGACGGCCCTGCGCAGCGGCTCGTTGGCGGACAGCTCGGCGGCGTACACCTCGGGGAAACCGCCACCGATGACCAACCCGGCCGTACCTTGGGGCAGTTGCTCGTCGTGGAGGGGGTCGAAGGCGACGACTTCGGCACCTGCGGCGGCGAGCAGCTCGGTGTGTTCGGCGTAGGAGAAGCTGAAGGCGGGCCCGCCTGCAACGGCGACCACCTCACGTTGCCCTGTGGTGGTGACGGGCGGTTCCCAAGGAGCGCAGGTCAGCGCTCCCGCGCTCCGCGCCAGTCCCCACAGGGCTTCCAGATCGCACCCTTGCTCGACCTGCGCAGCCATCGCCCGTACGGCCTCCACCGCCGCGGACTGCCGTTCGGCAACCGGCACCAGCCCGAGGTGCCGAGAAGGCGTGTCCACCTGCTGAGCCCGCCGCAAGGCGCCCAGCACCGGCACCCCGGCCGAATCCAGCGCCTCCCGCAGCAGCTCCTCATGCCGGTCGGAGCCCACCTTGTTGAGGATCACGCCCCCGACCCGCACCTGCGGATCCCACGACGCGAACCCGTGCACCAGCGCCGCCACCGACCGCGACTGCGACGACGCGTCGACCACCAGCACCACCGGCGCCCGCAGCAGCTTGGCCACATGGGCGGTGGAAGCCAGCTCGCCCTCCCCCGCCGCCCCGTCGTACAGCCCCATCACGCCCTCGACCACGGCCAGGTCGCACCCCCGCGCCCCGTGCAGGAACAGCGGAGCGACCAGCTCGGGGCCGCACAGGTAGGCGTCCAGGTTCCGCCCCGTCCGCCCGGTCGCGAGCGCGTGATACCCGGGGTCGATGTAGTCCGGCCCGACCTTGTGCGGGGACACGGCGAGCCCCCGCGCGGCGAACGCGGCCATCAGCCCCGTGGCCACGGTGGTCTTGCCGCTGCCCGACGAGGGCGCGGCGATGACCAGCCGAGGCACCGACGATGTCACCACTCGATGCCCTTCTGGCCCTTCTGCCCCGCGTCCATGGGGTGCTTGACCTTGGACATGTCGGTGACGAGGTCCGCGAAGTCGACCAGCTTCCCGGGCGCGTTCCGCCCGGTGATCACGACGTGCTGGGTCCCCGGCCGATTCCGGAGCACGTCGACGACCTCATCGGTGTCGACCCACCCCCAGTGCATCGGGTACGCGAACTCGTCCAGCACGTACAGCCGGTACGTCTCGGCCGCCAGGTCCCGCTTGACCTGCTCCCAGCCCTCCCGGGCCTTCTCCTCGTTGTCCATCTGCTGATCCCGCTGCACCCAGGACCAGCCCTCGCCCATCTTGTGCCAGTCGACGGTGCCGCCCTCGCCGGAGGCGCCGAGCACACGCAGCGCGTTCTCCTCGCCGACCTTCCACTTCGCCGACTTGACGAACTGGAACACCCCGATCGGCCAGCCCTGGTTCCAGGCGCGCAGCGCGAGCCCGAACGCGGCGGTGGACTTGCCCTTGCCGATGCCGGTGTGCACGACGACCAGCGGCCGGTTCCGCCGCTGACGAGTCGTCAGACCATCATCGGGTACGACACTCGGCTGCCCCTGAGGCATTACGCGGCCCTCCTCTTGCTGTTCCCCTGCACATCCCTGACCAGCCCGGCGATCGAGTCGGCACGCAGCTCGTCCAGCGTGACGCCCATGCCGCCCAGCTCACCCGCGAGCTGCCCGGCGAGCCCGAGCCGCACCGGCCCCGACTCGCAGTCCACGACCACCGAGGCGATCCCCTCGGCCGCGAACAGCCGCGCCGCCCGCCCGGCCAGCGCCACCGGCTCCGGGCCACCGGTGGCCCGACCATCGGTCACCACCACGACCAGCGCCCGCCGCGCCGGATCCCGCAGCCGCTCGACGCGCAGCACGTCGTGCGCCTTCAGCAGCCCGGCCGCGAGCGGCGTACGACCGCCGGTCGGCAGCGACTCCAGCCGCACGGCGGCGGCATCCACGGACGACGTCGGCGGCAGCGCGACCTCCGCGCCGGCGCCCCGGAACGTCACCAGACCCACCTTGTCCCGCCGCTGATACGCGTCGAGCAGCAGCGACAGCACCGCACCCTTCACGGCGCTCATCCGCTGCCGCGCCGCCATCGACCCGGAGGCGTCCACCACGAACAGCACGAGATTGCCCTCGCGCCCCTCCCGCGTCGCCTGCCGCAGATCGTCCCGGCGGATCACCAGCCCCGGCCCGGACCGGCCGCGCGCCCGCTGATGCGGGGCGGCCGCCTGCACGGTCGCGGCCAGGTGCAGCTTGGTCAGCGCGCCCCGGGGCCGCCTGGCCCCGGTGGTCCGCCCGTGCTCGGTGCGCGCCCGCGACCGCCGTCCGGCGGCACCCTCACCGATGCCGGGCACGCTCAGCACCTTGGTGCGGAACGGCTCGGCGGCCCGTGCGGCCGACTGCTCCCGCGCGCCGGACGCCTGCGGCTCGCCCTCCTCGCCGGCCTCGGGCCGCGCGGCGGTGTCGCCGCCGCCCTGCGGGCCGGAGTCGGGCTGCGGCTGACCGCCGCCGCCACCCGGTCCGTCCGGATCGGGATCCTCGTCGCCCTCGGAGTCGTCCCCGGCGAACTGCTCCAGCGTGTCGTCCAGCTTGTCCTCGTCGAGACCGGGCGCGTCGAAGGGGCTACGGCGCCTGCGGTGCGGCAGTGCCAGCAGCGCGGCCTGGCGCACATCCTCCGCCAGCACATCCGTCCGCCCCGCCCACGCGGCCAGCGCGGTCGCCGTACGCGCCATCACGATGTCGGCCCGCATGCCGTCCACCTCGAAGGCCGCGCAGGTCGCCGCGATCTGCCGCAGCGCACCGTCGCCCAGCCGCACCTGCGGCAGCAACTCCCGTGCCGCCACGATCCGCTGTCGTACGGCGGCCTCCTCCTCGGCCCACCGGGCGGCGAAACCGGCCGGATCGTCGTCGTACGCGAGCCGCCGCCGTACGACCTCCACCCGCTGGTCGGGCTCGCGGGAGGCGGCCACCTCCACCGTGAGCCCGAACCGGTCCAGCAGCTGCGGCCGCAGCTCGCCCTCCTCGGGGTTCATGGTGCCCACGAGCAGGAAGCGCGCCGCGTGCCGCACGGAGACGCCCTCGCGCTCGACGTAGGACGCCCCCATCGCCGCCGCGTCCAGCAGCAGGTCGACCAGGTGGTCGTGGAGGAGGTTGACCTCGTCGACGTAGAGGATGCCCCGGTGCGCGTCGGCCAGCAGGCCCGGCTCGAACGCCTTCACACCCTCCGCGAGCGCCCGCTCGATGTCGAGCGCGCCGACCAGCCGGTCCTCGGAGGCGCCGACAGGGAGTTCGACCATCCGCGCCGCACGCGCGGTGCCGGACGGCTGCTCGTGCGGGCCGTCGGGGCAGTTCGGGTCCGGTGCCGTCGGGGCGCAGGAGAACCGGCAGCCGGGAACGACCGCGACCTCGGGCAGCAGCGCCGAAAGGGCGCGTACGGCCGTCGACTTGGCCGTGCCCTTCTCGCCGCGCACCAGCACGCCGCCGACAGCGGGGCTGACCGCGTTGAGGAGCAGCGCGAGCCGCAGGTCGTCCTGGCCGACAACAGCCGTGAAAGGGAAGGGAGTGGTCACTTCTCGTCGCCCTCCAGATCGCCTTCCAGCTCCAGATAAGTGGCGCGCAGCCGCTCCAGCGTGTCCGTGTCCGGCTCCGCCCACAGCCCTCGGTCCGCCGCCTCCAGGAGCCGCTCGGTGACGCCGCGCAGCGCCCATGGGTTGGACTTCTTCATGAAGTCCCGGTTCTCCGGGTCGAAGACGTACTCGGCGCTTAGCTTCTCGTACATCCAGTCGTCGACCACTCCCGCCGTCGCGTCGTAGCCGAACAGATAGTCCACGGTCGCCGCCATCTCGAAGGCGCCCTTGTAGCCGTGCCGGCGCATGGCCGCCATCCAGCGCGGGTTGACCACCCGCGCCCGGAAGACGCGGTGCGTCTCCTCGCCCAGCGTGCGGGTCCTCACCTGGTCCGGTACGGCGCTGTCGCCGACGTACGCCTCGGGGTTGGCGCCGGTCAGATGGCGCACCATCGCGACCATGCCGCCGTGGTACTGGAAGTAGTCGTCCGCGTCGACCAAGTCGTGTTCCCTGGTGTCGACGTTCTTCGCCGCCACCGCGATCCGCTTGAACGCCGTCTCCATGTCCCCGCGCGCCGCCCGCCCGTCGAGCCCGCGCCCGTAGGCGTAGCCGCCCCAGACGGCGTACACCTCGGCGAGGTCGGCGTCGGAGCGCCAGTTGCGGGCGTCGATCAGCGGCAGCAGACCGGCGCCGTACGCGCCCGGCTTCGAGCCGAAGATACGGGCCGTGGCCCGGCGCCGGTCCCCGTGCTCGGCCGCGTCCTCATCCACATGCGCCCGCACGTAGTTGCTCTCGGCCGGCTCGTCCAGCTCGGCCACCGCCCGCACCGCGTCGTCGATCAGGCCGACGACGTGCGGGAACGCGTCCCGGAAGAAGCCGGAGATCCGGACCGTGACGTCGATGCGCGGCCGGCCCAGCTCGGCGAGCGGCACCACCTCGAAGCCCGTGACCCGGCGCGACGCGTCGTCCCACACCGGGCGGCAGCCGAGCAGCGCCAGGATCTCGGCGATGTCGTCTCCCTGGGTGCGCATCGCGGACGTGCCCCAGACCGTCAGGCCGACGGACTTCGGGTGCTCGCCCGTGTCCTGGAGGTACCGCTGCACCAGCGAGTCGGCGAGCGACTGGCCGACCTCCCAGCTCAGCCGGGACGGAATGGCCTTGGGGTCGACCGAGTAGAAGTTCCGGCCGGTCGGCAGGACGTTGACCAGACCCCGGGTCGGCGAACCCGACGGACCCGCCGGGACGTAACCGCCGGCGAGCGCCCGCAGGATGTGCCCGATCTCGTCCGTGGTCCTCGCCAGCCGGGGTACGACCTCGTCACACGCGAACTCCAACACGGCGACGGCATCGGGGAGTTCGGTGCCTAGCGCGTCCCGCAGGACGGTGAGTACGGCCGTCCGCTCCCAGGACCGCTCCTCCAGGCCCTCCGCGATCCGCCGGCACAGCTGCTCCAGCAGGTCGATCGCGTCGGAGGCCGTACGGGACGGGCCGTCCACCAGGTCCGTCAGCTCCACCGGCACCTTCACCGGGGCGCCCGGCTCGGCGAGCAGCTCCTTCTCGACCAGCCCGAAATGGGCGGCGAGGCAGGCCCTGAGTCCCGGCAGCGCGTTCGCCTGACCGCCCCACACCTGGGACGCGCGCAGCACGGCCAGCACCAGGTTCACGCGCGGCTCGCCGACCGGGCCGCCGCCCAGGATGTGCAGGCCGTCGCGGATCTGCACGTCCTTGATCTCGCACAGATAGCCGTCGATGTGCATGACGAACTCGTCGAAGTCGTCGTCGCCCGGCTGCTCGTCCACATGCAGGTCGTGGTGCAGCTCGGCCGCCTTGACCAGGGTCCAGATCTGGGCGCGGACCGCCGGGGCCTTCGCCGGGTCCAGGTCGGAGACGAGCGCGTACTCGTCCAGCAGCTGCTCCAGCTTGGCCAGGTCGCCATAGGTGTCGGCGCGGGCCATCGGCGGCACCAGGTGGTCGACCACCGTGGCATGCCCGCGCCGCTTGGCCTGGGTGCCCTCGCCGGGGTCGTTGACGATGAACGGGTAGACGAGAGGGAGGTCCCCGAGGACGGCGTCAGGGGCGCACCCGCGCGACAGGCCCAGCCCCTTGCCCGGCAGCCACTCCATCGTGCCGTGCTTGCCCATGTGCACGATCGCGTCCGCGCCGAAGCCCCCCTCCGATGGTGCGGCCTCCAGCCACCGGTACGCCGCCATGTAGTGGTGCGAGGGCGGCATGTCGGGGTCGTGGTAGATCGCGATCGGGTTCTCGCCGAAGCCGCGCGGCGGCTGGATCATCACCACGACGTTGCCGAACTGGAGGCTGGCCAGCACGATGTCCTCGCCGTCGACGTACAGGCCGCCCGGCGGCTCGCCCCACGCCTCGGTCATCGCGTCCCGCAGCTGCGGGTCCAGCCTCTCGAACCACGCCCGGTAGTCCGCCAGCGGCACCCGCGCGGGCGCCGCCGCCAGCTGCTCCTCGGTCAGCCACTCCACGTCGTGGCCGCCGGCCTCGATCAGCCGGTGGATCAGCTCGTCGCCGCCGGAGGGGTATTCGGTGAGCGCGTAGCCGGCGTCCCGCAGCGCGTCCAGCACCCGCACCGCCGAAGCGGGCGTGTCCAGGCCGACCGCGTTGCCGACCCGTGAGTGCTTCGTCGGGTACGCCGTGAAGACCAGCGCGATGCGCTTCTCCGCGTTCGGCTTGTGCTTCAACCGGGCGTGGCGCAGGGCGATTCCGGCCACCCGTGCGGCCCGCTCCGGATCGGCCACGTACACCGGGACGTCGTCCGGGCCCTGCTCCTTGAAGGAGAACGGCACGGTGATCAGCCGGCCGTCGAACTCGGGGATCGCGACCTGCATCGCCGCGTCCATGGGGGAGAGGGCGGCGTCCGACTCGTCCCACGCGGACCGCGAGGAGGTGAGGCAGAGTCCTTGCAGCACCGGGATGTCGAGATCCGCGAGCGCACCGATGTCCCAGGACTCCTCGTCGCCGCCCGCCGAGGCCTGCGAGGCGTGTGTACCGCCGGCCGCGAGCACGGTCGCGACCAGCGCGTCGGCCCTCCCCAGCAGCTCGTACAGCCCGGCGTCCGCACCGCGCAGCGAACCGCAGTACACGGGCAGGGCATTGGCGCCCTGCGCCTCGATGGCCGCGCACAGGGTGTCCACGAAGGCGGTGTTCCCGCTCAGCTCGTGCGCCCGGTAGAAGAGCACGCCCACGGTCGGACGGCCGTCCCGGATCTCGTACGAGCCGTGGACGCCGTACTCCGGCATCTTCCGCGGCTCCTCGAAGCCCTCGCCGGTCAGCAGCACGGTGTCCGACAGGAACCGGGACAGCTCCAGCAGGTTCGCGGGCCCGCCCTCGACCAGGTACTTCAGCGCCTCCGCGACCACACCGGCCGGCACCGACGACTCGGCCATCAGCTCGGCGTCCGGTACGGCCTCGCCGCCCAGCAGCACGGTCGGGATCCCGGCCGCCTTCAGCGCGGCCAGCCCCTCCTCCCAGGCTCGCTTGCCGCCCAGCAGCCGTACGACGGCGAGGTCCGCGCCGTCGAGCAGCGCCGGCAGCTCCGCGGTGACGTCCACCCGGGTCGGGTTGCCGATACGGTAGTCCGCGCCGGAGGCCCGGGCCGCCAGCAGATCCGTGTCGGCAGTCGACAACAACAACACTGTGCTCATGCGGGCGCTCCCGGTGCGATGAAAGGCAGTCCTTGCGGCGCGCCCGACTCGATGAGCCGCCAGAGCGCGTCCGTGTCCGCGTGCTGTTCGATCAGGTCGCCGAGCCGGTCGAGCTGCTCCTCGCGCAGCGCGGCGAAAGAGGTGTCCGGCGCCGGCACGAAGCGGCGGCCCGCGGCGGCGGCCACCTCGCGCAGGAAGGCCCGGCGGAAGCCGTCCGACTCCAGCGAGCCGTGCCAGTGCGTGCCCCAGGTCTGGCCGACCCGGCAGCCGTCCAGGCTGTGTCCCTCGTCGTCGGAGATGAACGCGTCCCCTGCCTCTACGGAGGCGACGCCGTGGTGGATCTCGTACCCCTCGACCCGCTCGCCGAGGGCCTTCCCGGCCGGCCGGGTCAGGGTCTTCTCGCGGGCGAACCGCACCCGCACGGGCAGCATCCCGAGCCCGTCGACCGCGCCGGCGCGCGATTCGACCTCGTCCTCGATGTGCTCGCCGAGGATCTGGAAGCCGCCGCAGATGCCGAGGACGGGGCGGCCTTCGGCGGCCCTGCGCACCAGGGCGTCGGTGAGCCCGCGCTCCCGCAGCCACTCCAGCGCGCGCACCGTGCCCCGGGTGCCTGGGATCACCACCAGGTCCGCGTCCGCCAGCTCCTCCGAGCGGTCCACGAACCGCACCACGACGCCCGGTTCGGCGGCCAGCGCGTCCACGTCCGTGAAGTTGGACATCAGCGGGATCGCGCACACGGCGACCCGCAGCACGTCCTCGCCGACCGGGGGCGTCACGGTCGACTCCCGCACGGTGCCGCGCAGCGAGACCCTGAGCCCGTCCTCCTCGTCGATGCCGAGCCCGTGCCGGAACGGCAGGACGCCGTAGGTGCGCCGCCCGGTGAGGCCCTGGAGCATCTCCAACCCGGGCTCCAGCAGGCTCACATCGCCGCGGAACTTGTTCACCAGGAACCCGGCGACCAGCTCCTGGTCCTCGGGCGAGAGCAGGGCGACGGTCCCGAAGAAGGAGGCGAAGACGCCTCCGCGGTCGATGTCCCCCACCACCAGCACGGGCAGCCGCGCGTTCCGCGCGATCCCCATGTTCACGATGTCGGTCCGGCGCAGATTGATCTCGGCCGGGCTGCCCGCACCCTCACAGATCACCGCGTCATACGTGCCCCGCAACTCGGCCAGGCAGTCCAGCACCGTGCCGAGCAGCTTCTGCTGCCGCCCGCCGTGATAGCCGCGCGCGCTCAGCTCGCCCACCGGCCTGCCCATCAGCACGACCTGGCTGCTCTGCTCGCCGCCCGGCTTGAGCAGCACCGGGTTCATCAGCGCGGTCGGCTCGATCCGGCAGGCCTGGGCCTGCATGGCCTGGGCCCGTCCGATCTCCGCGCCCTGGCGGGTCACGAAGGAGTTGAGCGACATGTTCTGCGCCTTGAACGGCGCGACCTTCACTCCCTGGCGCACCAGCCACCGGCAGATCCCTGCCGTCACGACGCTCTTGCCTGCGTCGGAGGTGGTGCCTGCGACGAGGAGTCCCCCGTTCACTTCCCACGTCCCTTCAGACCTTTGACGCTCTTGACCATCAGGCGCGCGGCGACCGTGGTGCCGAGCGCGAGCAGACCGACGCGGCGGGAGAGCCGTACGGCGCGGTCGACGTCGGTGGGCCGAACGGCGCGTCCGGCCTCCCCGTTGAGCACCGGGCGGTGCTCGACCCGGCTGCCGTACGACAACGTGCCGCCCAGGCGTACCCCCAGCGCGCCCGCGAACGACGCTTCGACGGGGCCGGCGTTGGGGCTCGGGTGCCGGTGGGCGTCGGCCCGCCAGGCGCGCAGGGCACCGCGCGGGTCGGGTCCGGCCGCGGCGGCGAGTACGGCG
This sequence comes from Streptomyces sp. NPDC052101, assembly GCF_040680235.1. Lineage (NCBI taxonomy): Bacteria > Bacillati > Actinomycetota > Actinomycetes > Kitasatosporales > Streptomycetaceae > Streptomyces > Streptomyces sp. NPDC052101. The sequence goes on from NZ_JBFAWH010000005.1 coordinate 278,462, forward strand.
GTCAGCCGGGCCCCCGGCCAGCCGGCCAGGTCGTCGAGCCGGGCCGAGGCCCAGCCGTAACGCCGGTACCGGGGCGACTTGTGACCCACCATCGCGTCCAGTGTGTTGACCGCCCGGAAGCCGAGCAGTCCGGGCACTCCGGCCACCGCGCCCCACACCAGCGCGCCCACCACGGCGTCGGAGGTGTTCTCGGCGACCGACTCGACCACGGCGCGGGCGATCCCGTCGGCGTCCAGCGCCTGCGGGTCCCGGCCGCACAGATGCGGCAGCCGCGCCCGCGCCGCCTCGACGTCCCCGCGTTCCAGGGCGCCTGCGATGGTGCGGGCCTCGCGGGCGAGCGACGTACCGCCGACGACAGTCCAGGTGGCGGCGGCGGTCAGTGCGACGGAGGCGGCGGGGCAGGGGCGTACGGCGCGTATGGCGGCCGTGCCGAGTGCGACGGCGCCGCCGGCGCACACCACGGTGTGCAGGGCGCCCCAGCCGCGGTGGTCGTGCCACAACGCGCGGTCCACGGCAGCGGCCGCACGACCGAACGCGGCGACCGGATGCCCGCGGCGCGGATCGCCGAGGAGCAGGTCGCCGAGAAGGCCGGCGGCGGCGCCGTACGCGTAAGTGCGATCGGCACCCATCGGTTCAGCCGGCCGTGGGAACAGGAGCAGGCCTGGCAGGGGTCCTTCGGCAGCCGAGCATGGCGATCTGGGTCCTCACTCAGGGTGTCCGCGCCCTGGTTCGACGAGATTCGGCGGTGAGAGTTCCTGGCTTCCGGGGTTCTTCCCCGGTGACAGTGGCGGGACCGCGCCGGATTCGCACCGGCTTCCTCTCCTGCCGCCGTACATGGCGTGGGCAGTCCACCACGCGCCCGGAACGGCCGTCAACTTGCCGTTGACCTGCACGGGGAGAGTGTGCCGATCCCCACATCGCGGGGCGCCCGAGGCTCTTGAGCACGGCGAAGGCTCCCCTCCGTGATGCCTGGAGGGGAGCCTTCGGGACGCTTGGTCCGCAGGGGGTGATGCGTGGCGGGCCGTCAGGCCTTGGCGACGATCAGGTAGATGCCGTACGCCACCGCCGCCGCGCACGCGGCGAAGCAGACGTAGGCGCCGGTGACGGCGAGGTTGGCGGAGCCGCCCTGCGCGGCGGCCTTCTCGCGTCGTGCCAGACCGTTGACGCCGAGGGTGAACAGGGCCACCAGGGCCACGGTGAACACGAGGCTGACGCCGAAGACGGAGCCGAGGGCCGCCCAGTCGATCTTCATGATGCTTCCTTCGGTAACCGGGTGGCCGGGGTCAGACGGTGGCGGCCGGCGGGGCGGCCTGGGGCGCGGGCTCGGCGGCGGCCGGGGAGGCGATCGTGGCCGTCAGGCCCTCGCTGATCGTGCCCGCCGGGGGCGGGGTCACGGCGGCGATGGCGGTGGTCACCACGCCGGCCGGCTCCGTGGGCTCGGCGACGACGTTGGTGTGGTCGACGACCTCACGGCGGGAGTACTTCCAGATCGCGGCGCTCGCGGCGACCAGGAAGACGGCGACGGCGGCGGTGCCCCAGTCGCCCAGGTCCGTGACGGACTCGGCGCCCGCGCCGACCAGTGCGGCGGCCGGCAGGGTGAGCACCCAGGCGACGGCCATACGGGTCGCGGTGGACCAGCGGACCACCCCGCCCTTGCGGCCGAGGCCCGCACCCATCACCGAGCCGGAGACGACATGCGTGGTGGAGAGGGAGAAGCCCAGGTGGGAGGAGGCCAGGATGGCGGTGGCGGCGCTGGTCTGGGCGGCGAAGCCCTGGCGCGGCTCCAGCTCGGTCAGGCCCGTGCCCATGGTGCGGATGATGCGCCAGCCGCCGATGTAGGTGCCGAGCGCGATGGCCAGACCGGCGGAGAGGATGACCCAGACCGGCGGGTTGGAGCCGGGGGAGATGGCACCGCCCGCGATCAGCGCGAGGGTGATGATGCCCATCGTCTTCTGGGCGTCGTTGGTGCCGTGGGCGAGGGAGACCAGGCCGGCGGAGGCGATCTGGCCGGCGCGGTAGCCCTTGCGGGTGGCCTCGCCCTCGGCCTTGCCGCCGATGCCGTAGGAGAAGCGGGTGGCCAGCATCGACGCGGCGCCCGCCACGACCGGCGCGGCGACGGCCGGGAGCAGCACCTTGGTGACCAGGACGTCACCGTGCACGGCACCGAGGCCGGCGGAGGCGACGGTGGCGCCGATCAGACCGCCCATCAGGGCGTGCGAGGAGCTGGAGGGCAGGCCCACCAGCCAGGTCACGAGGTTCCAGAGGATCGCGCCGACCAGGGCGGCGAAGATGACCTCGGGACGTATGCCGTGCTCGTCGACGAGACCTTTGGAGATCGTGTTGGCGACCTCCACGGAGAGGAAAGCTCCCACAAGGTTGAGGGCGGCCGACATGGCCACCGCGACCTTGGGCTTGAGTGCACCGGTCGAGATGGTCGTGGCCATCGCGTTGGCGGTGTCGTGGAAACCGTTCGTGAAATCAAACGCGAGTGCGGTTACCACCACAATCGCGAGGATCAGCGAGAAGTTTTCCATTTACCCAGGCAATCGTTCGAGGTCATTGGCTGTTGGACCGTAGGCAACCTGGATGAACGGAAGGTGAACTGAGGCGGGCGTGGGGGTGTCTGAGGGGAGGGGTTGATGTTCCGTTTCCCTCCGGTTCGGCACCGGCGCCCCAGGTGCCCCTTGGCTATCGGCTACGCGCGAAGACCCGCAGCCGGCTCGCGGACCCGTTGAAGAGATCCTGGTCACCCGGCAGCCGGCCGCGGGACTTGTGCTGCCAGAAGGTCCAGTACTGCCAGCCGCCCGGCAGCGTCCCCGGCCGCTTGGTGCTGTGGCGGGCGATCCACAGCGGGTTGCTCTTCGAGAACGCGTGGCTGTTGCCGGTGCACAGCTTCCACCACTGGGTCGTCGTGTAGATGACCGGGCGGCGGCCGGTCTTCCGCTTGACCTCGTCGCTGAAGGACCGGACCCAGCGGACCATCCGCTTCTTGCTCATCCCGTAGCATTTGTGCTTCTTGTTGTACGGGTTGTACTCGATGTCGAGCGCGGGCGGCAGCGTCCAGCCGTCCGCCCGCCAGCCGCCGCCGTGCCGCACGAAGTACGCGGCCTGCTTGGCGCCGGAGGACTTGTCCGGCAGCGCGAAGTGGTAGGCGCCCCGGACCAGGCCCACCTTCCGGGCACCGTTGTACTGCTGCGCGAAATAGGGGTTGCGGTAGCTCGTCGACTCGGTCGCCTTGACGTAGACGAACCGCGCGCCCTTGGACCGGGCGGCCGGCCAGCCGACGCGCTTCTGGTGCGACGAGACGTCGTGGCCGCGGGGCTTGCCCGTGGCCGGCGCCGGAGTTCCGGCCGCCGCGGTGCCGGTGCTCGCGAGGGCGAGCGCCGCCGTGGCCGCCACGAGGACACCGGCGCGGCGACGGGGACGAGTGCGTACACGGGCCATGTGTCTCCCCGGGTCGGCGGACGGAGGATCGTCCGGCGGGCAAGGGGGTCCATTGAAGGCCTGAAGATCATCGAATCGACGCCCATTTGCGGCGATTCACCCCTACTTCCGCCCATTCGGGGGTACGCACTTCCGGCCGGAAGCTCCCGTCCGCCCCCTGTCCGAGAACACGGCTGGCAGGATCACGGCATGGCTGAACAGCGACGGGAAGCGGAACCGGAACGCATCTGGGCGGAACTGGTCGCCACGGCACGGCGGACCGTAACCGACGGACTGGTGGTCGGCACCTCGGGCAATGTCTCGGCACGCGCCGGGGACCTCGTGCTGGTCACCCCGTCGGGCGTACCGTACGACCGGCTCGGCCCGGACGACATCACCGGCGTCGACCTCACCGGACGCCAGGTGCTCGGCACGCTGGTGCCGACCAGCGAACTGCCCATGCACCTCGCCGTCTACCGCACCACCGACGCCCGCGCGATCGTCCACACCCACGCCGTGCACGCGACGGCGGTCTCCACGCTCGTGCCCGAGCTGCCGCTGGTCCACTACATGGCCGCCGCCCTCGGCGGCCCCGTCCGCGTCGCCCCCTACGCCACCTACGGCACCGACGAACTCGCCGAGCACATGCTCCGCGCCCTGACCGACCGCTCCGGCTGCCTGCTGCAGAACCACGGCACCATCACCTACGGCGCCACCCTCGACCAGGCCTACGACCGCACCGCCCAGCTGGAGTGGATGTGCCGCCTGTGGCTGACGGCGTCCTCCATACCGGGCGTGCCCCCGTCCCTGCTGACGGAGGCACAGCTGAAGGAGGTGGGGGACCGCCTGAAGGGGTACGGCCAGCGGACGTGACCACCGCTTCCCGCCTCCCGCTCACCGTGACCCGCCGCGATGGCGCCCAGCCACGACGCGGACCGTCCCGCCGCTCCGCTGGCCGGTGACGGCAACCCCCACGACACTGGAGCCGTGGGCACCGTAAAAGCGACCGCCACCGCAGCCACCGCGGTCCTCGCCGCAGGGATCGCATCCGTCGCCGCCGGCCGGTTCGCCAGCGACGCCGCGCTGAAGGCACCCGCCGGCCGTCCCCTGCCCACCGAACCCCGCCTCACCGTGCACGGCACGGCCGCCGGCCGGATCACGCTCACCCGCGATCTGGCCTCGCTGCGCCCCGGCACCTACGGCCTCGCCGGCGACGGCTCCCACGCGATCGTCGGCCCCGTCCTGGAGGCGGCCCGGCACGCGGCCGACACCGTCGTACGCCGCCTGGAGCGCGTCACACACGGCACCCTCGCCCCCGGGGACGCGGTGTGGCTCACCCCGAACCTCCACATCGGCAATCCGGCCGCCGCCCTCGGCCTCGACCACGCCGACATCGACGTGCCCGGCGAACTCGGCGAACTGCCCGCCTGGTTCGTGCCCGGGGCCCGGGACACCTGGGTGATCGCCGTGCACGGCCTCGGCACCACCCGGGAACAGGCCATGAACCTCATGGCCCCGCTGCACGCCCGCAGGGTGCCGGTCCTCGCGCTCGCCTACCGCGGCGACCTCGGCGCCCCGCGCCCGCACGACGGACTGAACCACCTCGGCGAGACCGAGTGGCGCGACCTGGACGCGGCGATCCGCTACGCCGTCCGCTACGGCGCCCGCCGGGTCGTCCTGCTCGGCTGGTCCACCGGCGCCACCATGGCCCTGCGCGCCGCCGAGCGCTCCCCGGTGCGCGAGCGCATCACCGGGCTGGTCCTCGACTCCCCGGTGCTCAGCTGGGAGGCCACGCTGCGCGCCCTCGCCCGGGCCCGCCACACCCCGCAGCCGCTGCTGCCGCTCGCCGTACGGGCCGCGCAGGGCCGGGCCGGCCTGCACGCCGACGGGGTCGCCGAGATCACCGACCCCGCCCGGCTCACCGTGCCGACGCTGATCTTCCACGGCCCCGACGACCAGGTGGCCCCCTGGGAGTTCTCCCGCCGCCTCGCCCGCCGCCGCGCCGATCTGGTCACCCTGCACACCGTGCCGCAGGCCCCGCACGCGGCGATGTGGAACGCCGATCCGAAGGAGTACGAGGAACGGCTGCGCCGCTTCCTGACCCCGCTGGTGTGACGGCTTCCTGGTCCCGCTGGTGCGGCGGCGTCCCGATCCCGCTGGTCCGGCGGTCGCCCGGCTCCGCCGACGCGGCCGCGGGCGGCCTCGGACCGCGCCGGTGCCGGACATTCCGTTTAAGGTCGTACGACTGGCCTGATCATGTCTCCTCGCCCCGCGCCGACCCCCGTGCCTTGGCCAGCCCCGTCGCCCGCCGTGACATTCCGTTTGGGTTTTCGGACCGTCAACCGGAAGACTGCACCCGTGACGTCCCGTATCCCGCGCGACTCCAGGCTCCGAATCGTCCGACCGCGACCCCTGGCCGCCGCCCCCAGAGCTGTGAACCAGCGGCGCCCGCGCCGCCCCGCACCCCGGCCGCCGGAGGGCACCCCGGCCCCCGCGGAGCTGGCCGGATTGGCCCGCGCCGGGCTGGCCGGTCCGGTCCGGGTCGCCCGCTGGGCCGACACCGCACTCGGCCCCGGCAGCGACGGCGCCACCGCCGACGGCAAGGCCACCCTCTCCGCCGCCACCGCCGAACGAGCCGCCGCCGACCTGGGCCTGAGCACAGCTCAGGTCCGCGCCGACTGGGACACGGCACGCCTCGCCGGACTCGTCGAGGTGCACGGCGACAGCGCGCGCCCCGGCTGGCGGCTGCGCGCCTGGGACCGCGACGACAGCGCCGTGCTGCGCGGCTGGGTCGCCCTCTTCGACGCCTGGTCGCTCGCCTCCCCGGAACCCGAGGAGCACGGGCCGGCCGCGGTCGCCGAGGTCGTCTCCGCCATGCCCCAGGTGCTCTCCTTCCTCCAGCTGTCCGCCGGTCCCGTCCCGGTCGAGCAGCTGCTCGACCTGCTCCAGCAGCGGGTCACCGAACTGCGCACCGAGCGCTGCGAGGTCCCCTACGAGCCCGGCGTCGAGCGGCCCGAGTCCGGGCCCGCCCGCCCGGCGGCCGCCGCCCCGGCCCCGGCGGAGGCCGGTCCCGACCCCGACCTCGCGCCCGCCGACGACACCCCGCTCGCCCCGCTCCTCGACTGGGTGCTGCAGGCCCTCGGCTACGTCGGCGCGCTGACCTACGGCGACGGCCAGGCCACCCTCACCCCGCTGGGCAGCTGGGCGGTGTGGGTCAAGCTGGAGCAGATCTGCGTGGCCGCGCAGAGTCCGGCCGGCAACATCGAGCAGTCCGCCGAGGACATGCTCCGCGGCTGCGCCCAGCTCCGCCCCAACGCCGCCCGCGCCGAATACCGCGCCTGGCTCGCCGCCCGCCCCGTCGGCAGCGCCGTCACCGAGCTGATCCACGCCGCGCGCGGCGAGGACGCCCTACTGCGCGGCCTGGCCTTCGAAGCGCTGCGCGTCGTCGGCGCCCCCGCCGAACCCGACGTACGCGCCGTCGTGGACGAGCCCGCCCTGCGGCCGTACGCCCTGCTGTGGCTCGCCGAGCACGACGGGGTCGACCCGGAGGACGCCCACGAGGTCCTCACCCGGGAAGAGGCGACCTGGCTGTGGGTGGACACCGCCGCGGCCGTCGCCGACCACGGCGAGGCGCCGATGCTGGTCCGGCATCTGGAGTCCGCGGTGCAGCCCACGGTTCCCCGGCTGCTCGACGAGGTCCGCGCCGTCGGCCATCCGCGCACCGTGCAGGTGCTGGTCGCGCTCGCCGCCGCACACCCCGACCCGGCCCTGGCCAAGGCCGTGCGCCGGGCCGCCTTCCAGGTGCACACCGGGGGATGAGCGGCTCGGGGATCGCTCAGGCGCCGATCTCCGGGGCGTACGTCCCGAAGCTCCAGATGTTGCCCTCGACGTCACGGGCCATGTAGTCCCGCGAGCCGTAGTCCTGGTCCGTCGGGGGCATCAGGATCTCCACGCCGTGCTCCAGGGCCCGCTGGTGGTGGGCGTCCACGTCGTCCACGACGATGTACACCCCGGTGGGCCCGGCATCCTTCATCGCCGTGTCGAAACGGCCGCCCCGGCCCTTGGAGCCGATCATCACCGCGCCGTTGCCCTGGACCAGCTCGGCGTGCATCACCTTGCCGTCCGCCGTCTCGTACACCGACAGCTCGGTGAAGCCGAGGGCCTCCGTCAGCTGTCTGATCGCCGCGTTCGCGTCCGCGTACAGCAGCGAGGGATAGATGCTCGGCCGTCCACCGCTCATGCCCGCCATGGCGATCACTCCTCCGTGCGCCGGTCCTGTGGCGTCCCGTTCAGTGTTGCAGCCACCACTGACAACGCCTCAGCAACGTGTCGCACTGCTTCTGCTTCTGCCGCCGCCGCTGCTGCCGTGCCGAGGTTCGCCGCGCCGGTCGTCCGGAGCCTGGCGCATCCCTCCCCGCCGCGCCGCCCCACCGCCGGACGGACGCCCGATCGGGCGACTTCCCGCCCGCACCCGCCCACGGCACCCCGCCCCGCCCACCGTCCACGGCTACGCTCGGCGCCCGATCCGCGGCCGAGGACACGGAGGGGGCAGACGTGGCCACCCCACCACCCACCACGCGCACCACCCTCACCGCCTCACCGGACCCCGCGCCAGCGGGGCCGTCCCACCACGCCCCGCAGGGCCCGCCGCCCCCGGCACCCCCTGGCTCGGCCCACCCCACCACCGGCGTCGCGGCCCAGGCCCCCGCCCCCGCACCCCACTCCGGCCCCGGCGAACGACGCCCCACCACCCCTCACAGCCGTAACGCACGCATGCGCCACGTGCCCCTCCGCGTCCCCCTCCTTCTCCGCGTTCCGCCCGCTCTCCGCCCGCTCCTCGTCCTCGGCGGCGTCCTCCTCGCCGTCGGGCTCCGCGGACTGGCCCACCAAGTGCGGCCCGTCCCGTACGGAGACCGTCTCGTCCATTTCGCGCGCGTGGAGCGGCACCCGCACGCCGAAGCATGGGCGTCACGGGCACAGGGCGGCGCCGTGGTCGGCTACGACACCGCGACCGGTGCGCCGCACTGGCGGTACGCGCGCGTGGGTCATCGGCCCGCCGTGGTGCTGACCGTGCGCGGGGAGGTGATCGCGTTGTGGGACGACGGGCTGCTGACCGACACCGACGGCCGGTCGGTCCGCTGGCACCGGGCTCTGCCCGACGCGGCCGAGTGGCTCCCCGCCCGGGGCGGCACCGGCGTGCTGCGCCCCCTGGGCCACGGCATGCTCGCCGTCGTGGCCCCGCCCCGCGTCACCGCGTACCGCATCGCCGACGGCGATCTGCGCTGGGTGCTGCCCGCCGGCCCAGGCCGCGCGTTCACCCCGGACCGCACCCTCCTCGGCAACGATCTTCAGGGGCGCGGACCGAACGCACGGGCGTAGAAAAACAGCTTGCACACCCCCGTTAGACTTCTCCTATGGCCATTCTCCTCGCGCATTAGACGGCGGGATCGCCTCAGCCGCCCACCCGCCAATCCCTGTACGCCCTGGAGTCTGTCCGTGATCTCCGCCTCCGGTATCGAGCTGCGCGCCGGTGCGCGCGTCCTCATCGAGAACGCCACCTTCCGTGTCGCCAAGGGCGACCGCATCGGCCTCGTCGGCCGTAACGGCGCCGGCAAGACCACTCTCACCAAGTGCCTGGCGGGCGAAGGCATCCCGGCCGCCGGCCAGATCGCCCGCTCCGGCGAGGTCGGCTACCTGCCGCAGGACCCCCGCACCGGCGACCTCGACGTCCTCGCCCGCGACCGCATCCTCTCCGCCCGCGGCCTCGACATACTGATCCGCAAGATGCGCGAGAACGAGGAGCGCATCGCGAACGGCAAGGGCGGCACCCGCGAGAAGGCCCTCAAGCAGTACGAGCGCCAGGAGACGGAGTTCCTCACCAAGGGCGGGTACTCCGCCGAGGCCGAGGCCGCCACCATCGCCGCCGCGCTGAACCTGCCCGACCGCGTCCTCGGCCAGCCGCTGCACACCCTCTCCGGTGGTCAGCGCCGCCGTATCGAGCTGGCCCGGATCCTCTTCTCGGACGCCGACACCCTGCTGCTCGACGAGCCGACCAACCACCTCGACGCCGACTCGATCATCTGGCTGCGGGACTACCTGAAGACGTACCGCGGCGGCTTCATCGTCATCAGCCACGACGTGGACCTGGTCGAGACGGTCGTCAACAAGGTCTTCTACCTGGACGCCAACCGCGCCCAGATCGACGTCTACAACATGGGCTGGAAGCTCTACCAGCAGCAGCGCGAGGCCGACGAGAAGCGCCGCAAGCGCGAGCGCGCCAACGCCGAGAAGAAGGCCGCCGCCCTCAACGCCCAGGCCGACAAGATGCGCGCCAAGGCCACCAAGACGGTCGCCGCGCAGAACATGGCCCGCCGGGCCGACAAGCTCCTCGCCGGTCTGGAGGCCGTCCGCCAGTCGGACAAGGTCGCCAAGCTGCGCTTCCCCGAGCCCGCCCCGTGCGGCAAGACTCCGCTGACGGCCGAGGGCCTGTCGAAGTCGTACGGCTCGCTGGAGATCTTCACCGACGTCGACCTCGCCATCGACAAGGGCTCGCGGGTCGTCATCCTCGGCCTCAACGGCGCCGGCAAGACCACCCTGCTGCGCCTGCTCGGCGGGGTCGAGAAGCCCGACACCGGCGAGGTCGTCCCCGGTCACGGCCTCAAGCTCGGCTACTACGCGCAGGAGCACGAGACCCTCGACCCCGAGCGCACGGTCCTGGAGAACATGCGCTCGTCCGCCCCCGACATGGACCTGGTCGAGGTCCGCAAGGTGCTGGGCTCGTTCCTCTTCTCCGGCGACGACGTGGACAAGCCCGCCGGTGTCCTCTCCGGTGGTGAGAAGACCCGGCTCGCCCTGGCGACCCTGGTCGTCTCCTCGGCGAACGTCCTCCTCCTCGACGAGCCGACCAACAACCTCGACCCCGCCAGCCGCGAGGAGATCCTCGGCGCCCTGCGCACCTACAAGGGCGCGGTCGTCCTCGTCACCCACGACGAGGGCGCCGTCGAGGCGCTTCAGCCCGAGCGGATCATCCTGCTGCCGGACGGCGTCGAGGACCTGTGGGGCGCCGACTACGCGGATCTCGTCGCCCTGGCGTGATCGAAAGACTGATCCACTGAGTTGATCCATTGAGTATGGATCATTCGGCTTATCCGTGATCCATCATCTGTGTGAGATCTCCTCGTATCGGGGTGTGTCGTACACGGATTTTCCGGCCGATCCCTTCGCTGCCAAGGGATCGGCCGCTTCGCGTCCCTGACCTGGCACTTCGCGAATCCACCCGTTCGGGCCAGGGGACACCACGCTATGGAATCAAGCATTCCGCTTGTGGGGATCGACTCCTGTCGTCACAACGATGTCTCACGGACCTTGCCGAATGGGTGGCCATCACGCCCAAGAGGGGTGATCATGAGGAGACCAGAGCGCACTTCCCATGAGGAGGCACGGGTGGCCGAGACTCTGAAGAAGGGCAGCCGGGTGACCGGCGCCGCGCGCGACAAGCTCGCGGCAGACCTGAAGAAGAAGTACGACTCCGGTGCGAGCATCCGGGCGCTGGCCGAGGAGACCGGCCGCTCGTATGGCTTTGTGCACCGGATGCTCACCGAGTCGGGCGTCGTCCTGCGTGGGCGTGGCGGAGCGACCCGGGGCAAGAAAGCCGCATCGGTCTGACTCCGGGCGGTCCATCGGCTTCGATGGTGGCCACCCGGTCGACAAAGTGATCGACCGGGTGGTTACTGTGCAGTCACTTAGCTCTGCTCTGCTGACCGCACCCATCGGAGGCGCCCCATGGCTTCGCCCGACCAGGACCTCGCTCCTGTACTCGACAAGGACGGCGTACGGCTCACCGTCGACGACGCGCTCGCCACGGTGACGCTGGCCAACCCGGCCAAGCGCAACGCGCAGAGCCCCGCCCTGTGGCGGGCGCTCACCGAGGCCGGGCGGCTGCTGCCGGGCACCGTCCGTGTCGTGGTGCTGCGTGGCGAGGGCAGGTCCTTCTCCGCCGGGCTGGACCGGCAGATGTTCACGCCGGAGGGGATCCCGGGCGAGCCGACCTTCATCGATCTCGCGCGCCGTGACGACGCCGGGCTCGACGCGAGCATCGCCGAGTTCCAGGAGGCGTTCACCTGGTGGCGGCGGAACGACATCGTGTCCATCGCCGCCGTCCAGGGACACGCTATCGGGGCCGGCTTCCAGCTCGCGCTCGCCTGCGACCTGCGGGTCGTCGCCGACGACGTGCAGTTCGCCATGCGCGAGACCAGCCTCGGCCTCGTACCCGACCTGACCGGCACGCATCCGCTGGTCGGTCTCGTCGGGTACGCCCGCGCGCTCGAGATCTGCGCCACCGGAAGGTTCGTCGGCGCGGAGGAGTCGGTGGCGTGCGGACTGGCCAACGTGGCCGTGCCGGCGGCTGAACTCGACGCGGCTGTGGGCGACTTGGCCGCGGCGCTGGTGGCCGCGCCACGGGACGCCGTCGTGGAGACCAAGGCGTTGCTGCGGGGCGCGGTGGACCGTACGTACGACGAGCAGCGGGCGGCGGAGCGGGCCGCTCAGGCGCGCCGGCTTCGGGACCTGGCCGGCATCGGCGAGTGACCCCTGCGCCGGAGGCGAGACGGTCGGTCAGTCCACCGCCGTCACCAGCACCGCCACCGTCGGTCTGTCCTCCAGCGCCTCCCGTACGGCCGCGCGGACTTTCCGGGCCACGTCGACGGCCCGGTGGTCCGTGCGCGTCGAAAGCTCCACGCGCACGTGCCGATGCGGCAGGGCTGTATCGGCCATGCGTTCTTCCAGGTGCACCGCACGGCCGAGGCCGCCGAGCGAACCCGTGAGACCGCTCACGCCGGGGACGGCCAGCGCGGCCGCGGCCACCCGGGTCTCGTCCGGGTCCGCGGGCTCCCGAGCCGGGACCGGCCGCGGCGCGCGTACCTGCGCCCGCGGCTCCTCCGTGTCCAGCAGGTCGGTCACCCGCAGGTCCACCTCGGACACCGTGAGCCCGAGCCGCTGCGCCGCGGCCGTCGCCAGCGCCCGCCGCAGCCGGGACGCGACCGCCGGCAGTGGCTCGGCGGCCGTCGCGGCGAAGTCCGCCGTCAGCCGCAGCGCGCCCGGCGGCAACGCGCTCGGCGGAGCCGGTACTGCGGGCTCGTGCGCCTCGTCCGGATCGGCGAGCGCGAGCCGCAGCGTGCCCAGCCGCACCCCCGGCACCCCGTCCGCCGCCGCATGTCCCAGCACCGCCGCCGCAGCGGCCTCCGCGATCCACGCGCCGTCGCTCGGCCCGCCGAGCGGCAGCAGCCTGCCGAGCCCCACCTGGCGCCGCACTTCCCGTGTCCACCGGTCCGCCGTCATTCCTCCAGCCTGCCGTATCACCGGCGCGCGTCCGGGGAACCTTGCTTACGGTGGGCAAAGGACGATCGAAGCGTTCGAAGGGGACGACGACCGAAAGGGACGTACGGCGATGACCGACATGACGACGACCCCCGAGGGCGAGCACGAGCCGCAGGTGTCGACCCGCAAGACCACCCGGCGCGGCGGCGGAGATCCGGCGGCCCGCGGGCGGACGACCATCGCCGACGGCGTCGTGGAGAAGATCGCGGGCCTCGCGGCCCGGGACGTGGTCGGCGTCCATGCCATGGGCAGCGGCCTGGCCCGCACCTTCGGCGCCGTGCGCGACCGGGTGCCCGGCGGCTCCAGGTCGGTGACACGGGGCGTGAAGGCCGAGGTGGGCGAGGTGCAGACCGCGCTCGACCTGGAGATCGTCGTGGACTACGGCGTCGCGATCGCCGATGTGGCCCGCGCCGTGCGGGAGAACGTGATCGCCGCAGTGGAACGCATGACCGGCCTTGAGGTGGTCGAGGTCAACATCGCGGTCAGCGACGTGAAGCTGCCCGAGGAAGAGGACGAGGAGCCCGAGCCGCCGCGCATCCAGTGACGCACCGGCGACCCGACACCGCACATCCGACGAGCTGAGGAGTGCTGCATGAGCATGGCCGTGGTCGGCATGATCGCCGGAATGGCGCTGGGTTTCGCCGGGTACTTCGGCGGTTTCGGTGCCTTCCTGCTGGTGGCGGCGCTGGGCGCGATCGGGTTCGTCATCGGCCGGTTCGCGGAGGGCGACCTGGAACCGGGTGAGTTCTTCCGCACCCGCGACGACCGGCGCGACCGGCGGCGGTGACCGGCGGTGACCGCCGAGCCCGGCGCGGCGAGCCCGCCGTCGGCCCCCGTGCCGCCGGGCGCGCGCGGTGCCACCCGGATCGCCGACCGGGTCGTCGCGAAGATCGCCGCGCAGGCCGCCCGCGAGGCGCTGCCGCCGCTGCCCGCCGGCGCGGCCGTCCCGCACGCCACGGTCGTCGTGAACCAGGAGTCCGCCCGCGTACGCGTCCACGTCGAACTCGGCTACCCCTGCGACATCGGCGCCCACTGTGCCGCCGTGCGTCGCCAAGTCGCCGAGCGGGTAGGCGCGTTGGTGGACATGGCGGTGGCCGAGGTCGCCGTCCAGGTCGAACGGCTGCACCCGGCACCGCACGGGAGGGCATGATGAGCGAGCCGCGGACGACCGCCCCGACCCTCGACAAGGATCCCGCCCCCACACCGCCGGCCGCCGAGGGCAGCGGTCGCCTCTGGTCACCGCGCCGCGTGCCGGCCGCCGTCGTCGCGGCCCTGCTGCTGGCCGGCGCCGGTCTCCTGCTGTACGACATCGCCGCCGTACGCGCCCATCACCCCGCGATGCGCTGGCGCCGCGCACTGGCCCGGCAGCTGGCCGAACGGCCCCTGGACGACACCTGGGTGCTGACCGGCGCGGCCGTCGCCGCCGCCCTCGGCCTCTGGCTGATCGTCCTCGCGGCCACACCCGGCCTCCGCGCCCTGCTGCCCATGCGGCGGCCGCACCCCGATGTCCGCGCCGCGCTCAGCCGCGAGGCGGCGGCACTGCTGCTGCGCGACCGGGCCATCGACGTGACCGGCGTGCGGTCGGTCCGGGTGCGGATGCGCCGCCGGAAGGCCGACGTCCGTGCCGTCTCGCACTTCCGTGACCTGGACGACGTACAGACCGACCTGGACACCGTCCTCAGGGAGGCGATCCGGGGCCTCGGCCTGAGCCGGCCGCCCACGCTGTCCGTCCATGTGACACGGCCCGGACGGAAGAGGTGACGGCGATGCGCCGGGGCGGACTCCACCGCGTCCTGCTGGCTCTCGTCGGCCTGCTCCTGTTCGCGCTCGGCGGTTCGGTGCTGGCCGTCGGCCTGGGCGCGCCGCCGCCCTCCTGGTGGATCCACACCGGCCCGCACGACGTCCTGCTCACCCGGGCCGAACGCACCCACTGGCGCGGCACCGGCTGGTGGTGGCCGGCCGTCCTCGCCGGCCTGGCGATCGTCGTCCTGCTCGCCCTGTGGTGGCTGACCACCATCCTGCGCCGCCGCCGGCTGACCGAGATCCTCATCGACACCGGCGACGGCGAGTCCGCCCTCCTGCGCGGCCGGGCCCTGGAGTCGGCCCTGGCCCAGGAGGCCGTCCAGCAGGAGGGCGTGGCCCACGCCGAGATCCAGCTCCGGGGCCGTCGTACGACCCCCACGGCCAGGGTCTGGCTCCAACTGGAGCCGTATGTCGACCCGTCGACCGCCCTGAACGACTTCACGGCCCAGGCCCTGACCCGTGCCCGCGCATCGGCGCGGCTGGTGTCCCTGCCGGCCCAGGTGCGGCTGAGGGCGGTCAAGCACCGTGCGGAGAGGGTCACTTGAGGCAAGCGGCGACCGTCAGAACCCGTGCCTCATTCCCCCGTCGACAGGCAACATGATCCCGGTCAGATAGGACGCGGCCGGAGACAGCAAGAACGCCGCGACCCGGCCGAACTCCTCCGGCGCCCCGTACCGACGCAACGGAATCCGGGACTCGTTCGCAGCCCGAGTGGCCTCAGGGTCAGCGGACAACCCGTCCAGCTCGCGCACGCGGTCCGTGTCGATGCGCGACGGCAGCAGCCCCAGCACCCGGATCCCCCGTGGCCCCAGCTCGTCCGCGAGGGACTTGGCGAATCCGGCGAGCCCGGGCCGCAGCCCGTTGGAGATGGTCAGTCCCCCGATCGGCTCGTGCACCGACGCCGACAGCACGAACCCGATCACCCCGCCCGGCTCCAGCTCGGCCGCCGCCGCCCGCGCGAGCCGCACCGCTCCGAGGAACACCGACTCGAACGCGTTCCGCCACTGCTCGTCGGTGTTGTCCGCGACGAAACCGGGCGCCGGCCCGCCCACGCTCACGAGCACCCCGTGGAAGCCGCCGAAGTGCTCACGGGCAGCCGCGACGAGCCGCTCGGGAGCCTGCGCGTCGGAGTTGTCGACGGCGACACCCACCGCGTTCGGGCCCAGTTCCGCGGCCGCCTCCGCGACCCGCTTCTCGTCCCGTCCGCTGATGACGACCTTCGCCCCGTCGGCGACCAGCTCGCGCGCGGCCGCGTTGCCCAGCCCGCGGGTCGCGCCCGTGACGACGTACACCCGGTCCTTCAGTCCAAGATCCATGGCCCCTATCCTGCCCGGTCGTCCCCGAAGAGCGTGAGCGCGGTGTTCACCAGGGCGATATGACTGAAGGCCTGCGGGAAGTTGCCCACCTGGCGGCCCTGCTGGGGGTCGTACTCCTCCGCCAGCAGCCCCACGTCGTTGACCAGACCCAGCAGCCTCTCGAACAGGTCCCGGGCCTCCTTCTGGCGGCCCGTCATGTGCAGGGCGTCCGCGAGCCAGAACGAGCAGGCGAGGAACGCGCCCTCGCCCCCGGGCATGCCGTCCACGCCCACCGCGTCGGTGTCGTAACGGCGCACGAAGCCGCCGTGGCCCAGGTCCGCGCGGATCGCGTCGACCGTGCCGATCACCCGGGGGTCGTCGGGCGGCAGGAAGCCGACCCGGGGGATCAGCAGCAGGGCGGCGTCCAGTTCGCGCGAGCCGTAGTACTGGGTGAAGGTTCCGCGCCGGGGGTCGTAGCCCCGCTCGCACACCTCCCGGTGCACCTCGTCGCGCATCGCCCGCCAGCCGTCCGCATCGCCCGCCAGCTCCGGGTGCTTCTCCAGCGTCCGTACGGCGCGGTCGGCGGCCACCCACACCATCACCTTCGAGTGCACGAACTGGCGCCGGCCGCCGCGCACCTCCCACAGGCCCTCGTCGGGCTGCCGCCAGGACGACTGCAGGAACGTCATCAGCGAGCGCTGCAACGCCCACATGTGCGGCTTGGTGGGCAGGCCCGCGCCGCGCGCCAACGACAGCGAGTCCATGACCTCGCCGTACACGTCCAGCTGGAGCTGGTCGACGGCGCCGTTGCCGACGCGCACGGGCGCGGAGCCGGCGAAGCCGGGCAGCCAGGGCAGCTCCCATTCCGGCAGCCGCCGCTCGCCCGCCAGGCCGTACATGATCTGCAGGTCGGCCGGGTCGCCCGCCACCGCGCGCACCAGCCAGTCGCGCCAGGCCTCGGCCTCCTTGTGATAGCCCGCGGCCAGCATGGCGCCGAGGGTGAGGGTCGAGTCGCGCAGCCAGCAGTAGCGGTAATCCCAGTTGCGCACGCCCCCCAGCTCCTCGGGCAGCGAGGTGGTGGCCGCGGCGACGATCCCGCCCGTCGGGGCGTAGGTGAGCGCCTTGAGGGTGATCAGGGACCGTACGACGGCGTCCCGGTACGGCCCGTCGTAGCGGCAGCGGGACGCCCAGCGCCGCCAGCCCCGGACGCTGCTGGTCAGCGCCTCGTAGGGGTCGACGAGCGGTGGGCGGCGCTCGTGCGAGGGATGCCAGGTGAGCACGAACGCGACCCGCTCGCCCTCGGCGACGGTGAACTCCGAGTGGGTGCTGAAGTCCTCGCCCCAGGTGCGCACGGCCGGTTCCGAGCGCAGCCAGACCGAGTCCGGCCCCGCGACGGCCACCCGGTGCCCGTCCGAGCGGCGCATCCACGGCACGATCGAGCCGTAGTCGAAGCGCAGACGGAGGGTGCTGTGCACGGTGACCCGGCCGCTGACGCCTTCGACGACGCGTACGACGTCGGGGGCACGGTCGCGCTGCGGCATCAGGTCGGTGACGCGGACCGTGCCCTCGCGGGTGTCCCACTCGGTGTCGAGGACGAGGGTGTCGGGCCGGTAGGCGCGGCGGGTGCAGGTGCGCGCTCCCTCGGGGGCGATCCGCCAGTATCCGTGGTCCTCGTCGCCCAGCAGCCGGGCGAAGCAGGCGCCGGAGTCGAAGCGGGGCAGGCACAGCCAGTCGATCGAGCCGTCCCGGCCGACCAGGGCGGCGGTCTGCTCGTCGCCGATGAGGGCGTAGTCCTCGATGCGCGCGTTCACGGGAACCGGTTTCCCGGCGGGCCAGAGGGCCAATCAGGTGGTGCGCCGGGGGAGTGACGTCCCCGCGAGGGACGCTTTCGCGCGGCTATACGACGGCCGGTTCCGTCTCCTCCTGCTGCGCCTGCGCGCCGGCCTCCTCCAGGTCGCGGATCTCCCGCCGGACCAGGAACCACCAGCCGACCGGCACGCCCGCGGCGAACAGCCACCACTGGATCATGTACGCGTAGTTCAGCGGGGCGTCCTCGCTGCCCGGGTCGGAGATCTGTTCCGGGGAGTCGGTCTGGGGCCCCGTCTGCTCGATGTAGCCGCCGAGCACCGAAGCGCCGAGCCGGTGCGCCTCCTCCGCACTGTTGATCAGCATGATCTGCCGGTCGGGGAGGCCCTGGACGTTCTTGATGCCGCTCGCCGCGGTGGTCTCGTCGGCCATCAGCCGCCCGGTGATGGTGGTCCGGCCGGACGGCGGGGCGGGGACCTTCGGGAACGCGGTCTGGGCTCCGTCGGCCGGGATCCAGCCGCGGTTGACGAGCACCACCTTGCCGTCGCTGAGGACGAACGGCGTGAGCACATGGAAGCCGACCTCGTTGTCGGAGTTGGTCCGGCGCCGGACCACGACCTCCTTGGCGGTGTCGAAGGTGCCGGTCGCGGTGACCGTGCGGTACTTCTCGGTGCGGGTCACGGTGTGCCCGGGGGAGGACAGCCGCTCGACCGGGACCGGCCCCGCGTGCAGCGCCGAGGAGACCAGGTCGTTGCGCGCGGTGCGCTCCTCGTACCGGTGCTTCTGCCAGAAACCCAGCCTGATCATCGTCGGGATCAGCGCGATCGCGACGATGGTGAGGATCACCCACTGGCGGGACAACAGGAAGCGGTAGCGATGCACCCCACGACGGTACCTCCGTGCCGTGGGGTGCATTCAGGCGGGTACCGGGTCACACCCGGTCGACGATTCCCGTCTTCCCTTCCGCACGGGCGCAGTGCGCGCCGCAGTACCACTTGTCGTCGGCCTCCACGCCCTGGCCGATGATCTGCACCCGGCAGTGCTCGCAGAGGGGAGCCATCCGGTGGATCGCACAGGAGAAGCAGTCGAACACATGAACTGCGCCCTGGGCATGGACCTCAAAGGTCATTCCATAGTCATTGCCGCAAACTTCACATTTAGCCATGTGCCACAGGGTGGGCCGTCGCCGGGATCAGGGCGAGCGGGTTCCGGGTGAGTCGTATGCCTATCACCCATTCGTACGATCACTCGTCGGCGGGCTCGACGTCCCGCAGCAGCTGCCCGAACGCGGCCTCGTCGACGACCGGCGTGCCGAACTGCCGCGCCTTGGCCACCTTCGACGTGCCCGAGTCGGGGTCGTTGGTCACCAGCAGGCTGGTCAGCCGCGAGATGCTGGACGCCACATGCAGACCGGCCTCGGTGACCCGGTCCTCCAGCAGGTCGCGGTCGACGGAGGTGTCACCGGAGAACGCCACCCGCATGCCCTGTTTGAGGCGTTTGCCGTCTTCGTAGCGACCCGGATTGGGGTAGGGGCATGCGGGCCTCTTGCGGGAGGGGCGCCAACTGCCGGACCGGTAGCCGCCGTAGCCGCCCTGTCCGCCGCCCGACTGCCGGGGCACCGCGCGGTCGGACCACTCCGTCAGCGGCCGGCACTCCAGCAGCGGCAGCCGTACACCGCCCGCGGCGGCGGCCCGCAGACTGGGCCGGAACGCCTCCGCCAGCACGCGCGCGTCGTCCAGCGCGTGGTGCGCCCGCTGCTGTACGACGCCGTAGTGCGCCGCCAGGGACTCCAGCTTGAAGTTGGGCAGCGGCAGGCCCAGCTCCTTCGACAGCGCGATGGTGCACAGCCGCTGACGCACCGGCGCCTCGCGCTGCGCGCGCGCGTACTCCCGCGCGATCATCTGCCAGTCGAAGGCGGCGTTGTGCGCGACCAGCACCCGGCCCTCCAGCCGGGCCGTGAACTCCTCGGCGATGTCCGCGAAGAGCGGCGCCCCTTCGAGCACCTCGGTCGTCAGACCGTGTATCCACACGGGTCCCGGATCGCGCTCCGGGTTGACCAGCGTGTACCAGTGGTCCTCGACCTCGCCGCGCTCGTCCAGCCGGTAGACGGCCGCCGAGATGATGCGGTCGTCCCGGGCCAGGCCGGTGGTCTCCACGTCAACGACCGCGTATCCCTTCGGATACACGGTCGGCCACTGGGTGGCGGAGGACACTGCGGTCGCACGGTCTTCGAGCATGGTCACTGAGGATACGGGCCACGACTGACAGTCCTGACCTTCAGGTGCCGATGGCCCCGCCGGTTTCCGCCCAGCCGCTCGGCCACCGCACGCGCGTGCGTACCGGTGCCCCGCCGGGGTGCCGCACCGGGGACCGCTGCTCGGACGTGTGCCCGGCTGCACCTGCGTCATAAGTGACGGTCTGTCAGGGATGGGCGCGCCAGAAGACCGACTTCTCCATGAAGTTCCTTCCCGCGGTGGACGGAGCGTTGGGCGCCGCTGGTGTCGATGGCCGGGGAGCGTCGGTGCGGTGTGCGTGGTCCTTGGGGTGCGATCCTCCCTGCTGTGACGGAACCCACCCACGAAGAGGCCCACGGGGGCGCGCTCGGCTCGCGGCTGAACTGGCTGCGGGCCGCCGTGCTCGGCGCGAACGACGGCATCGTCTCCACCGCGGGCATCGTCGTCGGCGTGGCGGGCGCGACCGGGAGCCGGTCCGCCCTGCTCACCGCCGGACTGGCCGGCCTGCTCGCCGGGTCGATGTCAATGGCGGCCGGCGAGTACGTCTCCGTCTCCACCCAGCGTGACTCCGAGGTGGCCGCGCTGGCCGTGGAGAAACGGGAACTGAGGGAGCAGCCGGAGGCCGAGCTGCTGGAGCTGACCACCATGCTCCAGGAGCGCGGCCTGTCCCACGAGGTGGCCCGGGAGGCCGCCGAACAGCTCACCGCGCGGGACGCGCTGCGGGCGCACGCGCGCGTGGAACTCGGAATCGACCCCGACGAGCTGGCCAACCCCTGGCACGCGGCCTGGGCGAGCTTCCTGGCCTTCACCGTGGGCGCGCTGCTGCCGCTGCTGGCCATCGTCCTGCCCCCGGCCGCCTGGCGGCTGCCCGTGACCGTCGTCTCCGTCCTGGCCGCGCTCGTCCTCACCGGCTGGACCAGCGCCCGGCTCGGCGCGGCGGACCCGGGACGCGCGGTGCTGCGCAACGTGGTGGGCGGAGCGCTGGCCATGGGGGTCACCTACGCGGCCGGCAGCCTGCTGGGCGCCGCGGGCGTCTGACCGCGCATGAGGACCGACCCTGTCGGCACCGCGCCCTTGGCCCTGTCATGCCCCGCGCCCTGCCCGACGGCACCCTCGCCGAGCGGCCCCCGCCTGCCTCGGCGTACGGTGAGGTGCGCTCGACCACCCCCTGAGCGCACCGCACGATCCCGCACGAGAAGGACCCTCGCCATGCGCGCCACCACCATCCACGCCCCGTACGACATGCGCGTGGAGGACGTGCCCGAGCCCGTGGTGCAGCTGCCCAGCGACGCCGTGGTGCGGGTGCTGCGCGCGTGCATCTGCGGCAGCGACCTGTGGGCCTACCGCGGTGAGGCGGCCCGGCAGCCGGGCCAGCGGATCGGGCACGAGTTCCTCGGCGTCGTCGAGGAGACCGGCTCCGAGGTGAGCACGGTCAAGCGCGGCGATCTCGTGGTGGCGCCCTTCATGTGGTCCGACGGCGTCTGCGACTACTGCCGCGAGGGCCTGACGACGTCCTGCGAGCACGGCGGCTTCTGGGGCTCCGTCGGCTACGACGGCGGCCAGGGCGAGGCCGTGCGCGTCCCGTTCGCCGACGGCACCCTCGTCCAGCTGCCGAAGGACGCGGCCGGCGACGACCACCTGCTGTCCGCCCTGCTGACCCTCTCCGACGTCCTCGGCACCGGCCACCACGCGGCCCTCGGCGCGGGCGCCCGGCCCGGCGCCACGGTCGCCGTCGTCGGTGACGGCGCGGTCGGCCTGTGCGCCGTCCTGGCCGCCAAGCGGCTCGGCGCCGAGCAGATCATCGCGCTCGGCCGGCACGAGGTCCGTACCGACATCGCGCGCCGCTTCGGCGCCACCGACGTCGTCGCCGAGCGCGGGGACGCGGCCGTCGAGGCCGTCCGGGAACTCACCCGTGGCCAGGGCGCGCACGCCGTTGTCGAAGCCGTCGGTACGGAGCAGTCCATGCGTACCGCGGTCAACATCACCCGCGACGGCGGCGCGATCGGCTTCGTGGGCGTGCCGCACGGCAGCGGCACCGGCCTCGACCTCGGCGTCATGTTCGACCGGAACATCGCCCTGCGCGGCGGTGTGGCCCCGGTCCGCGCCTACATCCCCGACCTGCTGCCCGACGTCCTGGACGGCACGATCGACCCCTCGCCCGTGTTCGACATGACCGTCGGCATCGAGGGCGTGCCCGAGGGCTACAAGGCGATGGACGAGCGCACCGCCCTCAAGGTGCTCGTCACCAACGGCTAGTGCCGGGGCACTGGATCCCCGCTAGGACCAGCGGATCGGCACGGGCAGCGCCGTGAGCAGGCCTGAGACCGCGACGACCGTACCCAGGGCGACCACCTCGGCCCGCGCGGGCGCGCAGGCGGTCAGCGGGTCGGCGGCGCGGCCCAGCCGGATCCGTGCCCACAGGGCGAGCAGCGCGACGGCGGCGACCAGGATCACCTTGGCCAGCAGGGTGCGTCCGTACGCCGTCGTCGTCAGCTGGTCCAGGATCGTGGCCGACGGCATACGGCGCAGCGAACTGCACACGCCCGTCGCGGTGATGGCCGCCAGCAGGACGGCCGCCACGCGCGCGTAGAGGGCGAGCAGCGCGGCCCCGGCCGGGTCGCCGCGCCAGAGCCGGAGCAGCCGCAGGGTGTGCAGCAGACCGCCGGTCCACAGCGCCGCGCACGTCAGGTGCACCAGTGTCAGACCCGAGCCGGCCAGCGGGCTCTGCTCGGTCGTGGGATGCGCGCGCAGCGCCTCCGCGACCACCACGGCGGCCAGCGGCCACACCTGTGCCGCCGGGCGCCGGGAGAACGCGCACAGGGCCGCCAGCAGAAAGCCGTTGACCTCCAGCAGCGCCAGCTTTCCGTCGCTGGAGCCGTACAGGCCGCCGACGTCGATCTGGTCGAGGCGGTGCGGGATCAGATTGCCTGCGGACACGACCGAGGCGAGCGCCAGCGCGGCCACGAAACCGGCGGCGGTGGCGAACGGCGCCCAGCTGCGCGGCCGTTCGGGCGGTACGCCGGGCAGGCGCCGGGCGAGCCGGTGCGCGAACAGCTCGCCGAGGGGCACGCTCACGGCGGCGAACAGCACCGCGCGCAGCAGCCCGATGCCGCCGACCCCCGGCGCGGCGGCCTCGCCGGTGCCGTGCAGCGCGGCCGACGGCCCGAGCAGGGGGATCAGGGCGCCCAGCGCCACCAGGACCAGCAGGGCGACGGCCCGTCCGCTGCCGGGCCGCCGGGCGGCGCCGCTGCTGTCGGTCACCTCGGCGGTCGGTCGTATCAAGCGCACCCCTGATCTTCGCCAGCCGCCGCAGAATCGGGCAAGTGCCGGAAAACAAACAGGGGTACGGCATTCCACGCATACGTATGTTTCCGGCCGCCCGCGTCCTCACCGCCAGCGGGCGCTGTCCGACCCCCAGGGCACCGGGGGCCGCGCCCAGTCGGCGGGGCCGCCGACGAAGGCCACCGGCGGCCGCGCGTGCCGCAGCCGCCCCAGCGGGCCGTCCGTCTCGGTCAGCCAGGCCTCGGGCCCCGCGTACGGCGCAGCCGTGGCGGCACCCGGCCGGGTCCCGTCCGTCAGCCAGCGCGCGGTGCGGGCCAGCGCCAGCCGCACCAGCCGGCCGCCCCCGTCGTACGACTGCTCGGTCAGCGCCCGCAGGACGGCCGCCGCGAGCAGATAGCCGGTGCCGTGGTCCAGCGCCTGCGCGGGCAGCGCGCCCGGCTGCTCGGCCGAGCCCTCGGTCGCGGCGATGCCGGTCGCGACCTGCACCAGGCTGTCGAAGCCGCGCCGCCCGCACCAGGAGCCGTACGCGCCCCATGCCGAGACCTGCGCCACGACCAGGCCGGGCCGCCGCGCGAAGAGCGCCTCGGGGGAGAGCCCGAACCGGTCGAGGGCGCCCGGCCGGTAGCCCGTGACGACGACGTCGGCCGAGGCCAGCAGCTCCTCGAAGGCGCCGGGGTCGGCGCTCAGATCGAGCGTGGCGGACCGCTTCCCGAAGCCCGTGTCCGCGTGCTGGTCGGGGAGTTCGGGCAGCCAGGGGGCGTCCACGCGGAGCACGTCCGCGCCCAGCAGGGCGAGGGTGCGGGTGGCGACCGGGCCGGCGAGGACCCGGGTCAGGTCCAGCACGCGCAACCCTGCGGCAGGCAGCAGCGGAGCGGCGGCCGGGTCCAGCGGCGCGAGCACGCGCGCGGGCGCCGCGGCCGGCCGCTCGCGCTCCACCAGCGGTCGTGCGGCCACAGCGGCGGCCTGCTCGTGCGCCCGCCACTCCTTGGGGGTACGCAGGGCCACGGCGAGGCCGCCGGCGCCGTAGGCGGCCTCCTCGATCTCCAGCGCGGAGCGCTCGGCGAGCCGGGCGGCCACCGCCTCCACCGACGCGTCCGCCGGCAGATCCAGCGCGCCGAGCAACCGGGCCCGGTGGTGCGGGTAGTTGGCGTGGGTGCGCACCCAGCCGTCGGCGGTCCGCCAGAACCGCGACAGCGGCGCGAAGACGACCGGGGCCCGCCCGTCGAGCAGCAGATGCCGTTCACTGTGGAAGGCGGCCGCCACGGCGCCGTCGTCGACCCGGACGCCGGGCACCTCGGCGAGCCCGGCCCGGCGGGCCGCCAGTTCCGCTGCGGCCAGGGCACAGGTGCCGACACAGGCACGGGCCAGTTCTCGTACGGGAAGGCGCGCTTCGAGCGCGCCTTCCCGCGTCGCGGTGGTGAGCCGTGCCAGATGGGCGGGATCGCCGCCCAGAGCGGACCAGGCGTACTTGATTGCAGTCATGACTGCACTATGCAGTATTGATGCAATCAATATATTGAGGCCCTTGGTTAGACCTGGTCTATCCGGTCTATCTGGTCACCGCGGCCAACGCGTCCGCCATGCCGAAGCCGTAGAAGCCGTTGTAGTTCTTCATCCCCTCGCACACCGCGTCGACCTTGCCGTCACCGTTGATGTCGTACGGGTCCGTGCACGGCGTCGCGTTGGCCTCCGCGTAGAGCAGTGCCTTGACCAGCGAGGCCGGGGCGTGTGGATGGGTTGACTTGATCAATGCGGCAACACCCGCGACATGCGGGGTCGCCATCGACGTACCGGCCATGTAGCCCCACTTGCCGCCCGGCAGCGGGCCCAGGATCTGTCCGCTGATCGCCGGGGGCTCCGGCTTCTGGTAGGCGGTCGAGTCGCCGCCGGGCGCCGCGATGTCGATGACGCCGAGGCCGTAGTTGGAGAAGGACGACTTCAGGCCCTTCGCGCCCGTGGCCGCGACCGTCACGACCCCCGGCAGCTGGGTCGGTATGTCGTAGCACGTGTGCGGGTCGATCACACGGTCCGCCGGGGTGCCGTCGTTCGGGGAGGCCGGGTCGGTGATCGAGTCGGAGGCGAGGTCGTAGTTCTCGTTGCCCGCCGCCGCGACATTGACCGTGCCCTTGTCCTGCGCGTACCGCGAGGCCCGGGTGACGGCGTCGACCAGCGCCTTCTGATCCGGGTCGGTGGTGCAGTTGAAGTACCACGGGTCCGTGTAATAGCTGTTGTTGGTCACGTCGACGTGGTGCTCGGCCGCCCACACGAAGCCGCAGACCACGGCCTCGGTGTAGAAGTACCCCTTCGGGTTGCCGGCCTTGATGCCGGCCACCTTGACGCCCGGCGCCACGCCCGTGATGCCGACGCCGTTCTTCGCCCCCGCGATCTCCCCCGCGACGTGCGTGCCGTGCGGGCTCTCCGACGCGCTCGGCCGCCAGGCGCCGTCCGTCGTGTCGGGCTTGCCGGAGACGCAGTTGACGGAGGCGGCGCGGTCGAAGTTGGGTGCGATGTCCGGGTGGGTGTCGTCCACGCCGGTGTCGATGACGGCGACCGTGACGTCCGGGCTGCCGAGGGTCTTCTCGTGCGCCTTGTCCGCCTTGATGGCCGGCAGGTCCCACTGCAGCGGCTCCAGCGGATCCTGCCCCGCCGTCGCCTGCGCGCCGGCCGCGGCGATCTCCTGCGCACTGAGCGCCTTCGGGGCGCCCTCGTCGGTGGTGGACTGGGCGGGCAGCGGCGCGTTGCGCGTGGCACCCGCCGAGTTCACCCCGCGCACCGTACGGATCTCCTTGGCGAAGTCCGGGTCGGCGGAGTGGGCGACGATCACGCCGATCTGGTCGTACGCGATCACGACCGAGCCGCCGGCCTCGGTGATCGCCTGCTGCACGTGCGCCGAAACGCCGTGCCCGGGGCGGATGTTGACGACATAGCTGAGCAGGGGCCCGTCGGCGGTGGCCGCCCGGGTGTGGTCCGCCGCCGACGCGGTGACGTTCGGCAGGAACGCGAGTGCCGTGGCCAGGGCCATCCCGGCCGGGATGGCGAGGGCGCGGCGGAAGTGCGGCTTGGGCGCTGTCATGGGTCGGTTCACTCCAGTTCGTTCGCGGTACGAGCGTGCCGTGCGGGAAGTCCGGGAGGAATGCGGCTACTTGACTACTCGACCGCGCGCAGCGCGTCCACCACACCCCAGCCGTAGAAGCCGTTGACGCGGGCGTTGCCGACGCAGGTCGCGTCCACGACCCCGTCCCCGTTGCCGTCGTAGGGGCCGCTCGGGCAGCCCGGGTTGTCCGCCTCGGCCTTCAGAAGGGCCTGCAACTGGGCCGGAGTGGCGTGCGGATGCGCCGACTTCAGCAGCGCGGCGACGGCGGCCACGTGCGGCGAGGCCATCGAGGTGCCCTGGAGGAAGCCGTACTGGTTGTTCGGCAGGGTGGACAGGATGCGGCCGTTCTTCGACGGCGTGTCCGGGATCTGGTACTTGTCGCCGCCCGGCCCCGCCACGTCGATCACGCCCTGGCCGTAGCTGGAGTAGTACGACTTGGCGCCCTTGACGCCCACCGCGCTCACGGTCACCACGCCGGGCAGCTGGGTCGGCACGTCGAAGCACTCGTGCGGGTCGACCGTGCGGGTCGTGGCGGTGGAGTCGTCGGGGCTGGAGGTGTCCGTGATCGCGTCCGCGTCCAGGTCGTGGTTGGAGTTGCCCGCCGAGGCCACATTGAGCGTGCCCTTGCGCTGTGCGTACAGCTGGGCCCTGTTGACCGCGTCGACGATGGCACGTTGATCGGGGTCGTCCATGCAGTTGTACATCCATGGATCAACGTAGTAGCTGTTGTTGGTTATCTGGATGCCGTGGTCGGCGGCGAACACGAAGGCGCAGACCACGCTCTCCGGGTAGAACAGCGAGGTCGCGTCCGGCTGGGCCACCGTGATGCTCGCGACCTTCACGCCCGGCGCCACGCCGGCCACGCCTATGCCGTTGCGGGCCGCGGCTATCTCGCCGGCCACATGGGTGCCGTGGAAGTGGTGGTCGGCGTCCACCGGGCGCCACGCGCCGTACGTCGTGTCCGCCTTGCCGCTCACGCAGTTCGCCGACTGGGAGGCGGAGAAGTTCGGGGCGATGTCCGGGTGGGTGTCGTCGACGCCGGTGTCGATGACACCGACGGTCACGCTGCTGCTGCCCGGGTCGATCCGCGCGGCCTTGTCGGCGCCGATCGCCCGCAGATCCCACTGGTCCGCCTCGTACGGCTCCTCGCCCGGCGCCGCGCTCTCGGTGAGCCTCTCGGCCTCCGCCTTCGACAGGACCTGCACCGCGCCCTCGTCGGTCGTCTCCGCGGCACTCAGCGGCGCGGTGCGTGTGGCGCCCGCCGAGTCCACCCCGCGCACCGCACGCATCCGCGCGGAGAAGTCCGGGTTCGCGGAGTGGGCGACGATCACGCCGATCCTGTCGTAACTGGCCACCACGGAGCCGCCGTTGTCGCCGATCGCGCGCTGCACGGACTCGATCGTGCGGTGGTCCGTACGGGTGTTGACCACGTACGCGAGGTTTGGTCCGTCCGCCGCCCGCGCCGCCGGGGCGACGGAGGGCGCCGCCGAGGCCGCCGCCGGCAGGAACCCGAGCGAGGCGGTCAGCGACAGCACGACGGGCACGGCGAGCGCGAGCCGGCGTCTGGAACGCAGATGAGCCATGGGATCTCCACATCATCCGGATACGAAACAGCCCGAGACACGGTGGCGCTCGGGCAGGTACATGACGAGTGGTGCAGGCAGAAGCTATCCCCACGGCTCGTCGGACAGCAATGTCTTGGCAATGGCTTGCCCAGACCGCTTGCGAAAGAACTCATAGGACTTGAACCGGCCCTCGCGTGGCGCCGTGGACCTTGGACAGGGAGCGCGAGCACGATCGATCCCCCCGTCCGTCACCGCACCCGTAACGCGAGGAGATTCCGTGGCCACCGAGACACCGCCCCCCGCCACACCGGGGACCCCCCTTCCCTCCACCGAGGAGTTCACCGAGGTGCAGCAGAGCGCGGAGTTCGGTGAACTGCGCCGCGCCCACCGCTCCTTCGCCTTCCCGCTGACCATCGCCTTCACCGCGTGGTACCTCCTGTACGTGCTGCTCTCCAACTACGCGGGCGGTTTCATGGGCACCAAGGTCGCCGGCAACATCAACGTCGCCCTCGTCCTCGGTCTCGCCCAGTTCCTCACCACCTTCCTCATCGCCTGGTGGTACGCCCGGCACGCCGCCGCGAACCTCGACCCCAAGGCCGAGGCCATCAAGTCCCGGATGGAGGGCGGCGCATGAGCCCCGCAGCACACACCCTGCTGGCCGCCGGCGAGGCGAGCCAGCACCGGACGCTGATCATCACCCTGTTCGCGGTGTTCGTCGCCGCGACCCTCGTCATCACGGTCTGGGCGGGCCGGCAGACCAGGGACGCGGCCGACTTCTACGCCGGCGGACGGCAGTTCACCGGTTTCCAGAACGGACTCGCCGTGTCGGGCGACTACATGTCCGCCGCGTCCTTCCTCGGCATCGCGGGCGCCATCGCCCTCTTCGGCTACGACGGCTTCCTGTACTCCATCGGCTTCCTCGTCGCCTGGCTCGTCGCCCTGCTCCTGGTCGCCGAGCCGCTGCGCAACTCCGGCCGCTACACGATGGGCGACGTGCTGGCGTACCGGATGCGCCAGCGGCCCGTTCGCACGGCCGCCGGCACCTCCACGATCGTCGTCTCGATCTTCTACCTGCTCGCGCAGATGGCCGGCGCCGGCGTCCTCGTCTCGCTCCTGCTCGGCATCACCAGCGACGGCGGCAAGATCGGCATCGTCGCCCTGGTCGGCGTCCTGATGATCGTGTACGTCACCATCGGCGGCATGAAGGGCACCACCTGGGTCCAGATGGTCAAGGCGGTGCTGCTGATCGCCGGCGCTCTGCTGCTGACCTTCCTGGTCCTGCTGAAGTTCCACTTCAACATCTCCGATCTGCTCGGCAGGGCCGCCGACAACAGCGGCAAGGGCACGGCCTTCCTGGAGCCCGGCCTGAAGTACGGCGCCACCGGCACCACCAAGCTGGACTTCATCTCGCTCGGCATCGCCCTGGTCCTCGGCACCGCGGGCCTGCCGCACATCCTGATCCGCTTCTACACCGTCCCGACGGCCAAGGCCGCGCGGAAGTCGGTCATCTGGGCGATCGGCCTGATCGGCGCCTTCTATCTGATGACCCTCGCCCTCGGCTTCGGCGCGGCGGCCCTCATCAAGCCGGCCGAGATCATCGCCTCCAACAAGGCGGGCAACACCGCGGCGCCACTCCTGGCGCTGCACCTGGGCGGTGTCGACTCCGACTGGGGCGCGATCCTGCTCGCGACCATCTCGGCGGTCGCCTTCGCGACGATCCTCGCGGTCGTCGCGGGCCTCACCCTGGCCTCCTCGTCGTCCTTCGCGCACGACATCTACGCCAACGTCATCAAGAAGGGGCAGGCCACCGAGGAACAGGAGCTGGGCGCGGCCCGCTGGGCGACCGTCGGCATCGGCGCGGTCTCGATCGTCCTCGGCGCCCTGGCCCGCGACCTCAACGTGGCCGGCCTCGTCGCCCTCGCCTTCGCGGTCGCGGCCTCCGCCAACCTGCCGACCATCCTCTACAGCCTGTTCTGGAAGCGGTTCACCACCCAGGGCGCCCTGTGGTCGATCTACGGCGGCCTGGTCACCGCGGTCGGCCTGGTGCTGTTCTCCCCGGTGGTCTCCGGCAGCCCGGCCTCGATGTTCCCCGACGTCGACTTCCACTGGTTCCCGCTGGAGAACCCCGGCATCATCTCCATCCCCGTCGGCTTCCTGCTCGGCGCCCTGGGCACCCTGCTGTCGAAGGAGGCCCCAGACGCCGGCAAGTACGCCGAACTGGAGGTGCGGTCCCTGACCGGCACCGGAGCGCACTGACACCTTCGTACGACGGCCGCGTCGCCCGGGACTGTACGGTCCTACGACGCGGCCGCCGCGCACCTCGTGGGATCGGGCCGCTGTCGATGTCAGTGGTGTCACGTAGGCTCATTGATGACGGACGGCTCACCCGTGACGGAAAATGAGCGGAGCGAGAGGGAGGGGGCCCACGTGCTCATCGACACCTACGGCCGAGTGGCCACCGACCTGAGGGTCTCGCTGACCGACCGCTGCAATCTGCGCTGCACGTACTGCATGCCCGAGGAGGGACTGCAGTGGCTGGCCAAGCCCGACCTGCTCACGGACGATGAGATCGTCCGCCTCATCGACATCGCCGTGCGCCTGCTCGGCATCGAGGAGGTCCGCTTCACCGGCGGTGAGCCCCTGCTGCGCCCGGGCCTGGTCGGCATCGTCGAGCGCGTCGCCGCTCTCGCCCCGCGCCCCCAGATGTCCCTCACCACCAACGGCATCGGCCTGAAGCGCACCGCGACCGCCCTGAAGGCCGCCGGCCTGGACCGGGTCAACGTCTCCCTGGACACCCTCCGCCCGGACGTCTTCAAGACCCTGACCCGCCGCGACCGCCACAAGGACGTCATCGAGGGCCTGGAAGCCGCCCACGCGGCCGGCCTCACCCCCGTCAAGATCAACTCGGTCCTGATGCCGGGCCTGAACGAGAACGAGGCCCCCGACCTGCTGGCCTGGGCGATCAAGCACGACTACGAGCTGCGGATCATCGAGCAGATGCCCCTGGACGCCCAGCACGGCTGGAAGCGCGAGGGCATGGTCACCGCCGGAGACATCCTCGCCTCCCTGCGTACCCGCTTCGACCTCACCCCCGAGGGCGCCGACGAGCGCGGCTCGGCACCGGCGGAGCGCTGGCTGGTCGACGGCGGCCCGCACCGGGTCGGCGTCATCGCCTCGGTCACCCGCCCCTTCTGCGCCGCCTGCGACCGCACCCGCCTCACGGCCGACGGCCAGATACGCACCTGCCTCTTCGCGACCGAGGAAACCGATCTCCGCGCAGCCTTGCGCTCCGCCGCCCCGGACGAGGAGATCGCCCGCATCTGGAAGCTGGCGATGTGGGGGAAGAAGGCGGGAGCAGGCCTGGACGACCCGTCGTTCGTCCAGCCGGACCGGCCGATGTCGGCGATCGGCGGCTAGGCCCTGTCGTTTGGATCGGGCCGGCTATGAGGTGTGGTGCCTTCCAGTCGACCCGAGCAGGGTCTGGTGCGTGCAGCTGCAAGGCGGAGGAGGGAGCCGACGCGGAGCGTCGGCGAGTGACGACAACGCGGCAGATGTGCGTGCAAGACCCTGCGACGCCGGGATGATCCAAACGACAGGGCCTGGGACAGCCCTAGGCCCCTTCGGGATCCTGCCAGTCCGCGAACTTCACCACGTCCTTCAGGAACCCCCTGACCCCGAGGAACTGCGACAGATGCTCGCGATGCTCCTCGCACGCGAGCCATGTCTTGCGCCGCTCCGGCGTATGGATCTTCGGGTTGTTCCACGCCAGCACCCACACGGCAGTGGCGCGGCAGCCCTTGGCGGAGCAGATCGGGGTCTCGTCACTCACAGGTTCGTCCCACAGAAAGAGGCCCGGACAAGGCGACGCCGAGCAGCCACGGGGGGAGCTGCCCGGCGTCGGTCCGTCGCTCCGACGGGGGATGCGGAGCGCGTACGCAGTATGTCACGGGTACCCCGCCGCCCGGCACTGGAACTACACGATTGATCTGAGCTTTTCTTGAGCTTGACGGGAGGTCGCATTCCGCATCCACCGCGCCCGCCGCCTTCACGTGGGGTCGGGCCGCTCACCATGTGCCCCCGCCGGATGAGCTGCAGCGTCCTCCGGAACGGATTCCGCTTGTGCCCCCTCCGCACGCGGCGGCGTGATCATCAGCCGCGTCGGCGCGATGCCGAACGTCGAAGGCAGCGAAGGCGGCCGCTCCCGGCCCGCGTTCGCGATCACCACGGCCACATAGGGAAGCAGCGCACCGGCCACAAGCGCGACGAAGGCGACGTACCGCTCGACATTCCACAGCGCGACAGCGAGGATCACCGACGCCGTGCGGATCGTCATCGAGATGACGTACCGCCGCTGCCGGCCCCGCACATCCTCAGCGAGTCCCGTCCGGGCCCCGGTGATCCGGAACACCTGGGCGCCGCCACCGTGCTGTTTCCGCATCACATTCCACCATCCGCCCGCATCGGACTCTCCCTGGCCCGCCGTCGCCCCACCCCCGGTGGGGAACCGGCCGGGACATCTCCCACGTTACGCCGCGGCTGCGACGGGTACGAGACCGGGTCGCCCGCTGCCTGCGGTAATGCCTCCGGCCCCGCCGCGCACAGGGGACCCCGACATGCGCCGTACGGCCCACCGACCCACACTGGCCGTAATGCTCACGTCGAGCCGTACGAGGAGGCAGCCATGGGCTGGTTGTGGGCGATCATCGTGGGATTCGTACTGGGCCTCATCGCCAAGGCGGTCATCCCCGGCAAGCAGCACAGCCCACTGTGGCTGACCACCATCTGCGGCATGCTCGGCGCCATCGTGGGCAACGCGATCGCCCGCGCCGTGGGCGTCGCGGCGACCCGCGGCATCGACTGGAGCCGGCACGTCTTCCAACTGGTGGCCGCGATCATCATCGTCGCGGCCGTGGACGCCCTCTACATGGCGACGCTGGGTAAGAGGAAGCAGCAGCGAGTCGGGGCTTGAAAGCACGCTGACACGCTGAGGGGGAACGCCCGAAAGGGGCGCGGGGCCGCATCGACATACGGCCCCGCCGCGCGTGGGCGCGAGAACCACGGACGAGCCGCAGTCGCCAGTCCACACACGCCCCCCTACGGCACTCAGGCGGTCGTGACCTCCACAGCCGCAAGGTTCTTCTTCCCGCGCCGCAGCACCAGCCACCGCCCGTCCAGCAGATCCTCGGTCGCCGGCACCGCGTCCTCCGCGGCGACCTTCACGTTGTTCACGTAGGCCCCGCCCTCCTTCACGGTCCGCCGCGCGGCGGACTTGCTGGCCACCAGACCGACCTCGGCGAACAGGTCGACCACCGGACCCAGCTCGGCGACCTGGATGTGCGGCACCTCGGACAGCGCCGCAGCCAGCGTCCGCGCGTCCAGCTCCGCCAGCTCGCCCTGGCCGAAGAGGGCCTTGGACGCGGCGATCACGGCGGCCGTCTGGTCGGCGCCGTGCACCAGCGTCGTCAGCTCCTCGGCGAGCGCACGCTGCGCGGCGCGGGCCTGCGGCCGCTCCTCGGTCTGCCGCTCCAACTCCTCGATCTCCTCGTGGGACTTGAAGCTGAAGATGCGCAGGAACTTGGAGACGTCCCGGTCGTCGGCGTTGACCCAGAACTGGTAGAACGCGTACGGCGTGGTCATCTCGGGGTCGAGCCACACCGTGCCGGACTCGGTCTTGCCGAACTTGGTGCCGTCCGCCTTGGTGATCAGCGGGGTGCCCAGCGCGTGCACCACGGCGTCCGGCTCGACCCGGTGGATCAGGTCGGTGCCGGAGGTCAGGTTGCCCCACTGGTCGCTGCCGCCGGTCTGCAGCGTGCAGCCGTACCGCCGGTACAGCTCCAGGAAGTCCATGCCCTGCAGGATCTGGTAGCTGAACTCGGTGTAGCTGATGCCCGCGTCGGAGTTGAGCCGCCGGGAGACGGCCTCCTTGGCGATCATCTTGTTGACCCGGAAGTGCTTGCCGATGTCCCGCAGGAACTCGATGGCCGACAGGCCCTGGGTCCAGTCCAGGTTGTTGACCATGACCGCGGCGTTCGGACCCTCGAAGTCCAGCAGCGGCTCGATCTGCGCGCGCAGCCGCTCCACCCACTGGGCGACGATCTCCGGCGCGTTCAGCGTGCGCTCCGCGGTGGGCTTCGGGTCACCGATCAGACCGGTGGCACCCCCGACCAGGCCCAGCGGGCGGTGGCCCGCCTGCTGGATGCGGCGCATCGTCAGGATCTGCACCAGGTTGCCGAGGTGCAGACTGGGCGCGGTCGGGTCGAAGCCGCAATAGAACGTGACGGGACCGTCCGCGAACGCCTTGCGCAGTGCGTCCTCGTCGGTGGAGAGGGCGATGAGCCCGCGCCACTTCAGTTCGTCGACGATGTCCGTCACGGTTCTCGTGTCTCCTCGGTGATCTCGGGGCGGTCGGGTGACAGCCGTCTACGAGGTTATACGCCCTGACTGACAGAGCTCATGTTGAAATCCGGGATCCGCAGCGCGGGCATCGCGGCCCGGGTGAACCAGTCGCTCCACTCGCGCGGCAGCGTCTTCTCCGTACGCCCCGCCTCCGTGGCCCGCCGCAGCAGCCCCACCGGCGACTCGTTGAACCGGAAGTTGTTCACCTGCCCGGTCACCTCGCCGTTCTCCACGAGGTAGACGCCGTCCCGGGTCAGGCCCGTGAGCAGCAGTGTCGCCGGGTCGACCTCGCGGATGTACCACAGGCAGGTCAGCAGCAGCCCGCGTTCGGTGTCCGCGACCATGTCCTGAAGCGAGCGGTCGTCCCCGCCGTCCAGGATCAGGTTCCCGAGCGCCGGGGCCACCGGCAGCCCGGTCAGGGCGGCGCTGTGCCGGGTGGTGGTCAGGTTCTTCAGCACGCCCTGGCCGATCCAGTCGGTGGCGTGGGCCGGCAGGCCGTTGTCGAACACGGACTGGTCGCCGCCCGAGGAGTGGGCCATCACGAACGGCGCGCACTCCAGGCCCGGCTCGTTCGGGTCGCTGCGCAGGGTCAGCGGCAGCTCGGAGAGCTTCTCGCCCACGCGCGTGCCGCCGCCCGGCCTGGAGAACACCGTGCGGCCCTCGGCCGCGTCCCGGCCCGAGGCCGACCACAGCTGGTAGATCAGCAGGTCCGCCACGGCCGTGGGCGGCAGCAGCGTCTCGTAGCGGCCCGCGGGCAGCTCCACCCGCCGCTCGGCCCAGCCGAGCCGTACGGCCAGCTCGGCGTCGAGCGCGCCCGCGTCGATGTCCTTGAAGTCCCGCGTGGAGCGGCCCGCCCACGCCGAGCGCGTGCCGTCGGGAGACTTGGCGTTCAGCTCCAGCGTGCCGGTGGGCTGGTCGTGCCGCAGGCGCAGTCCGGTCGACGTCCCCAGATACGTCGAGACCAGCTCGTGGTTGGCGAAGCCGTACAGCTCACGGCCGCCCGCACGCGCGCGTGCGAACGCGTCGCCGAGCGCCGGCGCGAAGTCGGCGAACACGGCGGAGGAGGTCTCGGCCGGCAGGTCCGTGAAGTCCGGCGACGCCGGAACGTCGCCGACCAGCGGCTGCGCGTCCTCGGCGGGCCCGGCACCGCGCGCGGCGGTCTCGGCGGCCCGCACCAGCGGCTCCAGCTCGTCCGCGGTGACCGCCGAGCGCGACACGACACCGGAGGCGGTGCCCTCCTTGCCGTCCACGGTCGCGATCACGGTGAGCGTACGACCGCGGGTCACACCGTTCGTGGTGAGCGCGTTGCGCGCCCAGCGCAGGTTGGCGGTGGAGTGCTCGTCGGCGATGACGACACAGCCGTCGGCCCGGGACAGCGCCAGCGCCTGCTCGACGATCTCGTGCGGCTTGTTCGTACGGGCGCTCATCGACCGGCCTCCTGGGTGGTGTTGAGAATGTTGACGCCCTTGAACAGGGCGGACGGGCACCCGTGCGACACGGCGGCCACCTGGCCCGGCTGGGCCTTGCCGCAGTTGAAGGCGCCGCCGAGGACATAGGTCTGCGGACCGCCCACAGCGGCCATCGAGCCCCAGAAGTCCGTCGTGGTCGCCTGGTAGGCGACGTCCTTCAGCTGCCCGGTGATCCGCCCGTTCTCGATCTTGAAGAAGCGCTGTCCCGTGAATTGGAAGTTGTACCGCTGCATATCGATCGACCAGGACCGGTCACCGACCACGTAGATGCCCCGGTCGACCCCGCCGATCAGGTCCTCGGTGGACAGCCCCGCCGGGTCCGGCCGGAGCGAGACGTTGGCCATGCGCTGCACCGGCACATGCGCGGGGGAGTCGGCGTACGCACAGCCGTTGGAGCGGTCGAAGCCGGTGAGCCGCGCGATCCGCCGGTCCAGCTGGTAGCCGACCAGTGTGCCGTCCTTCACCAGGTCCCAGGACTGCCCCTCGACGCCCTCGTCGTCGTACCCGATGGTCGCGAGGCCGTGCTCGGCGGTGCGGTCACCGGTGACGTTCATCAGCTCGGAGCCGTAACGGAGCATGCCCAGCTGGTCGAAGGTGGCGAAGGAGGTGCCGGCGTAGGCGGCCTCGTAGCCGAGCGCGCGGTCCAGCTCGGTGGCGTGGCCGATGGACTCGTGGATGGTCAGCCACAGGTTGGACGGATCGACCACCAGGTCGTACAGGCCCGCCTCCACGCTCGGCGCCCGCATCTTCTCGGCGAGCAGCTCCGGGATCCGCTCCAGCTCGCCGTCCCAGTCCCAGCCGGTGCCGGTCAGGTACTCCCAGCCCCGCCCGGCCGGCGGCGCGAGGGTGCGCATCGAGTCGAACTCGCCGCTGGACTCGTCCACCGACACCGCGGTCAGCTCCGGATGCAGCCGCACCCGCTGCTGGGTCGTCACGGTTCCGGCGGTGTCGGCGTAGAACTTGTTCTCGTGCACGGTGAGCAGCGAGGCGTCCACGTGGCTGACGCCGTTCGCGGCCAGCAGCCGGGTGCTCCAGTCCGCCAGCAGCGCGGCCTTCTCCGCGTCGGGCACCGAGAAGGGATCGATCTCGTACGAAGACACCCACGTCCGGTCCGTGTGCACCGGCTCGTCGGCCAGCTCGACGCGCTCCTGGGATCCGGCCGCCTTGATGACCTGCGCGGACAGCTTGGCCATGGCCACCGCCTGCGCGGCCACCCGGGCGGCCGCGTCCATGGTCAGATCCACACCGGAGGCGAAGCCCCATGTACCGCCGTGCACGACCCTGACCGCGTACCCGAGGTCGGTGGTGTCCGACGACCCGGCGGGCTTGGCGTCCCGCAGCCGCCAGGACGCGCTGCGCACCCGCTCGAACCGGAAGTCCGCGTGCTCGGCCCCGAGCGCACGCGCGCGTGCCAGCGCGGCGTCGGCGAGGGACCGTAGGGGAAGCGCCGTGAAGGCTTCGTCGATGGAATGAGGCACGGAGGTCTCCCTGCTGTCGTGGCCTGTCAGGTCCGATCATGTCGCGGCGGCGGCCCGGCGGACCACACGTTTCCCACCCCGACCGGCGGCGTTTCTGTAGGGACCCCACAGTGACTCCTGCCCGCCACTGTCGGTGCCCGATTGCCCACGGGCGCGGCCGTACCGATAGGTTTCCGATGAAGCCGCCTGTCATCCAGGTTTTCGGGCGGGTTGTCGGACATCTGCAGACCGCTATCGAAAGGGTGATCCGTTGAGCCGCTCGGTTCTCGTCACCGGAGGCAACCGGGGCATCGGCCTCGCCATCGCCCGCGCATTCGCCGACGCCGGCGACAAGGTCGCGATCACATACCGCTCGGGTGAACCGCCGGCCGGCTTCCTGGCCGTCAAGTGCGACATCACCGACCCGGAGCAGGTGGAGCAGGCCTACAAGGAGATCGAGGACCAGCACGGTCCGGTCGAGGTCCTGATCGCCAACGCCGGCGTGACCAAGGACCAGCTCCTGATGCGCATGTCGGAGGACGAGTTCACCTCGGTCATCGACACCAACCTCACCGGCACCTTCCGTGTCGTGAAGCGGGCCAACCGCGGCATGCTGCGGGCCAAGAAGGGCCGCGTCATCCTGATCTCGTCCGTGGTCGGCCTGCTCGGCTCCGCGGGGCAGGCGAACTACGCCGCCTCCAAGGCCGCCCTGGTCGGCTTCGCGCGCTCCCTCGCCCGTGAGCTGGGCTCGCGCAACATCACCTTCAACGTCGTCGCGCCCGGTTTCGTCGACACCGACATGACCAAGGTGCTCACCGACGAGCAGCGCCAGAACATCGTGTCGCAG
The DNA here is from genome assembly GCF_040680235.1 of Streptomyces sp. NPDC052101. NCBI lineage: Bacteria > Bacillati > Actinomycetota > Actinomycetes > Kitasatosporales > Streptomycetaceae > Streptomyces > Streptomyces sp. NPDC052101. Next base: position 316,508 of record NZ_JBFAWH010000005.1, read on the forward strand.
GTGCCGCTCGGCCGTTACGCGCAGCCGGAGGAGATCGCCGCGACGGTGCGGTTCCTCGCCTCGGACGACGCCTCGTACATCACTGGAGCCGTCATCCCCGTTGACGGCGGACTGGGAATGGGTCACTGATCACCATGAGCGGAATCCTCGAGGGCAAGCGCGTCCTGATCACCGGCGTGCTGATGGAGTCCTCCATCGCCTTCCACGCGGCCAAGCTGGCGCAGGAGCAGGGCGCGGAGATCATCCTGACCGCGTTCCCGCGGCCCACGCTCACCGAGCGCATCGCCAGGAAGCTGCCGAAGCCCACCAAGGTCATCGAGCTGGACGTCACCAACGACGAGCACCTCGGGCGCCTGGCCGACCTGGTCGGCGAGGAGCTGGGCGGCCTCGACGGCGTCGTGCACTCCATCGGCTTCGCGCCGCAGGACGCGCTCGGCGGCAACTTCCTCAACACCCCGTTCGAGTCCGTGGCCACCGCCATGCACGTCTCGGCCTTCTCCCTGAAGTCGCTGACCATGGCCTGCCTGCCGCTGATGCAGAACGGCGGCTCGGTCGTCGGCCTCACCTTCGACGCGCAGTACGCCTGGCCGCAGTACGACTGGATGGGCCCGGCCAAGGCCGCCCTGGAGGCGACCAACCGCTACATGGCGCGCGACCTGGGCAAGCAGAACATCCGCTGCAACCTCATCTCCGCCGGCCCGATCGGCTCCATGGCCGCCAAGTCCATCCCGGGCTTCGCCGACCTGGCCTCGGTGTGGGACAGCCGCTCTCCGCTGGAGTGGGACCTGAAGGACCCGGAGCCGGCCGGCCGCGGCATCGTCGCCCTGCTCAGCGACTGGTTCCCGAAGACCACCGGCGAGATCATCCACGTCGACGGCGGTCTGCACGCCATCGGAGCCTGATCTTCGTAGAACACAGATGACGCCTCGGTTCCCGCAGCGGGAACCGAGGCGTCACTCGTTCGGTTCACCGGCCGGGCGCCCACCTGTCCGGGTGGCGCACCCTGGATTACGCGTTCCCCCACGCGCCCCTCGCAGCCCGGCCGAGGAGGTTCCCTTGTGCGCCTGCCCCGCAGCCTGGCCCCGGTGACCCTGGCCGCGGCCCTCGTGCTCTTGCTGCCGTACGACGCGATGCCCTACGCGCGCGTGGACGACGGAAATCCCCCCGCGCCGAGTCTCTTCGGTGCCGCCTGCCGTACGAGCGTCCGCGGCTCCCATGTGGTGGCCTACTGCCACAATCCCTATGTCGACGCCGATCGCGTACGTCTGCACATCGAGTGCACACGCTGGTGGGACATCGATACCGACAGCGCGCCGGTGGACGCCGGGCCGGCCATGACCGTACGGCTCACGGGACGGTGCTGGAAGGAAGTCGGCTCCGTCTGGATCAGCCACCAGAACGAGCACTGAACCGGTCCGGCCGGCACAGGAACGGATAGCTGGCGGCCTCGGTCGCCGCGGCCTCCGCGTCCCGGGTGCGGATCGCGTCCACCAGGCGCGCGTGATCCATGTGGGTCTCCGGGGTCAGCTCGGCGCCCACGTCCGCGCGCAGCCAGTCCCGCAGCACCTCGCCCAGATCGGCGTACATCGCCGTCATCACGTCGTTGTGGGAGGCGGCCACGACGGCCAGGTGGAAGGTGGCGTCGGCCGCCACGAAGGCCTCCGCGTCGCCCGTCTCCCAGGCCCCCTCGCGCCGCTCCATGAGCGCGTCCAGCTGCTTGAGGTCCTTCTCGGTGCGCCGCTGTGCGGCCAGCTTCGCGGCGGCCGACTCCAGAGCCGCGCGCAGCTCGGCGATGTGCCGGGGGTCGGCATCGGCGAACCGGCGGTGCATCACACCGGCCAGCTCGCTCGTCGCCACCACATACGTGCCGGAGCCCTGCCGGATGTCCAGCAGACCGTTGTGCGCGAGCGCCCGGACGGCCTCGCGGACGGTGTTACGGGCGACGCCGAGCTGCTCGACCAGTTCCGGCTCGGTCGGGATGCGCGAGCCGACCGGCCACTCACCGGAGGTGATCTGGCCTCGCAGTGCGGCGATGACCTGCTCGGACAGCGCCGAACGGCGCGGGTGGCTCAGGGGCATGGCACACCTTCGCACGACAGTCCCGGGCCTGGGCGCACCGGGGATGGACAACCAATCATCCCATGATTCTATGATGGACTCATGGCGCATGAGGAGACCCGGACAGTGGAGACACGTACGGCGATGACATCGACCGAGCGCGGTACGGCCGCCGAGACGAGCACCCCCGACACGACATCCGGCGCGGGCCGCACGCGCGCGTGGGCGACCCGCCTGGTCGTCGTGGGCATCGTGCTGTCCGCGCTGAACCTCCGCCCGGCCATCACCAGCCTCGGCGCGCTCCTGGAGGAGGTCCGCGACGGGCTCGGCATGAGCGGCAGCGTGGCGGGCCTGCTCACCTCCGTGCCCCCGCTCTGCTTCGCGGTCTTCGGCGTCACCGCCCCCCGGCTGGCCCGCCGCTTCGGGCCCGCCGCCGTGGTGTGCGCGGGCATGGTCGCCATCACCGCGGGCCTGCTGATACGCCCGTTCGCGGGCGGCACGCCCGGCTTCCTGGCCGCCAGCGCGCTCGCCCTGATGGGCATCGCCGTCAGCAACGTCCTCATGCCGGTCATCGTCAAGCGCTGGTTCCCCGACCGGGTCGGCTCCATGACCGGCCTGTACTCGATGGCCCTCGCCCTCGGCACCTCCCTCGCCGCCGCGGTCACCGTGCCCCTCACCGACGCCATGGGCGGCGGCTGGCGCTCCGGCCTCGCCGTGTGGGCCGTCATCGCGGCCACCGCCGTCCTGCCCTGGCTGCCGCTCGTACGGGACCGCGGCACCGCACCCGCACCTCCGCAGCAGCGCCCGGCGAAGGAACAGCACGCGCGCGTGGCGCGGCAGGCGCCGGCGGCACAGCACGCGCCCCTGCGCATCACCCGCAGCCGCACCGCCTGGGCGCTCGCCGTCTTCTTCGGCCTCCAGGCCACCGCCGCCTACGTCACCATGGGCTGGATGCCGCAGATCTTCCGGGACGCCGGCGTCCCGGCCGGCACCGCGGGCGTACTGCTCGCCGTCACCATGGTGATGGGCGTGCCGCTGGCGTTCGTCATCCCGCGGGTGGCCACCCGGCTGCCCCACCAGGGGCCCATCGTGCTGGTCCTGGGCGTCTGCGGCCTCGCCGGTTACACCGGCCTGTACGTCGCGCCCGCCGCGGGCGCCTGGGCCTGGGCCCTGCTGCTCGGTGTCTCCAACTGCGCCTTCCCGCTGGCCCTGACGATGGTCGGGATGCGGGCCCGCAGCGGGGCGGGCGTGGCCCAGCTGTCCGCGTTCGCGCAGAGCACCGGCTATCTCATCTCCATCCCCGGCCCGCTGCTGGTCGGCGTGCTCTACCAGCAGAGCGGCGGCTGGGGACTGCCGATCGCCCTCATGGCGACCCTGATGGTGCCGCAGATCGTGGTCGGCTTCCTGGCGGGCCGCGACCGCACGGTGGAGGACGAGGTGGCCGCGCACTGACCCCTGGGGGCGGCACCCGCACGGGTCCGGAACGGCGCGACGCGCAGACCCCCCGCAGGCGGGGGCCGGAGGGAGGGTGCGAGACTGGGCGCATGCAGCCTGTGCTCGACCCGAACCCGCAGAACAGCCAGAAGAAGATGCTGCTCGTCTTCGGCTCGTTCTTCGCCATCTTCGTGATCATCGCCGTCATCGCGACCATCGCCTCCCCGTGACGAAGGCGTCCCCGGACCGCCTCCGCCGGCGGATGGTGGGGCTAACCCCACCATCCCCTAGGGGGTAAGGGTCAGGGTCAACTGGGTGGAACTCCGGATGGGTTGGCGGCCCCGGATTCCGTAGCTTCGAGATGTGACCGCACGACGCGGTCACGGACCCGTTCGAAGACCCACGGAGGCGATCATGCCGGCCCGCACCCACTCCCGGCCCCACCCGGCGACCACGGGCGGCGTCGACATCCGGCTGCCCTGGTGGGCCCTCGCCCTGCCCGCGCTCGCCTTCATCGCGCTCCTCGCGCTGATACTGAACCCGTCGGACGCGCACGCGGCGAGCAGCGACCCGGCGATCACGCACCTCTTCGAGCGCGCCCACCAGCTCCTCACGCGCTGACCCAGAGCCTCCGCACGCGGTGAATCCGCATGTCAACTCCCTGCGCCGCATGGTGCGTTTCATGCGAAGCTGGGTCCCATGAGCTCCGCAGAACCTCGCAGGATCGTCCTCTTCCGGCATGCGAAAGCCGACTGGCCCCAGATGTCCGACCATGAGCGCCCCCTCGCCGAGCGGGGCCGCAAGGACGCCGCGGTCGCCGGACGCAAGCTCGCCGACACCGGTATCACCTTCGACCTGGCCCTGTGCTCCACCGCGACCCGGACCCGCGAGACCTGGAAGCTCGCCGTCCACGAACTGGCGCACCGGCCGAAGACCGTCTACGAGGAGCGGGTCTACGAGGCCTCGCCCGGCGAGCTGATCGCCGTGCTCAACGAGACCCCCGACGACGTGCGGAACGTGATCCTGATCGGCCACAACCCGGGCGTCCACGGCCTCGCCGACATCCTGTCCGGTGAGTCCGAGGACGACGCCCGTGAGCGGATGAACCGCCGCGGCTTCCCGGCGGCCGGCTTCGCGCTGCTGTCGTTCGACGGCCCCTGGAAGGGCCTGGAGCCGGGGGTGGCCACGCTCATGGACTACTGGGCGCCCGCCGAGTGACCGCACCCGTGCGCGAGGGCCCGGCATCTCCGCCGCGCGGGGCCCCGCGCGGCCGGGCCGGACGGACCGGCTCAGCCCTCGTCGTGCGTGTCGGCCGCCTCGACCTCTTCGCGGGTGACGCCCAGCAGATACAGGACCGTGTCGAGGAAGGGGAAGTTCACCGCCGTGTGCGCCGCCTCGCGGACCACCGGCTTGGCGTTGAAGGCGACGCCCAGACCGGCCGCATTCAGCATGTCCAGGTCATTGGCGCCGTCACCGATCGCCACCGTCTGTGCGAGCGGCACCCCGGCCTCCGCGGCGAACCGGCGCAGCAGCCGCGCCTTGCCCGCGCGGTCCACGATCTCGCCGGTGACCCGCCCGGTGAGCTTGCCGTCGACGATCTCCAATGTGTTGGCCTGCGCGAAGTCCAGGCCCAAGCGTTCCTGCAGATCGTCCGTGACCTGGGTGAAGCCACCGGAGACGACCCCGACTTGGTAGCCGAGCCGCTTCAGCGTGCGGATCAGGGTGCGCGCACCCGGCGTCAGCCGGACCTCGCTGCGCACCTTCTCCACCACCGAGGCGTCCAGCCCCTTCAGCAGCGCCACGCGTGCGTGCAGCGACTGCTCGAAGTCCAGCTCCCCGCGCATCGCCGCCGCCGTCACCTCGGCGACCTTGTCCTCGCAGCCGGCGTGCGCCGCGAACAGCTCGATGACCTCGTCCTGGATCAGGGTCGAGTCCACGTCCATCACCACGAGCCGCTGAGCGCGCCGGTGCAGCCCCGCCGACACCACGGCCACATCGACACCCAGTGCCGCCGCGTCGGAGGCGAGCGCGGTGCGCAGCGGCTCGGTCTCCACGCCGGACACGGCGAACTCCACCGCCGTCACCGGGTACTTGGCGAGGCGGAAGATACGGTCGATGTTGCCGCCGGTCTTCGCGATCCGGGCGGCGATGGCGGCCGTCGACTCGGCGGTCAGCGGATGGCCGAGGACGGTCACCAGCGAGCGTCCGAGGCCACGAGGCCGGTTGTCGCCGTGCCCCGAGATGATCTCGGCCTGCATCTTCATCGACTCGGCCCAGCTGTGCACGGTGGCCCGAAGATCGCCCTCCAGACCGGCCGGCGGCTGGGTCACCAGCGCGCACAGCACCAGGCGGCCCCGGGTGACGACCTGCTCGATGTCGACCACGTCGACGAGGTAGGCGGCGAGGGTGTCGAAGAGGCCCGCCGTGATGCCCGGCCTGTCCTTGCCGAAGATCTTGACGAGGAGGGTGGGGACCTCGGGGGTCTGTGAGGCAGAGGTCTGCGAAGCGCTCATGGTGTCTCCACCGTATCCGGCACCCAGTGCCGTGCGCCGCCGAGGTCCGCCTGACGGACACGGAACAATGGATGTCGCGCCGGTGTCAGGGATCTTGCCACCGGGAGACATCCCGCGCGGCCCACACAGCGGCGCCGGGCTCCACCACGACTGTGCCACGAGATGCCCGGCGAGGCAGGGCCGGGGGACGGGTCCCATCGCGTCGCAGGGGGCCGGCCACGTCGTAGTGGCGGGATGCCCACCATGTCACGAGGGTGGCGGCGGCCCTGCGGGCCATCAACGTGCTCCGGCACCTGGAGACAGGGTTCGTGTCCGGGTTCGGCGGACGATACGGCGCACTCGCCACGTACGGCCCAAGACCACGCCCCGCCCGGAACACCCGCAGTCCCCGACACCAGTACCGCAACACGAACCGACTCCCCCCGCTCCACCCCCTCGGCCACACCGCTCCTCACCCCCACCCCCATCGCCCGGCCCCGCTCCGTGGCGCGTCGTGTCTCGCGCACCCTGCCGGTGCTCTTGCCGCCTGCGGCGCATTGTGCCCCGCCTGTGTGGCTGGCGGTCTGCCCTGCCCCGCAGTCTGTGGCGCATCGCTGCCCTGCCCCCGCCCCTGTCGGTCGGCCCTGCTCCGTGGTGTCCCGCGGATCGTGTCTCGCGCACCCTGTCGGTGCTCTTGCCGCCTGCGGCGCGTCGCGCCCCGGCTGTGCGGCCGTGGGGCTGCCCTGCCCCGCCGTCTGCGGAGCATCGCTGCCTGCCCCGCTCCCATCGCCCCACCCGGCTCAGCCGCCTTCCGCGCACCGGACCCGTCGTACTCCGCCCGTGCCCCCATCGCCCGGCCTGACCCCGTCGCCCGGCCTGACCCCGTCGCCCGGCCTGACCCCGTCGCCTCCTCCGCACCGAACCTCGCCCCCCCGCACGCAGCCCCGCCCCCACCGCCCGGCCCCGCCCCGTAGCCCCCGCCCCACCGAACCCCACCCCACCCCCACCGCCCCGCCAGCCCAAGCCCCCACCGCACCGAGCGCCCCCCCCCGCGCCCGCACCCCACGCCGCGCCGAGGAGTGAGGCCGGCGCGAGGTGGCCGTGCAGGGCGAGGCTTGTGGCGGAGGTGTTGACGCCGAGGACGGACAGGGAGGCGGTCAGGGAGACGTTCGTCAGGTGGGCGAGCAGGGGCAGGGCGAGCGCGGTGGTGATGCCGAGGCCCAGCGCGCACCGGGCGGCGAGGCCGAGAACGCTGTTGTGCGGTCGTACCACCGGCGTGTGCACCGCCGTCAGGACACCGGCCGGCAGCATCACCAGTGCCGCCGCCACGGCCGGCAGCCAACCCGACCCGTCCAGCTCGTCCAGTCGGCCCAGCGTCACGGGCGGTCGGACCGCGCGCCGAGGAGCCGGTCCAGCGGTGGGGGAGGAACCCGGTGAGGACGCCCGCGGCGTGGCCGTACCAGGGGACGAACAGACCAAGAGGGAGGCGGCCGGTCCAGACGCCGTCCGGCGTGCCGAGCGGCGCCACACCGCGTCGGCGACCCGCCCCGGACGGTCGTCGCCGATCTCCGCGTACGCCGCTGCCGCGAGCCCCGCTGCCACGGCCACCGGCAGCACGGTGACGAGCGCCGAGACCGTCGGACGTACCACCCGGTGCACGGCCGGGGAGCGCGCCGGGAGGCGAGCAGGGCGTCGGCACACCAGGCCGCGCCGCCCAGGAGTGTGGCCGCCGTGTCCACGGTGAAGCCGGCCGCGGCCTTGGCACGGATCAGGTTCCCGAACCGGCCCGGCAGCGGACCGCCCGGCCCGAGTGAGCCGCCGGCGATGGTGATGACATCGTGACCGGCCCGGGCGAGACCCCCGGCATCGCCACGAAGAGCACCCCCATCGTGCCCGCGCGGACGAGGAGTTGGGCGGGGGAGACGGCAACGGGGGCCGTGCGCAGGGACCGTAGGAACAACCAGTAACAGCCACGGCAACAGCAGGGCACCTACCAGGCTCGCCCCGAGTGGCGTGATTTCGACGGCCGTGTGGGACTCGGCGCCCTTCGGTCCGAAGGCGGACACATCGCCCGACGGCGTGAGCCAACCACCCGCCCCGGATTTCATGGCGGCCCCCCGATCCGTCTGCGCGGCGGACGCCGATCCGCGGCGCGGCACCGCGGCCACGCCTGTCCCCCTCGCCGGGATTACCACCCTCCGGCCCGGTTTCAACCCCGTCGACAGGGCGAGTTGGAGCGTGCGCGGGCGCTCGTGACAAGGCCCGGCTTTCGGTCAGAGGGCGGAGCCTGAAATAGTTCCCCACGATGTTCGACATCCCTAGACTCCCCGTGATGGGGGTAACTCGGGGGACAACTCAGTGGGGCATGGAGTGCCGGAACTCGTACTGGAAACAAACGGACAGACCTGGACGCTCGATCCGTCCAGGCCTTACACCCTCGGTCGCGATCCGCAGGGTGACATCGTCTTCGACGACGCCAGGGTGTCCTGGCGACACGCCACGGTCAGCTTCAACGGCCGCAGTTGGGTCATCGAGGACCATGGCAGCACCAACGGCACCTTCGTGCAGGGCCGGCGGATCCAGCAGGTGGAGATCGGGCCGGGCGCGGTGTTGCACCTCGGCAACGCGACCGACGGACCGCAGCTGAACCTGTCGGGAGCCGCGGTCGGCCAGCAGCAGCCGACGCCGTACGCCGCGCAGGGCGCCGGCGCACCGGGCTGGGCCCAGCAGGCACCGCAGCAGGCCGCCGCAGCACAGCCACAGGCACCGGCCCCTCAGCAGGCCGTACCGCAGCAGGCCGCGCCTCCGCAGGCGCCCGGGCAGCCGCAGGCCCCGCAGCCGGGCTGGCAGCAGCAGGCGCCCGCGTTTCCGCAGCAGCAGTCGGCACCCGGTGGTGGCGCGGGGGCCCCGCCGGTCCACGGCGACCGCAGCCCGACCACGTTCTACCAGTTCGCGCTCGGCCGCGTGATGCGCATCGGCCGTGCCCTGGAGAACGAGCTGGTCGTCTCCGACCTGCAGGTCTCCCGGAACCACGCCGAGTTCCACTCGACGCCGGACGGCCGCTTCGAGATCCGCGACCTCGGCTCGCACAACGGCACGTACGTCAACGGCCACCCGGTCCCCAAGGGCGGCTCGGTGCAGCTCGGCCCGGCCGACATCGTCGGCGTCGGCCACTCCACCTTCCGTATCGTCGGCGACCGTCTCGAGGAGTTCGTCGACACCGGTGAGGTCTCCTTCTCCGCGCGCCACCTGACCGTCACGGTCGACGGCGGCAAGCAGATCCTGAAGGACGTCTCCTTCGGCGTGCCGGAGAAGTCCCTGATCGCGGTCATCGGCCCGTCCGGCTCCGGCAAGTCCACCCTGCTCAAGGCGCTCACCGGCTACCGGCCCGCCAACCAGGGCGAGGTGCTCTACGACAACCGCAACCTGTACAAGCAGTTCGCGGAGCTGCGCCAGCGCATCGGTCTGGTCCCGCAGGACGACATCCTGCACAAGGAACTGACCGTCAAGAAGGCCCTGAAGTACGCGGCCAAGCTGCGCTTCCCCGCCGACACCACGGCCCAGGAGCGCGACGCCCGCATCGACGAGGTGCTGCGCGAGCTGAAGCTCGACATCCACAAGGACAAGAGGGTCACCTCCCTCTCCGGCGGCCAGCGCAAGCGTGTCTCGGTGGCCCTGGAGCTGCTCACCAAGCCGTCGCTGATCTTCCTGGACGAGCCGACGTCCGGTCTCGACCCGGGCATGGACCGCGATGTCATGCAGCTGCTGCGCGGCCTCGCCGACGACGGCCGTACGGTCCTCGTGGTCACCCACTCGGTGGCGGAGCTGGCGCTGTGCGACAAGCTGCTGGTGATGGCCCCGGGCGGCTCGGTGGCCTACTTCGGCCCGCCGGAGGAGGCGCTGAACTTCTTCGGCTACGACAGCTGGGCCGATGTCTTCTCCGCCTTCGAGAACTACCGCGACTACGACTGGGCGGGCCGCTGGAAGGGCTCGCAGCACTACCAGATGTATGCCGCGGACGTTGACTCCGGCGCTCCGCAGTCCGTCCACCACATGCCTCCGCCGCAGGCCATCAGGCCGCCCAAGCCGCAGGCCTGGGGCTCGCAGCTGCTGACGCTGATCCGGCGCTATGTGTCGGTCATCGCCTCCGACCGGGGCTTCCTGCTGCTGTCGGTGGTCCTGCCGGCGGTCCTCGGCGCGGTCAGCCTGCCGATCCAGCACAACCGCGGCCTGAAGGTCAACGCGGCGATCAACCCGCAGACCGGCCTGCACGTCCCGAACGGCACGGCCACCACGGTCCTGCTGATCCTCGCGGTCGGCGCGTGCTTCGCGGGTGCCGCGAACTCCGTGCGTGAGCTGATCAAGGAACGGGTGATCTACGAGCGGGAGCGGGCGACCGGCCTGTCCCGGTCGGCGTACCTGATGTCCAAGGTGGTCGTGCTCGGTGCCGTCACCGTGCTGCAGGGACTGCTGGTCGGCGTGATCGGCTTCTCCAGCCGCGCCGTCCCCGACCAGGGGCTCGTCCTCGGCGCCTCCACCCTGCTGGAGCTGTGCCTGCCGATCATGGCGCTCGGCTTCACCTCGATGATGGTCGGCCTGGTGATCTCCTCGCTGGTGAAGACCGCCGAGAAGACCATGCCGCTGCTGGTGATGTTCGCGATCATCCAGGTCGTCTTCACCGGCTGCCTCTTCACCCTGCACGGCACGCTCGGTGTGAACGAGGTCTCGTACCTGATGCCGTCGCGCTGGGGTGTGGCCGCCGCCGGCACCACGCTGGACTTCAACAACATCGCCCCGAACACCGATGACCCGGGCAGCACCGACCCGCTGTGGAACCACACGGCCGGTGCCTGGGGCATGGACATGATCATCCTGCTCGCCCTCGGTGTGGTCTGCGGCTTCTTCGTGGCCCGCTTCCTGCGCCGCCACGAGCCGGAGGTCATGCGCAAGTAGCCTGCGCACCGCGCCGCAACGTGAAAGGGCGGCACCCCGCAACGGGGTGCCGCCCTTTTCGCGTACGTCAGAGGTCCGCGCCGACCTCAGTACGCGCTGTTGACGTTGTCCATCGAGCCGTACCGGTGGGCCGCGTAGTTGGCGGCGGCGGTGATGTTGGCGACCGGGTCGTAGATGTTCCACGACGTGCCGGACACGTGGTACGAGTTGAAGGTCGGCTGGATGACCTGGAGCAGGCCCTTGGACGGGATGCCGTTGGCGGCGTTGATGTCCCAGTTGTTGATGGCCATCGGGTTGCCCGAGGACTCACGGATGATGTTGCGGTGCAGGCCGCTGTAGGAGCCCGGGATGTTGTGCTGCTGCATGATGTCCAGCGCCTGCCGGATCCAGCCGTCGAGGTTGTTCGCGTAGGTCTTCGCGGCGACCGGCTGCATGTCGACACGCTGGGTCGAGCGGCTCGCGGCCTCCTTGGCGGCGCGGTCCTGCGCGGCCTTCTTGGCGGCGGCGTCGGCGGCGGCCTTCTTCGCCGCGGCCTGCTTGACCGCGTCCAGCTTCGCGGCGGCCTCGTCGGCGGCCTTCTTCTGCGTGGCGAACGCGTCGAGCTTGACCGACTGGGTGGCGAGCTGGTCGGTGACCGTGCCCTTGACGTTCTTCAGCGTCGTGCCGGCGGCGACCTGGGCGGCAGTGGCGGGGGCACCGGTCGTGACGGTCTCCGCGTTGCTGGGGACGGCCGAGAAGGCCAGGGCGGCGGTACCGAGAGCGGCGACACCGGCGATGGCGACCTTGTACTGCTTGCTCAGGGCACGGCTATGAGCACGGTCGAGGATGTTCTTGGGCATGGCTGATGGACCTCTTCGTTGGCGCGGAGGTCGCTCCTGCGTCCGCCGGGGGAATCGGCTCCTCCCACACGAACGCCGTGGTCCGAAGACCCGCGGCGTTGAGCGACGGGAGCAATTCTTAGCGGGCGCAAAATGCCCAGGCAAAGGTGTGACCTACGATCCCCGGTAGTGGAGCCGGGAAGGGCAAAACGGGACAGACTGGGCCGTCTGCCCCGTTCATGCGGGGATGGTTTATCTCCTATGCCCGTTCGTACGTGATGTGGACCCTATGTGCGGGCTCACATCGGACACGTAACAGTTTCACCAGGAGTTGCCGACGCAACGCTCTGAGTGAGGGCCCTCCTCCGGGAGGATGAGATGGACGTCGCCGAACTCGTGCCACAGGTAGAGCCCACGGACCGCCTCCTCGTACGCCCGGTCGATCCCCCTCCGCCCCGCGACCGCCTCCAGCATCAGCAGATGCGAGGCCTCCGGCTCGTGCAGCCCGGTCAGCAGCCCGTCCACCACCCGCACCCCGCGCTCCGGCGTCACCACCAGATCCGTCCACCCCTCGGCCGGTCGCACCGCCCCGTCCGGCCCGGCCGCCGACTCCACGGCCCGCACGGCCGTCGTACCGACCGCGACGACTCGCCCGCCGCCCGCCCTGGCCGCGTTGATCAGCCCCGCCGAGGCCGCCGGCACCGCGAACCGCTCCGGATACGGCGGCTCGTGCGCCTCCGCCGACGCCACCCCCGTGTGCAGCGTGATCGGCGCGAACAGCACCCCCCGGCTCACCAGCTCCGCCACCAGCCGCGCCGTGAACGGCCGCGCCGCACTCGGCATCTCCGCACTGCCCGACCCGTCCGGCGACGGGAGCGCGAACACCGTCTGGTACGCCGAGAGCGGCTGGTCCCGCTCTGTATAGGAGTAACGAATGGGCCGCCCGTACGCGCGCAGCACCTCAAGGACGTCCCCGGCCGCCCGAGCCCACCACAGCCGCTCCCCACGCGGACTCAGCCGCTCCCCACGCGGACTCAGCCGCTCCCCACGCGGACTCAGCCGCTCCTCCAGCACCAGCCGTCCCGCCCCCGGCAGCACCACCTCTGTACCCGCACGCGTGCCCGCACACGCGCGCGTGGTGCCCCGCCCGTCCGGTTTCCGCAGCTCGACCGCCCACCGGCCGTCGTCCCCGCGCGTGGAGAAATGCACCACCACGCGCGCGTGCCCGATCCGTCCGTCCACCGCCGCCGCCAGCGTGGGCGAGGTGTTCACCACCAGCAGGTCCCCGGCCCGCAGCAGCCGCGGCAGCTCGCCGAACGCGTGATGCGTCACCTCCGTACCGCGTGACACCAGCAGCCGTACGGCGTCCCGGTCCAGCCCCGGCCCGCGCTGCTCGGCGGGCACGCGCGCGGACAGCGCCTCCGGCACCCTGCCCCACGCTCGAATCCCCTCGCGCGGGGGGACCCCCGTGCCCGTCCTCATTCCCCCTCCAGCAGCGCCGGCGCCGCATACCGCCCGCTGGCCGGCCGTTCCCGCAGCAACCGCAGGAACGCCGGTACGACCCCGGCCGGCGCCGGACGCGGAGCGTCGTCGTCGGGTACGGCCGCCGCGTACAGCTCCGTCGCCATGTCCCCGGGATCCACCGCCCACACCCGCAGGCCGGGCTCCTCCACCGCCAGCACCGCCGCGAGCTGGTCCAGGGCCGCCTTCGAGGCGCCGTAGCCGCCCCATGTCCCGTACGCCTCGGCCGCCGCGTCCGAGCTGACCGCGACCACCGCCCCGGCCGGCGCCCGGCGCAGCAGCGGCAGCGCCTCCCGGACCAGGCCCAGCGCGGCCACCACATTCACCTCCAGCGCCCGCCGCAGCCCCTCCAGCGGCAGCTCGGCCAGCCGGACCAGCGGCTCGGCGCCCAGCGCGCTCGCATTGCTCACCAGCAGGTCCACACCGCCCAGCCGGCGCGCGGCCGCCACCAGCGCGGTCCGGTGCCCGGCATCCGTCACATCGCCCGCCAGCGCCTCCACGCGCGTGCCGTGCCCGGCGACGCTCTCCGCGGCCTCCTTCAGCGCCGCGGCGCCCCGCGCGTCCAGCACCAGGTCCCAGCCCCGCGCGGCCAGCGCCTCGGCCAGCGCCCGCCCCAGCCCCTTCGAGGCCCCCGTGATGATCGCCACCGGCATGACTACCGTCCCCTCGTCGTCCACCGCCCACCGTCGGACGGTGACCACAACGTAGGAACGGCACCGCCCCGGCCGCCTCGGACGCGGGCCGCAAACCGGAGGGGCCCTTGGGCGTACACCGCATGCCCCGGGCCCGGGGACCTACACCGGCGGCCCTAGGACCAGCGGACCGGGCCCGGCCGTCACCGGCCCGATCCGCGCTGTCACACCCCGCCGGTACCGTGAGGACATGAGTCAAGGCCCCCGGTCCGGCCTCGCCGCGGTCAGTTCCGCGCTGCTGGCCATGAGCAGGCATCTGGAGGTGCGCGACGTCCTCAAGACGATCGTCGCCTCCGCCCGCGAGCTGCTCGACGCGCAGTACGCCGCCCTCGGCGTCCCCGACGACCACGGCGGCTTCGCCCAGTTCGTCGTCGACGGCGTCAGCGACGCCCAGTGGAAGGCGATCGGCCCGCTGCCCCGGCAGCACGGCATCCTCGCCGCGATGCTGCACGAGGCCCGCCCCGAGCGCCTCGCCGACGTGCGCAAGGACCCCCGCTTCGAGGGCTGGCCGGCCGCGCACCCGGACCTGGCCGACTTCCTGGGCCTGCCCATCCGCGACGGCGACGAGGTCATCGGCGCCCTGTTCCTCGCCAACAAGAACTGTCAAAAGCCGGAGGGGAGCTGCGGCTTCACCGCCGAGGACGAGGAACTGCTCGGCATCCTCGCCCAGCACGCCGCCATCGCCCTCACCAACGCCCGGCTCTACGAACGCAGCCGCGAACTGACCATCGCCGAGGAGCGCTCCCGCCTCGCCCACGAACTGCACGACGCGGTCAGCCAGAAGCTCTTCTCGCTGCGCCTGACCGCGCAGGCCGCGGCGGCCCTCGTCGACCGCGACCCCACCCGCGCCAAGGGCGAACTGCACCAGGTCGCCGCGCTCGCCGCCGAGGCCGCCGACGAACTGCGCGCCGCCGTCGTGGAGTTGCGCCCCGCCGCTCTGGACGAGGACGGCCTGATCGCCACCCTGCGCACCCAGACCCAGGTGCTCGACCGCGCCCACACCGCGCGCGTGACCTTCACCAGCAGCGGCTTTCGCGCCCTGCCCGCCGTCCAGGAGGAAGCCCTGCTCAGGGTCGCCCAGGAGGCCCTGCACAACGCACTGCGCCACTCCGGCGCCGAACACGTCGACGTGAGCGTGGAGCGGCACGGCAGCGGAGCCGTGCTGCGCGTCACCGACGACGGGGGCGGCTTCGACCCGACGGCGGTCCGCCGTGCCGGACGGCATCTGGGCCTGGTCTCGATGCGGGACCGCGCGAGCGGCGCCGGCGGCACGCTGACCGTGGAATCGGTGCCCGGCAAGGGCACCACGATCGAGATGGAGGTCCCCGGTGGCTGACGCGATCAGGGTGCTGCTGGTCGACGACCACCAGGTCGTCCGCCGGGGTCTGCGCACCTTCCTGGAGGTACAGGACGACATCGAGGTCGTCGGAGAGGCCGCCGACGGCACCGAGGGCGTCGCCCGCGCCGAGGAACTGCGCCCGGACGTCGTGCTGATGGACGTCAAGATGCCGGGCATGGACGGCGTCGACGCCCTGCGCCGGCTGCGCGAACTCGACAACCCCGCGCGCGTGCTGATCGTCACCAGCTTCACCGAGCAGCGCACGGTCGTACCGGCCCTGCGCGCGGGCGCCGCCGGATACGTCTACAAGGACGTGGACCCCGACGCCCTCGCCGGGGCCATCCGCTCCGTGCACGCCGGCCACATCCTGCTCCAGGCGGAGGTCGCGGGCGCCCTGCTCTCACAGGAGGAGGCCAACTCCACTCAGGGCAGAGGAGGTTCGCTCACCGAACGGGAACGCGAGGTGCTCGGGCTGATCGCGGACGGCCGCTCCAACCGGGAGATCGCCCGCGCCCTCGTCCTGTCCGAGAAGACCGTCAAGACACACGTCTCCAACATCCTCATGAAACTCGACCTCGCCGATCGCACGCAGGCCGCGCTGTGGGCCGTTCGTCATGGTGTGACCGGCTGAAACGCCCTCCCCAGCGCCTCACCCACGGCAACCGCCCAGGCTGAGATTCATACCGTCGTGGGAATGTAACCCGGATGGCGTATCCATCCGACGATATCCGCCGTTCTCCAGTGCGTGCTGCGGCGAACCGTCGCGGTGAACGTCTAGGAGGGGTTGGAAAGTGAAGAACCTGAAGAAGGCCGCGGCCGTGACGCTGGTGGCCGGTGGCCTGGTGGCCGCCGGTGCGGGGATGGCCTCCGCCACGGAGGGCGCCCACGCCTGCGGTAACGCCGTGGGCTCCCCGGGCGTCGTCTCGGGCAACGTCATCCAGGCCCCGGTGCACGTCCCGGTGAACGTGGTCGGCAACAGCGTGAACGTGATCGGCCTGCTGAACCCGGCCTTCGGCAACAGCGGCATCAACTACTGAGGTCCGCGTCTCGGCGCCGGTCGGGCAGAGAACAACCCGTCCGGCGTTTGAGGACGAGGCCCGTTCAGGGCCGATGAGGGGGTCTGGGGGCCGCGGCCCCCAGGCGCGCCCGTGTCGGCAGCGGGACCGGACGGCCAACGCTCACCGAACGCCCCGCTCCCGCTCCTCCACAATGGAGTTGTACGCCGCGACCTGCGCCCGCCGGGCCGTCCGCTCCACAGGCCGCAGCGCCTCGGACCGAGCAGCCATCTCCGCGGAGGTGACCGCCGCCCCGTGCCCGTTGCCGTGCGCCAGCGAAACCAGCAGGGCCACCCGCTGCGCCAGCTCCAACACCCGCACCGCACGCGGCGGGTATCCCGGCGCCAGCACCTCCCGCCCGCGCTCGGCCCGCGCCCGGTACGCGTCGATCGCCGCCTCCGCCACCGGGCCCGACCCGGCGACGTCCAGCTTCGACAGCAGGACGGTCGCCTCCCGCAAGGCCTCCGCCAGCTCCCGCTCGGCCTCGCCCAGCGACGGCACGTCCGCCGGCGGCGCCTCCCGTACGGGCAGCACACGCCAGACCACCTCGGCATGTACATCACCCTCGGGCCCGGCCTCGTACACCTCAGGCACCAGCCCGAACGCGGCCCCGAAGCAGACCACCGCCTCCTCGGCCTCCAGAGCCCGCGCGTTGAACTCCGGCGGCCCGCTCAGACCCAGCGGATGCCCCGGCGCGGGCAGCGCCACCCGCAGGCCGGTCACCCCCAGCGTCCGCAGCCGCCCCAGCGCGAGCGTGAGGCCGACCGGCGCGGACTCCCCGGGCAGCCCTTCCACCCGGTGCACCGTGTCCTCGCCCACAATGGCGAGCACGGCGTCATCCGGCGAGACAAGTCCGGCCAAAAGGGCATTTCCCCAAGCGGCAAGGCGTCCTGAACGCGGTTCCGAGAGCATGCCCCCACCCTAAGGACCGGACCGATGGAATGGAGCCGGGCACTCGTGGCGTAGATTTCATAAGGGCTGCGCCCATCGGCGCGGCGGACCGAGCCACAGGCGTACGCGACAGCCGAGACCGGCCACACTGCAAGGGGAGACAACGCGCTCATGAGCGATGTTCTGGAGCTTCAGGACGTATCCGTGGTCCGCGAGGGCCGGGCTCTGGTGGACCAGGTCTCCTGGTCGGTGAAGGAGGGCGAGCGCTGGGTCATCCTCGGCCCCAACGGCGCCGGCAAGACCACCCTCCTGAACGTCGCCTCCAGCTACCTCTTCCCCAGCAAGGGCACCGCCACCGTCCTCGGCGACACCCTCGGCAGGGTCGACGTCTTCGAGCTGCGCCCCCGCATCGGCGTGGCCGGCATCGCCCTGGCCGAGAAGCTCCCCAAGCGCCAGACGGTCCTGCAGACGGTCCTCACCGCCGCCTACGGCATGACCGCCGGCTGGCAGGAGGAGTACGAGGACGTCGACGAGCAGCGCGCCCGCGCCTTCCTCGACCGCCTCGGCATGAGCGACTACCTCGACCGGAACTTCGGCACCCTCTCCGAGGGCGAGCGCAAGCGCACCCTGATCGCCCGCGCCCTGATGACCGACCCCGAGCTGCTCCTGCTCGACGAGCCCGCCGCCGGTCTCGACCTCGGCGGCCGCGAGGACCTCGTCCGCCGCCTCGGCCGGCTCGCCCGCGACCCCATCGCCCCCTCGATGATCATGGTCACCCACCATGTCGAGGAGATCGCCCCGGGCTTCACCCACGTCCTCATGATCCGCCAGGGCAAGGTCCTCGCCGCCGGCCCGATCGAGCTGGAACTGACCTCCCGCAACCTCTCCCGCTGCTTCGGTCTCCCGCTCGTCGTCGAGCAGGTCGGCGACCGCTGGACCGCCCAGGGCCTCCCCCTGTCCTGACCCTGCGCGCTTCACCTTCGCGCCCTGTCCGCCGACCGGCCCCGGCCCTACCATGACCATGTGAACGACATCGACGCATGGGTGTGGTGGCTCGTCGGCGCGGCGGCGCTCGGAATCCCGCTCGTGGTCACCGCCCTGCCGGAGTTCGGCATGCTCGCGGTGGGAGCCGTCGCGGCCGCGATCGTGGCGGGACTCGGCCTCAACACCGTGATCCAGGTCCTCGCGTTCGTCGTCGTCTCCGTCGCACTCATCGCCGTGGTCCGCCCCATCGCGGCCCGGCACAGCAGACAACGCCCCCGACTCGTCACCGGTGTCGACGCCCTGAAGGGCAGGCAGGCGGTCGTCCTGGAGCGCGTCGACGGCTCCGGCGGCCGTATCAAGCTCGCCGGAGAGATCTGGTCGGCCCGCTCCCTCGACACCGACAGCGCCTACGAAGTGGGCCAGGAGGTGGACGTCGTGGAGATCGAAGGGGCCACCGCCATCGTCATCTGAGGCATCCGGCCCATGAGTTGGGTGCATCCGGCCCACGAGCGGGGCGAAGGTCTGTCAGACTCGACCAGCAAGATCTTCTACAGGCACGAGATCTGCCGAAGGCGCCGAGGCGGAGAGGGGTACGGGGAACACGATGGAACCGGTCATCATCGTCCTGGTCATTCTGGTGGTGTTGGTCTTCATCGCCCTGATCAAGACCATCCAGGTCATCCCACAGGCCAGCGCCGCCATCGTCGAGCGCTTCGGCCGCTACACACGCACCCTGAACGCGGGCCTCAACATCGTGGTCCCGTTCATCGACACCATCCGCAACCGCATCGACCTGCGTGAACAGGTCGTGCCGTTCCCGCCCCAGCCGGTGATCACCCAGGACAACCTGGTGGTCAACATCGACACGGTCATCTACTACCAGGTGACCGACGCCCGCGCGGCCACCTACGAGGTCGCCAGCTACATCCAGGCGATCGAGCAGCTGACGGTCACCACGCTCCGCAACATCATCGGCGGCATGGACCTGGAACGCACCCTGACCTCCCGCGAGGAGATCAACGCGGCCCTGCGCGGCGTCCTCGACGAGGCGACGGGCAAGTGGGGCATCCGCGTCAACCGCGTCGAGCTGAAGGCCATCGAGCCCCCGACCTCCATCCAGGACTCGATGGAGAAGCAGATGCGCGCCGACCGTGACAAGCGCGCCGCGATCCTCACCGCCGAAGGCACGCGCCAGGCCGCCATCCTCACCGCGGAGGGCGAGAAGCAGTCCCAGATCCTGCGCGCCGAGGGTGAGGCCAAGGCGGCGGCCCTCCGCGCGGAAGGCGAAGCCCAGGCGGTCCGCACGGTCTTCGAGGCGATCCACGCCGGCGACCCGGACCAGAAGCTTCTCTCCTACCAGTACCTCCAGATGCTCCCGAAGATCGCCGAGGGCGACGCCAACAAGCTCTGGATCGTCCCCAGCGAGATCGGCGACGCCCTCAAGGGCCTCTCCGGCGCCATGGGCAACTTCGGCCCCCTGGGCGGCGGTTCGGGCAACAACGGCTCATCGTCCAACGGCAACGGCGGGGGATCGGAGCGCCGAGAGAAGCCGCAGATCGACTGACGTCCTTGGACGTGGACACAGACAGGGGCTCGCCTTCCTCGGAAGGCGAGCCCCTGCACCTATCAGCTACGCCTGTATCAGCTACGCCGTATCAGCCACGCCCGTATCAGCTACGCGGCGCTCTGTGACAGCCACTCCGGAAGCGCCTCGAACTCATCGGCACCCAGCGCCAGCAGCATCGCGTCCTGCGGCGTCGGCTCGAACGGCTGCCGGAGCAACGGCATACCCGCCTGCTCCGGAGTCCGGTCCGCCTTGCGATGGTTGTCCTCCGCGCACGAGGCGACGGTATTCAGCCACGCGTCCGCACCGCCCTGCGCCCGAGGGACCACATGGTCCACGGTCGTGGCCCTGCGCCCGCAGTACGCGCACCGGTGCCGGTCCCGGACCAGCACACCCCGCCTCGACCACGGCGCTTGTCTTCGGAACGGCACCCGTACGTATCTGCACAGCCTGATCACCCGGGGCGCCGGTATGTCCAGATCGGCACCGCGCATACGCAGTTCGGGATGGGCCTGCTCGACGACGGCCTTGTCCTGCAGCACCAGAACGACGGCTCGATTCAGCGTCACCGTCGACAGCGGCTCGAAGCTCGCGTTCAGCACCAGCGTGTCCCGCATCCAGCCCACCTCCTGTGCGCACCTGCCCACCCCCCGGCGGGCTTGGATCAACTCTGGACGGGCGCGCCGAGATGGACAACGCAATAAAAAATGCCCGCCCCCGATCACTTCCAAGACCGGAGGCGGGCAAACGTTCAATGAACGCTCGGCTGAATCCGTACTATGCCGTCAGCCGCGCGCGGGGTTCTCGTACTCACCGATGAGCTGAGCCCGCGCGATCGCGTGGAACCGCAGATTGAAGCCGACCACGGCGGGCGAGACATCGGCACCCGGACCCAGCTTCTCCTGGTCCACCGCGTACACCGTGAAGACGTACCGGTGCGGCCCGTCCCCGGGCGGCGGCGCGGCACCGCCGAAGTCCTTCGCCCCGTAGTCGTTGCGCACATGCACCGCGCCGTCGGGCAGGCCCTCGAACTTGCCGCTGCCCGCACCCGCCGGCAGCTCCGTCACGGAGGCCGGGATGTCGAACAGGACCCAGTGCCAGAACCCGCTGCCGGTCGGCGCATCGGGGTCGTAGCAGGTCACGGCGAAGCTCTTGGTCTGCGGCGGGAAGCCCTCCCAGCGCAGCTGCGGAGAGGTGTTGCCCTCCGCATAGACCTGGGCGCTCTTGAGCGTCGCCCCCTCCTCGATGTCCGCGCTCGTCACCGTGAACGACGGCACGGGCGGATGGAAGTCATGGGGGAGCGGCCGCCGCTTGAGCTCGGTCACCTCGGTACCTCCTGATCGATGATCTGCAACCAGCAGTTCCCGAGCCTAGAACCAGTTGCGCTTGCTGCCGACCTCGGACAGCCACTGGTTCAGATAAGCCGCCCAGTCGGTCCCCTGCCAGTCGTACAGCCCCACCTGGAAGGACCGGTAGGTGTCCGAGCCCTCGCTGAACAGACCCGGCTTCTTGTCCATCTCCAGTACGACGTCCATCGCGTGCTCGTCGGCCACGAAGCTCAGCTCGACCTGGTTCAGACCCCGGTACTGCGACGGCGGGTAGAACTCGATCTCCTGGTAGAACGGCAGCCGCTGCCGGGTGCCCCGGATGTGGCCGCGCTCCATGTCCGCGTTCTTGAAACGGAAGCCCAGCTGGATGAACGCGTCCAGGATCGCCTTCTGCGCCGGCAGCGGATGCACGTTGATCGGGTCCAGATCGGAGGAGTCCACGGCCCGGGCGATCGCCAGCTCGGTCGTCACACCGATGTGCATCCCGCGCAGCGCCTGCCCGTCGATCATGGTGACCGGCGTCTCCCAGGGGATCTCCAGCCCGAACGGCACCGCGTGCACGGCCCCGGCCTGCAGCTCGAAGGCACCACCGAGCCGCACCTTCGTGAACTCGATGTCCTGCTTGTACTCCTGGTCTCCGCTCTCCACCTCGACCTTGGCCTGCAGACCGACGGACAGCCCCTCGATGTCCTGGTTCACCGAGCCGCCCTGGATGCGCACCTCGCCCTGGACGACACCGCCCGGCACCACATTGACCTCGGTGATCACCGTCTCCACCGACGCCCCACCGGCACCGAGGCTCGCGAGCAGCTTCTTGAACGCCATTGACTCTCCCTTTACGAAGGACCCTCGACCCCTACAAACGCGCTCCGCCCCCGACCGGTTCCGCCGGCGTGGTGTCCCCTCTGCACTACCCTCGGAGGGCATGATCGCGCCCCCGGACCGTACGCCACTGACCAGACAGTTCTTCGACCGCCCGGTCCTGGAGGTGGCGCCCGACCTCCTCGGCCGCATCTTGGTCCGTACGACACCCGACGGCCCGATCGCCGTCCGCCTCACGGAGGTCGAGGCGTACGACGGCCCGAACGACCCCGGCTCACACGCCTACCGTGGCCGCACCACCCGCAACGCGGTGATGTTCGGTCCCCCCGGACACGTATACGTCTACTTCACCTACGGCATGTGGCACTGCATGAACCTCGTCTGTGGCCCCGAGGGCCGGGCGAGCGCCGTCCTGCTGCGCGCAGGCGAGGTCGTCGAGGGCATCGAACTGGCTCGCAAACGGCGAGTTTCGGCCCGGAACGACAAGGAACTGGCCAAGGGTCCGGCCCGCCTCGCGACGGCCCTGGAAGTCGACCGCACCCTGGACGGCACGGACGCGTGCGCCTTGGACGAGACTCCGTTGCGGATGCTGACCGGTACGCCGGTACCCGCTGACCAGGTACGAAGCGGCCCCCGCACCGGAGTCGCCGGCGAAGGCGGGAACGGCGGCATCCATCCCTGGCGTTACTGGGCGGCGGGCGACCCGACGGTGAGCCCCTATCGGCCCCATGTACCGAGGCGCCGCTCAAGTTGACGCGCCTTCCCAAGGTGCGTAACGTATCCCGAGCCGCTGAACCGGGTACGGCAATCGCCTGCAGCCGGAGCGGCCATCCACTACTCAGCTACAACCCCTCAGCGGGGTCGATTTCGGCGTGCCTGCATGCCCGAATTCGAAGCCGCGAGACTCGATTATGAGTCGCCGAGAGAATGAGCTAACGTAGTGAATGTCGAAAGGGCGACGGCGAGAGCCGAAAACCTCGAGACAAATCCCGCCGACCGGGAATCGGACGCCGAAAGGATCTGATAGAGTCGGAAACACAAGAACGAAGGGAAGCCCGGAGGAAAGCCCGAGAGGGTGAGTACAAAGGAAGCGACCGTTCCTTGAGAACTCAACAGCGTGCCAAAAATCAACG